>CAZHUU010000220.1:0-4753 GCA_964535335.1 uncultured Mycobacterium sp.
TGGTGTAGCCGTGGCCGCCGAGCAGCTGGACGCCGTCCAGTCCGATCTGCATGCCCTTGTCGGTACCGAGTTTCTTGGCCAGCGCGGCCTCGCGCGCGAACGGCAGACCGTGTTCGGCGCGCGCCGCGCCGCGCCAGGTGATCAGCCGCAGCCCGTCGAGTTCGATCGCGATGTTCGCGCACATGAACGCCACCGCCTGCCGGCGCGCGACCGGCTCGCCGAAGGCTTCGCGTTCCTTGACGTAGGGGATGACGTAGTCGAGCACGGCATGTGAGGTCCCGACCGCCAGGGCGGCCCAGCCGAGCCGCGACAGCGCGATCGCGTCGGAGTAGTTCTGCGCGTGATCGGAATCGGAGGCGTCGTCCTCGCCGAGCCGCGCCGACAGCGGCACCGACACCTTGTCCAACTCCACCCGGCCGAGCGCCGCCGCCCGGATCCCCATGCTGGGGTCGGCTTTGACGGTGAGCCCGGCGGTCGCCGCCTCGACGATGAACAGGGCCGGCCGGCCGTTGAGTTGCGCTGCCACGATGAACAATTCGGCATCGGCGGCGGCGGGAACCAGCGATTTCATGCCGTCGAGGCGGTAGCCGCTCGGGGTGCGTACCGCGGTGGTCTTCAGCGCGGTAGGGTCGAACAGGGCGTGCGGTTCGGCGATCGCGACACAGGCCTGCGGCACGTTCTCGCCGGCGAACTCGCCGAGGTAGGTGGCCTGCTGGTCGGCGCTGCCCCAGTGGGTCAGTGCCGAGGCGACGCCGCCGGGGGCCAGGATCGGCAGGGCCAGTCCCATGTCGCCGTACGCCAGTGCCTCGGCCACCAGGGCGTTGGTAACCGTCGAACGGTGCTCGGCGATACCGTCGAAGTTCTCCGGCACGTTGATCGCGGTGATGCCGAGTTCTGCGGCCTTGGCGATCAGGTCCGTCGGATAGGCCGCGGCGTCGTCGGCGTCTCGGGCGGCCGGACGCAGGACCTCCGCGGCGAACTCGTTGACCGTCTCGACGATCATCTTCTGGTCGTCGTCGGGGGTGAGGTCGAAGTAGTCGGCGCCGCTCGAGGCGAGCCGGGTCGGTTTCGCGCCGACGCCCTGGACCTTCTTGAACTGGCGGGTCGAGGCGCCGGCGGCCGAGAACACCTGCTTGACGCCGTACTTCAGTCCCCGGTTGAGCGGGTCGCGTAGGTGGTAGCGATCCAGGAACTCCTGACCGACCAGCGGCGTCAGCATGGCCAGCCCGATATCGGTGATCGACCGTTTGTGGCGGTATTGGCCCACCGCGCTGTCGCGGGCTCGCGCACTGCGCGGCTTGGGGGAGCGGGTGTCGGGCATGTCGGCAGCCTCATCGGTGGTCGGCGGTGCTGATCGAAGGCGTTCCCGACCTATCTTACTCTGGAGTAAGATAGGTCGATCCTGTTTGGTGGTTCACACCGCGGCCAGGCGGGCGAGCACCTCGTCGTGCAGGAGTCCGTTGGTCGCGACGGCCGTACCGCCGTGCGGCCCGGGCGAGCCGTCCAGGGCGGTGAACGCGCCGCCGGCCTCACGCACCAGGATGTCCAGCGGGGCCAGGTCCCACAGCTTGACCTCCGGTTCGGCGGCGATGTCGACGGCTCCCTCGGCCACCAGGCAGTACGAGAAGAAGTCGCCGTAGGCCCGCACCCGCCACACCGCGTCGGTGAGCCCGATGAAGGCGTCGCGCCGCCCCAGGTCCGCCCATCCCGACAGGCTTGAGAACGACAGGCTGGCCGAGGTGAGGTCGGCCACTCCCGATACCGACAGCCTGCGCGGCGCGCCCGCGCCGACGGCGGCGAACGCCCCCAGGCCCGCCGCGGCCCACCACCGCCGGTTCAGCGCGGGGGCGCTGACCACACCGACCACCGGCACGCCGTCGTGCAGCAGCGCGATCAGGCTGGCCCACACCGGCACTCCGCGCACGAAGTTCTTGGTGCCGTCGATCGGGTCGATCACCCACTGCCTGCCGCTGAACTTCGCCGCCCCGCCGTATTCCTCGCCGAGGACGTGGTCGTCGGGTCGCTCGCGGGCCAGGATCGTGCGCAACTCGGCCTCGACGGCTTCGTCGGCGTCGGTGACCGGGGTCAGGTCGGGCTTGGTGTCGACCCGCAGATCCAGCGCGCCGAACCGGTCGAGCGTGATCGCGTCGGCGTGGTCCGCGAGTTCCAGCGCCACCGCGAGGTCTTTGTGCATCTGCTCGCCGCCCATGGCTGCAGTCCTACCATGTCGGGATGTGGGAATTCGCGGTGCTGTTGCTGATCGTCGGCGCGCTGGTGCTCGTGCTGGGTCCGCGCTTCATGCGCCGCGGACCCCGCGGTGAGGCCGTGCCGGGCACGCTGCTGGTCACCGGCGTCAGCCCGCGGCCCGATGCCACCGGGCAGCAGTTCGTCACGATCAGCGGTGTCATCAACGGGCCCACCGTGAACGAGCACGTGGTCTATCAGCGGATGGCCGTCGACGTCGACAGTTGGCCCACGATGGGTCAGCTGATGCCGGTCGTGTACTCGCCGAAGAACCCGGACAACTGGAACTTCGCGCCGCCCGGAGCCGCATAGCCACGCGCGGGACCTCTCCCGGGTGACACTGCTTGTGCCCGGCTATGAGCGACTATCGGGTCCGGCGCCACCCTGACGCCGCCTTGAAGCCACCCCGGCACCACCCCGGCGCCGCCACGTCAGCCCGCCCCGCCGCGGCCACGTCCGGCCTCGTCCCGGCTTGTCCGCCGCCCGTCCGACGCCGCTACGCCCCATAGTCGCTCATAGGTGGGCACAACATGTGCCGCCCGGAAGTCCTTGGGCGCCCGCGCCCGCATGCACCTCACCCGGCGGGCCCCGCATAGTCGCTCATAGCCGGGCACAACGGGTACCCCCGGAGATTCTCAGCCGTGCCCGATCCGCAGCAGTTCGGCCACGCTGGCCAGCTTCACCCGCGGCCGTCCGTGCGGTTCGCCCGCCGAGCGCTCGTGGGCGTCGATCGCCTGCCAGTGGTCGTCGGTCACCAATGCGGGTTGGCGATCCAGCAGCCAGCGCACCAACTCGTCGGCATGGTCCGGCGAGACCTCCCGGAGCGAGGCGCCGGCCAGGTCCGCGACCAGCGTGTCGACGGTGTCCTGGGAGTCCTTCTTGTTGGTCCCGATGACACCGGACGGGCCGCGTTTGATCCAGCCCGCGACATAGGTGCCGGGGGTGTCCCGAACCCTGCCCTCGTCGTGCGGAATCACACCGGCGCCGTCGTCGAACGGCAGCCCCGGTATCCGCACCCCCCGGTAGCCGACCGCACGCACCACCAGTTGAGCGGGCAACTCCTCGCGCTCGCCGGTGTCCCGGGCCACCACCCGGCCGCTGTCGTCGGTCACCAACTCGTTCGCACCGAGCACGATGGCCTCCACCCGCTCCTGCCCGCGGATCTCGATCGGCGAGGTGCGGAACCGGAACACGATGCGGCGCAGCCCCGGCTGGTGCTCGCGCTCGGCGTAGCCGCGGAGCACCTTGATGTTGGCCAGCGCCAGCTTGCCCGCCGCCTCGGCGTCCTCGTCGGAGATGTCGGCGAGATCGGCCGGATCAACCACCACGTCCACGCCCTCGAGCTCACCGAGTTCGCGAAGCTCCAGTGTGGTGAAGGTGGACTGCAGGGGCCCGCGGCGGCCGATGATGACCACCTCCTCGACGCCGCGCGCGTGCAGCAGCTCCAAGGCATGGTCGGCGATGTCGGTGTTGGCCAGGACGTCGGGGTCGGTCACCAGGATCCGGGCGACGTCCAGCGCGACGTTGCCGTTGCCCACCACGACCGCGCGCCCGCTGGAGATGTCGGGTGCCATCTCCTCGAAGTGCGGATGGGCGTTGTACCAGCCGACGAAGTCGACGGCCGCCACACTGCCTGGCAGCTCCTCGCCGGGAATGTTCAGCGCCCGGTCCGACTGCGCACCCACCGCGTAGACGACGGCGTCGTACTGCGAGGTCAGTTCGTCGGCCTGCACGTGCCGGCCCACCGCGATATTGCCGAAGAACCGGAACCGCGGATCCAGCGAGGTCTTCTCGAAGGCCTTGCTGATCGACTTGATCTTCGGGTGGTCCGGCGCCACGCCGGAACGCACCAGGCCCCACGGGGTGGGCAGCATCTCCAGCATGTCGACCCGGATGTCCCGGCCTCCGCCGGCGACCGAACCGTCGGCGAACTTCAGCAGCGAGGCCGCCGCGTAATACCCGGAGGGACCTGCACCGACGATCGCGACGAAGTAAGGACGCATTCCCCAGCTTTCTGTCGGGCTCCCGGCTGCCTGGCTACAGAACTGATGGTAAACGCGTCTGCCCCGTCGGCACGCGGCGTTGCGCCGGTAACGTGAGCACCCGTGGACCTCGATCGACAGTCTGATATCGCCGCCCTCGACACCACCCTGACCACGGTGGAGCGGGTGCTCGACGTCGACGGTCTGCGCGCCAAGATCCTGAAGCTCGAGCACGAGGCAGCCGATCCCAAACTCTGGGACGACCAGAGCCACGCCCAGCGCGTCACCAGTGAGCTCTCCCACGCCCAGGGCGAGCTGCGCCGCGTCGAAGGCCTGCGCCAGCGCCTGGACGACCTGCCGGTGCTCTACGAGCTGGCCGCCGAAGAAGGCAGCAGCGACGAACTCGCCGAGGCCGATGCCGAGCTGAAGTCCCTGCAGGCCGACATCGAGGCCATGGAGGTCCGCACCCTGCTCTCCGGCGAGTACGACGAGCGCGAGGCGCTGGTCACCATCCGCTCGGGCGCGGG
>CAZHUU010000221.1:0-1684 GCA_964535335.1 uncultured Mycobacterium sp.
GGCCTACGCCCAGGACTTCGTTGCGATCGCCGCGATCGTCACCGACGGCCTGCCGGCAGAGATGGCTGTGGCTGACATAACGCGTGACTCGATGCGGTCGGCCTTCGCCGCGTACGCCACCGACCACGAGGCGGCGTCGATCCGCCGCTGCTGGTCTACCTGGAACGTGCTCTGCACCTTCCTCTACACCAGCGAGCAGCTTGCGGCGAACCCGATGCCGTTGGTGGGCCGCCCGAAGGTGGAGAAGTCTCTTCCGAAGGCGCTCCCCCGCCCCGCAGCGGAGGCCCTCGTCGAGACCGTGCGCAAGGACGAAGGTTCACGGCGCATAACCGATTGGCCCGAAAGGGATCTCGCCCTCATCCTCACCGCGCTGCTGGCCGGTCTACGCGCCGACGAGCTTCTTCAGACCGATGTCGGCGACATCCGCCCCACCCCCGCCGGCGGCGCGGTGATCCACATCCACGGCAAGGGCGGCAAGGAACGCGCGGTGCCGATCGAGGCTCCCCTTCTCGCGGCGATCGAGGACTACCTCGACAGCCGCGCTGTGCGGTTCCCCGATTCCGCGAAGAAGGCGAAGGCCGGCAGCGGCCTGAGTCGGTGGCCGGCCCACTCCCCTCTCTTCGTCGGCCGCGACGGCGAGCGCGTCACCCGCGGCACCCTGCAGTCGCGGATCAAGCGAGCCTTCCGCAAAGCGGGCGCCGACGCACAACCCGTCCGCGGCGCCCTCGTGCACGGGCTGCGGCACACCTACGCCACCGAGCTCGCCGCCGCGGACGTCAGTGTCTACACGCTGATGAAGCTGCTGGGCCACGAGTCGATGGCGACCTCGCAGCGCTATGTGTCCGCGGCCGGCACCGAGACGCGGGAGGCCGCAGCGCGAAATCCGCTGTACGGAGCATTAAGAGCCACCACTTGAACCCGGCTGGCCATAGTGCGAACCTGGCGTGAATCCGCATGAAATCAGACCACTGCGCTGGGTGATCGCCTGACTCGCTCCGCTTCAGGATTTGACGGCGCCCCTCCGGAGGACAGGCCCCCTACCCCGATCCTTGAGGGCCACGAAGCCTGTTCTCTTGTCACCGGGTCGGTCGCCGGCACCATCAGCTTTGTTGCTGCGGAACTAGAGCACCCGCGTCGCAACATCCCAGCGCTGCGTCTCAATGCGTGGGCGGCGAACTTCGCTACTGCCGCAATCAGTCCGCGCTATCGCGCTCGGAAAGGCCGCGTGCCAGACCGTGATCTGCGTCACATCGACCATGGTCGACTCTTTCCCGTCTGTTCCCAACTGTTCCCGCCTGTTCTCAATAAGTCGCATGTGTTGCATATCTGTGCGGTATCCCCCTCCGCGCGATCGGTGGGTGGCAGTAACAACTCGCCCAGCGCCATAGCTTCTCGGAAGAGATGAAAACCCACATCTCATCCCCTTCACGACCAGAAATGGAAGCGCACATGGACGTTGTAAGTGATACCGCGACAGGAACTCTCGGCCTCAAGGTCATGTACCGGCCTGCCGCCGCGAGTGAGTGGAAGCTGTTGGCCATCCTCGATGAGTCAGACCCTGCCGACGCCGAGGAGGTCGACGGTGAGCAGGCCGGTCCCAAGCCGTTCCCCACCGATCCGGCTCTGCTCGCCGCCGACCTGGCCAAGTACGTTCCCGATCTGTACTCCCCGTTTCTGACGAAGG
>CAZHUU010000221.1:1695-4201 GCA_964535335.1 uncultured Mycobacterium sp.
TCGTACTTCGACGACGAAGGCGACGCTTGGGTGCCCTGTTGGGTGTCGGCCAAATCGGATGCGTTCTGGACACCGATGCTCACCTCCCTACCTGGCGTAGAAGTGATGAACAAAGCCCTGGTGAGTGAAGTCGTCTTCCGGATGATTCTGCCTATCGCGGCACGGAACTTGCCAGATACCCACCACTGGCGCGCCGAGATCGTCGATGGCCGAGGGGATTCCCTCATCGCATCCACGGAGTTGCCCTGGGTTGCCATCAACGAACTGCTGGACGCCGCCGTCGATCACCTTCTCTTCTGAATCTGCACACCCTGCCGCCGGGGACGGGGCCCGGAACTCCTTTTGCCGACGGTCCCGCCCCGCGCGAGGCGCAATCGCCGCTGCCCCTGTGCCCTTGGGTCGCAGGGGCGGTCCGGCGGCCGGCCAGGCACGTCCGAAGAGGAATGGAGATGAAGCGATGATGGTCAAACCTGGCCCGATGCCCCGCCCCACTCGTGTGGCGGTGCCACCGTCCCCTGTCACGATGCCAGTGGAGATTGCCACGGTGGCAGTGCAGATCGTCGCGTCTGGTTACGGGACCTTCTGCTACTACGCGAAGTCCGCGGCCCGGGATTGGGTGGGCGACATTTCGGCGCCGACAAAGGATTTGGCACTGCTGGAGGTGTTCCAAACGGTGCAGGTTGATCTCGGGGAGGTTAAACCGATCCGATTCCTGATCTCCCTGTCGGGCCGAAGTCGGCTTTGGAGCCACGTCGCGGAGCTGGCCGGCGCAGGATGCCTGGTCGAGCGTGCCGGCTTCGCCGACGTGCCCCTGGCGAGGGCGGCGCACCTCGGACTGACCGCCGCGCTGCGTGAGCGCTGGTCCGCCAACCGCCGGCTCCGCGAGGTGGCAGACACCGACCCGGTAATCAACGACGTCATCGTGGCCACCGACGGGTCGGTACGCGGATCTTGTGTCGGCTACGGGTGGCTCGCCGCTGACGGCCGCTACGGACTTCACGGCAGCTACTCCAGTCACACCTTCCAGAGAAACGTTCTGCTCGCAGAGCTGTGGGCGATCGCCGCCGCGGCGCGCGCCTTGCGCCCACACCGTCTCACCGTGATCAGCGACAGCACCGCGGCTCTAGAGGTAATCGACCAGTGGATCGCCGGCCAGGACAATTTGCCGCCCGGATTCTCGAGCATCTTTCACGGGAAGCCCAGCCCACTGCTCAAGATGCGGGCGCACATCTACGAAAGCCGGGATCGACTGCGCTGCCGATGGGTCAAGGGCCATAACGGCGAACCCCTCAACGAAGGCGCTGATGCTCTGGCACGGCTGGCATCGCGGTACATCCGCGGCGATAGCGGCCTTACTCAGTCCGATTACCAGCATCGTGCGGCCGGACTCGCCCGCAGCTTCGCTGTAGCGTTCGAGGGCCGCTGCGCGTGACACGGCTGAACCCTTGATCAGCGCCCTAGTCGGCAAACCACTGAAAGTTCCCCCCGACGATTCGCCCCCAAGCATGCCTTGGTCGTAACAACTCCCATGGATGACCTAGCGTCGGGTTATGCCCGGACAGAGCGCGCAGGACGACGTGCTTGAGTTCGACGGCGGATTTCGACGCCAGGCCCAGCTTTGGGATCGGTTGGTTGCACTCAGGCCCGTTGACAATGACCCGCACTTTCGATTGGCCCGAATCGTCTTCGCGGTGCTTCTCGGCGCGTATGGGGCGCGGTTGGTTACCGGCACCCTCGGGGCCTGCCGCATCACCGACTCCGCGCGGCTCAGCGGTGCCACTGGCCTTACCCCCGACGCCTGGATGAAGGCGCCGGCCAGTTTCCGACAAAGAGATGCTGTGGTCGCGCCATGGCCGGTGAGCCTGGAGATTGTTTCTGCAGCAGCGACTTTGCACTCTGGTCGATTGAAGGCACTAGTCGGGCGGGAGACCGCTGCCCACCACCTGTCCTGTTTGCACGGCAACGCTGGCCTGATAGCCGATTGCAACCCGCGGCGATACTGCTGCAAATGCGAATACGGGTTACGCAAAGGCCCGGCTCTCCACCACGACATGTTGACGACGGTCCAATTGCAGGCCGGTGGCGACGGTTGAAAAGTAGGCCACGTGGTCATGGTTATTGTGCCGTGTTGTCGGCTCTGGCGGAGGGCAGGGTGTCGATTCCGCTGTCTTTGAGGCGGTAGCTGGAGCCTTTGAGGGTCAGGACGTCGGCGTGGTGGACGATGCGGTCGATCATCGCGGCGGCGACGACTTGGTCGCCGAAGACGTCTCCCCAGCGGGCGAAGGGCAGGTTCGAGGTCAAGATCAGCGAGGCGTGTTCGTAGCGGCTGGAGACAAGTTGGAAGAACAGGTTCGCGGCGTCTTGTTCGAAGGGGATGTAGCCGACTTCGTCGACGACGAGCAGCCCGATTCGGCGTAACTTGGCCAGTTCGGCGGGCAGACCGCCGGCGTTGTGGGCGGCTTTGAGTCGGGCGACCCAGTCCACGGCGGTGGCGAAGGCGACACGT
>CAZHUU010000221.1:4211-4744 GCA_964535335.1 uncultured Mycobacterium sp.
CGCCAACGTCATCGCGCCGTACTCGCGCTGTTCCGCCGGGGTGATGATGCGCGCTGCCGACGACCCCATGTCCGGCAGGTGGCCCTGCTGGGCACGGGCGGTGCCGATGGCGAGCGTGATTGCAAGGGCGAGGGCGGTGGGCAGGTGGGTCTTGCCTGTTCGTGGTGGGCCGAGCAGGACGATGTTACGGGCCTTGGTCAGGAAGGCGCCGGTGCCCAGGTGGGCGATCATGTCGCGGTTCAGTGCGGGTTGGTGAGCGAAGTTGAAGTCATCCAACGACTTTCGGGTGGGGAAGCCGGCCGAGCGGATACGGATGGCCGCCCCGGAGGCCTCGCGGGCGGAGACTTCCCGGGAGAGCACGGCGGCGAGGTATTCCTCATGGCTCCAGCTGTCCTGGCGGGCCTGTTCGGCCAGCCGTGCCGCGCAATCGCGGATGCGGGGAGCTTTGAGCGCTTGGGCGTAGTGCAGAACGTCTTTGATCGGATCGGCGGCCATGGCCTTAGGCCACCTCGCCGTCGGCGCCGGACGCGGCG
>CAZHUU010000222.1:0-4732 GCA_964535335.1 uncultured Mycobacterium sp.
CCGAAGAACAGCCGGGCCGGCTGCGGGTCGCCCCACTCGGCCATCCGGCGCAGCATCGACAGCAGGGGCGACAGGCCGGTGCCCCCGGCGAGGAACCAGCGCGGCCGAAGGCCGCTCTCGACAAGCCCGAACTCACCCGTGGCGGCCGAGACCGTCAGTTCGTCGCCGACGACGGCCTGATTGAGGTACTCCGACATCTTCCCGCCGGGCAGCAACCGGATGTAGAACTCCAGTTCACCGTCCCAGTTGGCGACGTTGGCCGGCGAGTACGCACGCCGGGCGTCCCCTCCGGGGACGTTGATGCGGACGAACTGGCCGGGCTCGAAGTCGGCGGAGGACGCCCCACCGTCGCCGTCGAGAAGGGTCAGCCGCAGCCGCATCACCGCGTCGGCCACCCGGTCCAGGCCCGTGATGCGGGCCTGGTGCCGGGTCGGGGGCGCGGTGACGATCTGCCCCCGGTCATACGGCAGGTCGACCCGGCAGTCCTCGCGAGGGAAGCTGCGGCACAACAGGATTCCACCTTCGGACTCCGGCGTCTCGATGACGTCGGGATCGTGGTCACCCATCTCGACCCGGCCGCGCGACAGTGTGGCGGAACAGGCCCCGCACCCGCCGTTCTGGCACGACGACTTCAGCACCAGTCCGGATTCCTCGGCGGCTTCGAGAACCGTTGTGCCCGAACCGCATCGAATGGTGGACTCCACCCCGTCACTGGTGGCCAGGACGACGTCATACTCCAGGTCGGTGTCCATCGGGCTCTGCGCGATCTCCGTCATCAGGCGCCTGCCATGGCGGCGGCCAGGTCCTCGGCCGGGTCACCGATGGGCTTGAGCGCGAACTTGTCGACCAGGATGTCGACCACGGCCGGGGTGAGGAACGCCGGCAGCGTCGGCCCGAGGCGGATGTTGCGGATACCCAGCGCGAGCAGGGTCAACAGCACCGCGGCGGCCTTCTGCTCGAACCACGAGACGAACAGGCTCAGCGGCAGATCGTTCACGCCGCAGTCGAAGGCCTCGGCCAGCGCCAGGGCGATCTGGACCGCCGAGTAGCTGTCGTTGCACTGCCCGACGTCGAGCAGCCGCGGAATGCCGCCGATCTCGCCGAACTCGTGGGTATTGAACCGGTACTTGTTGCAGCCCAACGTCATCAGCACGGTGTCGGCGGGCGCGTGGTCGGCCACGTCGGTGTAGTAGTTGCGGCCCGGTGCGGCACCGTCGCAGCCGCCGATGAGCAGGAACCGCTTGATGTCACCGGCCTTGACCGCCTCGATGACCTTGTCGGCCACGCCGAGCACCGCCGAGTGGCCGAAGCCGGTGGTGACGGTCTCGGCCGGCACGTCGGCGGTGAAGCCGGGCAGCGACTGCGCGGCCTTGACCACCAGCGACAGCTCGTCGGTGTCGACATGGCGCACCCCCGGCCAGCCGACCGGACCGGTGGTGAAGATCCGGTTGCGGTAGGCCGGCTGCGGCTCGATCAGGCAGTTGGAGGTCATGACGATCGGGCCGGGGAACGCGGTGAAGTCGCGCTGCTGGTCCTGCCAGGCGCCGCCGTAGTTGCCGGCCAGGTGGCTGTACTTCTTCAGCTCCGGGTAGCCGTGGGCGGGCAGCAGTTCGCCGTGGGTGTAGACGTTGATGCCGGTGCCCTCGGTGGCCTCCAGGACGCGAGCCAGGTCGTGCAGGTCGTGGCCGGAGACCAGGATCGCCTTGCCGGCCACCGGGGTGACCCGCACCGGGGTGGGCACCGGGCTGCCGAAGCTGCCGGTGTTGGCGGCGTCGAGCATGGCCATCACCTTGTAGTTGACGTTGCCCAGCTCCAGGGCGTGGCCCAGCAGCGCGTCCGCAGAGGTGGGGCCGGCACCGAGGAAGGCCAGGCCGTTCTCGATGCCCGCATCGGTGTCGTCGGTGCGGTAGCCCAGCGCGTGCGCGTGGTGGGCGTAGGCGCAGACGCCCTTGAGCCCGTAGAGGTTGAGGTTGCGCAGGCCGACGATGTCGGCGCCCAGCGTTTCGAGGTCGACGTCCACACCGACCGACGAAGCCTGCGCCACGACCTCGGAGATCTTCGAGGCCGGGACGAATTGTGCGGCGCCGGTGACGATTTCGGGCTCGATGCCGGCCGCGCGAGAGGCCGCCTCGTAGGCCTCCTTGGCCTGGTCGCGCATCTCGACCGCCTCGGCGATCAGCGACATGAACCGGGTCGCGTTGAAGTTGACGTTGGTCAGGGTGGTGAACAGGTCGAACGAGGCGTGCGCGGCGAAACGCGGGTCGGGAACCCCGAGCTCGCGCAACTTCTGCGCGTACTGCCCGATGCCCAGGTTCACCTCGACGAGCACGTCCTGCAGCGCCGCCGTCGTGGCGTCCTTCCCGCAGTTGCCCTTGGCCGCGGCGCAACCGAAGCTCAGCAGGTTCGGACGGTCGGGGGACGCGGTGCGATCGGTCTGCTCGCACTGGTAACAGAACATGGACTCTCTCCTCGGCAGCGATTGGCGACTGACGAGGCTCACGCTAGGGACGGACGCGGTGGCCGACCTTGACCTAGATCAAGGGTGCCCTGTGTGCTGGCTCACACGATGGATTGGCTGCGGGAGTAGGCGTCCAGCGCCGCGACGTCGGGCACCTGCAGCACCGAACCCTCCACGCTGACCAGCCCGGCCGAGGTCAGGGTGCGCATCGCACGGGAGAAGGTCTCGGGCGTCATGCCGAGCCGGGAGGCCAGCACCTGCTTGAGCGCAGGCAGCTCGATGCTGGCCGACTGCGCTCCGACCACGGCCGCGTCGGTGGTGGACGACGCCTCACCGCCGAGGTCGTAGGAGCCGGCGCCGACCGCGCCCAGGACGAAGGCGACGATGCGCTGGGTGGCCGACTGCAGCGACAGCATGGCGATGTCCTGAACCTTGGACTGCAGCCGCTTGGCCATCGACGCCAGCATGACGCGCGCCATCGACGGGTCCTCGTCGAGCACCCGGTCGACGGCCGCGACCGGGACGAAGACCAACCCGGTGTCGGCCAGCGCGGTCGCGTCCACCGGATAGGGCTCCCGCAGGAACATCACCGCATGCCCGAAAGCGCTTCCCGGACTGAGGATTTCGAGAACCTTGACCACGCCTTCGGAGTTGGACACCGACAGCTGCATCTGGCCCTCACGCACGATGTAGAACCCGGTCGACGGGGTTCCCCGCCGGAAGAGCACCTGACCGGCGGGCAGGAAGATCGAGCGGCTCTGGGCGGCCAGCAGGTCGACATGCGCCGAATCCAGACCACCGAACATCGGCGCCGACGCGATGGCCTGCCGCAACTGCACGTTCATCGGCTCCGACGCTAGCCGACGGTGTCGGGCCGCAAGGCGTCGGTTGTCGGGTCCATGATGGGTGCATGGACTCGACCCGCGTGGACCGGTGGTTGTGGGCGGTCCGGCTGACCAAGACCCGCCCCGACGCGGCCGCGGCGTGCCGCGGCGGGCACGTCCGGGTCAACGACCGCCCGGCGAAGCCGTCGACGACGCTGGTCCCCGGTGACCGGGTGCAGGCCCGCGTCGGCGAGACGACGCGGATCGTCGAGGTGCTGCGGGTGATCCAGAAGCGCGTCGGCGCGGCCGACGCCGTGACCTGTTACCTGGACCGGACGCCCAAGGCGCCGCCGGCGGCCGCCGTGCCGGTGGCCGCCCGCGATCGCGGTGCCGGACGGCCGACGAAACGCGACCGGCGTGTTCTGGACAAGTGGCGCGCGGCCCAGCGGTGACCGCTGCCCTGCTCGACGACCCGAATGACCTGTCGGCGCTGCGCGCGATGGCTGCCGACCCCGACGGGTTGTTCGGGTCCTTCGCGACCTGGGCGCAGCAGGCCGGGACGCCGCTGTATCCGGCCCAGGAGGAAGCGCTGATCGAACTGGTCAGCGGCGCCAATGTGGTGCTGGCGACGCCGACCGGCTCGGGCAAGTCGCTGGTGGCCACCGGAGCGTTGTACGCCGCGCTGGCCGGCGGCCGGCGCAGTTACTACACGGCGCCGATCAAGGCGCTGGTCAGCGAGAAGTTCTTCGCCCTGTGCGACGTCTTCGGGGCCGCCAACGTCGGCATGCTCACCGGCGACGCCGCGGTCAACGCCGGGGCGCCGATCATCACCTGCACCGCCGAGATCCTGGCCAACATCGCCCTGCGCGAGGGCGGCCAGACGAGCACAGCCGCCGACATCGGTCTGGTCGTGATGGACGAGTTCCACTTCTACGGCGATCCCGACCGGGGCTGGGCCTGGCAGGTGCCACTGCTGGAGCTACCGAGGGCACAGTTCCTGCTGATGTCGGCCACCCTCGGCGACGTCACCTTCCTGCGCGAGGATCTCACCCGGCGCACCGGCCGTGCCACCGCGCTGGTGGCCAACGCGCAACGCCCGGTCCCGCTGTTCTTCAGCTACGCCACCACCCCGATGCACGAGACGATCGGCGACCTCCTCGACACCAAGCAGACCCCCGTCTACGTCGTGCACTTCACCCAGGCCTCCGCGCTCGAGCGCGCCCAGGCGCTGATGAGCGTCAACGTCAGCACCAAGCAGGAGAAGGCGGCGATCGCCGAGCTGATCGGGGCGTTCCGCTTCTCGACGGCCTTCGGCACCACGCTGTCGCGGCTGGTCCGGCACGGGATCGGGGTCCATCACGCCGGGATGCTGCCCAAGTACCGCAGGCTGGTCGAACAACTGGCCCAGGCCGGGCTACTCAAGGTCATCTGCGGCACCGACACCCTCGGC
>CAZHUU010000223.1:0-324 GCA_964535335.1 uncultured Mycobacterium sp.
TGCGAACTGCCCAGCGGCTACGACGTCGGCTGCGACCCGGCCACCGGCGCGCCCCCCCTCTGCTGGGTCGGCACACCGCCGCCCCCCGGTTAACCTTTGCCCTGGGAGCCCGGCCGCCCGACACCTGCCCCCCCGGTGTCGGCGCCGGGCTCCCCCTTTTTTGCGTCGGAGGCCCGCCCTGCGGGCGGGCGTGAAATCCGTAGCCCCTCACCACTATTTCCGTTCAGCAGACCCCCATCATCGCCGTCAGGGAACCCGTCACCGCCAGGGCGACTGCCGCCCGATGGACCTCGCGCGTCTCCCTGCGCGGCCGCGCGCCACCGG
>CAZHUU010000223.1:334-907 GCA_964535335.1 uncultured Mycobacterium sp.
CCCCGTGAGGGAACCCGGCACCGCCAGGGCGACAGCCCGCTGAGGGCCTCGCGCGTCTCGCTGCGCGGCCGCGCGGCACCGGCCGCATTCGCCGCCCTACCGCAGTGGACCGGACAGCGCTGCGCGCGCCGGCCCACGCGGGCGGACGAATCGGCCTCCAGGCCCTGCGGCGCGCCCCCGGCGGAGCCACCCTCCCGGCGAAGCCAGGGCCGTGCCGACCGGACACCGAAACCCGGTCACCAACAGAAAGGAGCGCTTCCATGAGCGCCTTCGTCCTTCCCGCCGAGCACCTCAACGTGCTGCTGTGGGGCGCCCTGCGAGCCGGCCACGGCCGGATCTGCTGGCACTACGGAAACCCCACCCGCATGGGCGAACTCACCGCCGAGAACACCACCGCCGTCGGCCAGATGCTGCTGGAGGCCAACGTCGCCTCCGTCAACTACCTCTACAACGCCGCCGGAGCAGCCGAGCCCTACCACTACCGCACCCCGGTACACACCGACTGGAACGCCGTCGAGCTGCTCAAGGCCCTGGCCTGCTACGAGTACCAGTCCTGTGAGTCCCCCGACTGGG
>CAZHUU010000223.1:917-2407 GCA_964535335.1 uncultured Mycobacterium sp.
GGACCGAGGCCCCCTGGTCGATCTCCACCACCAGCGCCCCCGCGGCCGCCGAGCGACGCTACCGTGCATCGCGGCAGGCCGAGGCACACCGATGAGCGCGCCGGCCAAGATCACCGGCGAGCAGTACATCCAGGTGCTCCTGGAGCGGCAGGCAGCCTGGATGGCCGAGCACGGGCACGGAGCCAAATACCCACCCCTGCTGGAGTGGTTCATCCACGAGGAGGACACCGAACTGGTCGACCTCGACACCCTCACCTAGCACCCCGCCCGGGGCCGGGTCCGATTCTGTTCCCCCGCAGAGTCGAGACCCGGCCCCCCTTTTTTGGTCACGGGCCCCACGATCCGTAGGCGGCGGCGCGCCAGGCACGACCGCCGGATGCCCGCCCCGCGGGCGGGCGGAAAGCCTGCGCCACAACAGAATTAATCCGTTCAGCAGGCCCCCCATCATGACCGCCAGGGAACCCGTCGGCGTCAAGCTTCGCCGCTTCACGGGCTCGCCCGTCTCCGTTCGCTGCGCTCACTGCGCCGTGCGGCTCCGACGACCAGCGCGGCCCGCCGGAACCGGCCCGGCAAGCGCTGCGCGCGCCGGCCACGGCCCGGGCCGCCAAGTCGTCTCCAGCCCTACGGCTGCGCCTTGCCACCGCCACCCTCGCGGTCCCAGCCAGGCCTGTGCCGACCGGTACCGAAACCCGGTCACCAGAAAAAAGGAACAACCATGTCCCTGAAACTCGATGCCTCGACCCTCATTTCGAGCCTGCCGGCGATCCTGGGCTACCAGGTCTACGACTCCATCGTCGCCGTCATGCTCAAGCGCCACGGCGGCCAGGACGCGATCGACTGCGTGCTGCGCGTCGACGTCAACAACCCCCTCGACCAGATCGCGACCATGCCGCAGGTCACCGGGCGCAACGCCACCAACACCTCGGGGGCGATCCTCATCGCTGTGGCCGGACCCGAACACCACAAGCACGCCGGGGATGCCCTCGATGTGCTGCGCAACGCCCTGATGGACCTCGACATCCCGGTGCGCGGGCGCCTGAGCACCGCCACCACCGCCGAGCCCACGCTGTGGACCGACATCGACAGCGGCGACAGCGGCATCACCGCCCCGTGGACCGACAGCCCCGTCACCACCGCCAGCGTCGTCGAAGGCCGGGTCGTGGCCAACACCCGCGAGGACCTCGTGGCCGAGTTCGCCATCACCGAACCCGCCGCCCCCGAGGTCGAGGTCGACAACCTCGAACCGCTGATCGACGCCGGCGAGGAACTCGCCGCAGTCATCGCCGGAACCGGCGAGATCACCCCGGACCTCATCGGGCGGGTCGCCCTGGCCATCACCGTCAGCGTCCGCCTGCGCGACGCGCATCTGCTGCTGGGACTGGACCACGTCCAGCGCAGCGCCTCGGTGTGGACTGCCATGTCGCGCAGCATGCGCGGTATCGCCCGCGCCCAGGCCGCGACCATCGCGGCCGCCTACCACTACATGGGCG
>CAZHUU010000223.1:2417-2782 GCA_964535335.1 uncultured Mycobacterium sp.
ACCACGGGCGGGTATCGCCGTCGACGTCGCCACTCAGGCGGCCCGCGACGCCGGACAGCAGCCGCTCAGCCTCACCGGCCTGCTCGACACCGCGCTGCACATGGGCGTGACCCCCGAGAAGATCCGCGACGTGATCGTCAACGCGGGCAACACCGGCAGCGCCTAGCCGCTCCACCCCAGCCGGGGCCCGGTTCGTTCTCCACCCCCCAGGAGGACGGGCCGGGCCCCCCTTTTTTGTTCACGGTCGCCCGGTTGGCAGGGCGGCGGCGCGCCAGGCGCGACCGCCGGATGCCCGCCCTGCGGGCGGGCGGAAAGCCCCTGGGAGTCAATAACTTTCCGTCAGCAGTGCCCGAATCGTACCGGTT
>CAZHUU010000223.1:2792-4727 GCA_964535335.1 uncultured Mycobacterium sp.
TAGTTGTCCGTCAGCACTCCACCAGCGTGAGCGCACTCCATGCGGCGGCGTCAATCTCCGCGCCGCGGGGCTCGCGCGTCTCCGGCTGCACCTCGCTGACGCTCGGTTCCGCCTGCGCCGCGCGGCTCCGACCAATTTCCGGCCCTACCCAACCGGCCCGGCAAGCGCTACGCGCGCCGGCCCGGCAGGGGCCGGAAATCCGCTTCCAGCCGGAAACCGCGCAACTCCGCTTGACCCCGACGGGCTCCGACCGGTGAACGCAGCACAGCGCTGACTCAGGCGCACACCACGTTCACGAACGGAGCAACGACATGACCAACAACCACCACTTCGACCTGGCCTCGGCACTCGTCGACGAGGCCGCCGGCCACCTCATCGGCCGCGACGACGCCGACACCATCCGGCAGGCCTTCGGCGTCGAGCTGGAGATCTTCTCCGACACCGACTACTGCTCGATCGAGGCCCGCGAAGGGCAGACCCTTGTCGCGGCCGCCACCGCGATCATGCGACCGGGCGGCACGCTGAAGGCCTCCATCGACATGTTCCGCGCAGGGGACC
The DNA here is from genome assembly GCA_964535335.1 of uncultured Mycobacterium sp. Taxonomy (GTDB): domain Bacteria; phylum Actinomycetota; class Actinomycetes; order Mycobacteriales; family Mycobacteriaceae; genus Mycobacterium. The sequence goes on from CAZHUU010000223.1 coordinate 3,351, forward strand.
TGATGTTCTGGGCCACCCAGCACCAGGGCAACGACGTGATGTTCTGGGCCAAAGGCCGCGAGCACTACAACCTCACCGCCAAGGCGGGCAGCGACGCCTGGGGCGTCTCCACCTTCTCCGCCGACACCCCGTTCGACAGCCTGCAGGCCGCTCTGGCCTTCATCGTCGCCCACGAGGCGGCCGCGGTGTGGACCGAAGTCGTCGCCTAACCACCCCGAACCGGGCCCGGCCGCGATCCCTCCCCCCGGGGGTCCGGCCGGGCCCCCCCTTTTCGTTTGCCGCCCAACCCCATTCACACCCACCAAGGGAGACCCACCATGGGCCAATACTTCACCCCGACATTCCTCGACGCTGCCGGCCGGATCGTGGCCGCCCTGAACCCCGACGACTACGGCTCCGGGCTCAAGCTCTACGGCCACACCCGCCACGACGCCGCCCTCATGCGCGCGGTGGAGGCGCTGCTGCGCCTCGACGGCAACATCCGGCTCGTCTGGGCGGGGGACTACGCCGAGGACGAACGCGGCCAGGACGCCAACCTGTACTTCCTGGCCAAGCCCACGCACTTCGTGCGCTTCTCCGGGCTGGTGGTCGAGGACGTCGCACCCACCGCCACTTTGCCGGACCACTTCGTGGCCGGCGGCGGCTACATCTGCAACGCCGACAAGCGGGCCTTCATCGACACCGCGGCGCTGCCGCTCGACGACTGGGCGGTGCGGCGCAACCCGCTACCGCACCTGACCGTCGAGGGCGACGGGCAGCCCGGCCCGTGGGCCCGCGACCGCCTCTTCCACACCGCCAGCCATCCCGGCATCGGCTGGACCCCCGCACCCGTCGCAGCCCTCGTCTAGGACCACCACCAACCGAAAGGAACGCCCACATGTACGACCCCAACGACTGCCTCGACGCCGCCTCCGGCGGCTGCGACGGCGAGGTCTATCCCCGACCCGCACTGTCCGGGTCGGGACTGACCTACGTGCGGTGCGACAAGCACTTCGACGACTACGCCCAGCGGGTCGGCCCGAAGATCGCCGCAACCCGGCGACGTTATCCCGACACCGACGTGCCGCCCAGCTGGTTCGATCCCAGCGCAGCCGGAGAACGCTGGAACGAGGACTGACCACCACCCCAACCGGGGCCCGCCGACTCTCATCCCCCCGAGGGAGTCGGCGGGCCCCCCTTTTTCTTCCGGTCACCCGATGCCCGCCCCACGGGCGGGCGCAACAACGTGGTGCCACGCACTTTTTCTCTCTGTCAGCAGGCCCCCGATTGTGGCCGCGAGGGACACCGCCGCCCACTCAAAACCCCGCCGTCCACCGGGCTCGCCCGTCTCCGTATCGCGCTGCGCGCTCACTGCGCCGTGCGGCTCCGACGACATTG
>CAZHUU010000224.1:0-4669 GCA_964535335.1 uncultured Mycobacterium sp.
CTGGAGGGCAAGGTCGCCTACATCACCGGCGGTGCCCGCGGTCAGGGCCGCGCGCACTGCATTCGACTGGCCCGCGCCGGCGCCACCATCGTCACCGTCGACGCCTGCGGCCAGGTCGGCAACCACATCGGCTACCAGCCGTCGACGCCCGAAGACCTCGCCGAGACCGTCCGACTGGTCGAGGACGAGGGGGCCAAGATCTACGCCGACCGCGTCGACGTCCGCGACCTGGCCGGCCAGCAGCGCGTGATCGCCAGTGCCGTCGAACAATTCGGCCGCCTGGACATCGTGGTGGCCAACGCCGGGGTGATGAGCTGGGGCCGCGCCTGGGAGATCCCCGCCGAACAGTGGCAGGAGGTCATCGACATCAACCTGACCGGGGTGTGGAACACCGCCAAGGCGTGCGTGCCCGCGATGATCGAGGCCGGCAACGGCGGGTCGATCATCGTGACCAGCTCGGCCGCCGGGATCAAGGCGGTACCCGGCGCCGGGCACTACTGCGCCAGCAAGTTCGGCGTGGTCGGGCTGACCAACTCGCTGGCAATCGAGTTGGGGGAGTACAACATCCGGGTCAACTCGATTCACACCTACGGCGTCGACACCGCGCTGGGCAACGACCTGTCGATGTACGAGACCTTCCAGAAGTACCCGCACTACGTGTACAGCTTCTCGCCGGGCGCGCTGCCCACCGAGTCGCTGACCCCGCCCGAGCAGGTCAGCGAGGTGGTGCTGTTCCTGGCCAGTGACTCGTCGTACCTGCTGACCGCAGCACAAGTGCCCGCGGACAAGGGCTACCTCAAGATCTAGCCCCGGGTCGAACTATGCGCCAAGGCTTTCCGTGGCCAGCGCTTTGGCCCAGCGGTAGTCGGCCTTGCCGGCCGGGGAGCGCAGCACCTTGTCGGTGCGGATGAAGGCCTTGGGGATCTTGTAATCGGCGATGTGGGCCTTGCAGGCCTCGGCGAGCTCGGCGTCGGTGGCCGACCTGCCCTGGGCGAACTCGACGATCGCCACCACCTCATTACCCCAGCGCTCCGAGGCTCGGCCGGCGACCACGACGTCGTACACCGCCGGGTGGCTGGCCACCGCCCGCTCGACCTCCTCGGCGAAGATCTTCTCCCCGCCGGAGTTGATGGTCACCGAATCCCGGCCCAGCAGCTCGATCTGGCCGTCGGCCAGCAGGCGGGCCTTGTCACCGGGGATCGACCAGCGCACACCGTCGATGGTGGGGAAGGTGCGGGCGGTCTTCTCGGCATCACCCAGGTAGCCCAGCGGGACGAACTCGCGGCGCGCCAGCCAGCCCTCACCCTCACCGGGCTGCAGCACCCGGGTGAGGTCCGCCGAGATCACCGTGGTGTCGTCCAGCGGGGTGAAGGTGGCCGCCTTGGTCTCGGCGCCCTTGGTGGCGATGGTGGTCATCTGCGCGCCGGACTCCGAGGCGCCCACCGCGTCCATGATGAACGCGTTCGGCAGCGCGGTCAGCAGCCGGTCCCGGACGGTCGGCGACAGCGGGGCGCCACCGTTGGTGATACCCATCAGCCCGGACAGGTCATAGTCGCCAGTCTCGATCAGGTCCAGCAGTGGACGGGCCATTGCGTCACCCACCACCGGAAGGCTCAGCACCCGCTCCCGTTCGGCCAGCCGCAGCACCGCGTCGGCGTCGAGGTGCCGGACGTTGTCGGGCAGGGCGATCCAGCCGCCGGAGCTGATGGTGTTGAACACACCCCACTGGGCGGCGCCGTGCATCAGCGGCGCGATGAGCAGCAGCGAGCGGAAGCCCGCCTGCTCGCGAGCCTGTTTGACGAGGTCGTCGTAGGACTTCAGCTCCTCGCCCGCGGCGAGGAACGGCCGGCCGCCCATCGCCGACATGAAGATGTCGTGTTGGCGCCAGAGCACGCCCTTGGGCATCCCGGTGGTGCCGCCGGTGTAGAGGATGTAGAGATCGTCGCCGCGCGGGGTGGGCATGCCGCCGGCCGGCGCCGGGGTGGTGACGATCGACTCGTAGTCGACCGCGCCGGGCAACAACGCGTTGCCGGTGTCGTCGGCCACCTGGATCAACACCCGGAGTTCAGGCAGCCGGTCGCGGATCGAGGCGACGTGCGGGGCGAACTCCGCGCTGTACACCAGCGCCTTGGCCTTCGAGTCGTTGAGGAGGTACAGCAGTTCCTCTTCGACGTAGCGGTAGTTGACGTTGAACGGGGCGACGCGGGCCCGGTAGCCGGCCACCATCGCCTCGAGGTACTCGTTGCCGTTGCGCAGGTACAGCCCGATGTGGTCCTGGCCGGACTGGTGTCCCGGCAACTGGTCGCGTTCGGTGTGGCAGCCCAGCCCCTGGGCGGTCAGGTAGTGCGCGATGCCGTCGATGCGGGCGTCCATCTGCGCGTAGGTCAGGTCGAGGTCGCGCCAGATCAGCACCCGGTTGTCCGGGATGGCCGTGGCGACGGCGCGGAACACCGTCGAGAGGTCGAAGCTGGCGGCGCTGCTCATGGGCTCTCCTGCGCTGGGTCGGACGCTCCGAGTGTGCCAAACCCGGTCGGCGGAGGTCGGGGCGGTCAGGCCGGAAGGGCCGCGGCGGCCGCACGGGCCAGATCGCCCGCGGTGCGGTACCGGTCGGCGGGGGCCTTGGCCAGCGCGGTGGCGATGACGTCGTCGACCCGGGTCGACAGCCACGGGGCGAGCGGCGTGGCTCGCGGCGGCGGCCGGTGCAGGTGGCTGCGCACGGTGTCCGCCTTGGAGGTGGCGTCGAAGAACGGCGGCTTTCCCGTCAGCAGCCGGAACAACGCCGCCCCCAGCGCGTAGACGTCGGACCGGGGGTCGCACTCATTGCCGCGCAACATCTCCGGGGCCGCGTAGGCGACGGTGACGAGCACGACGCCGGGGGTGCCCGCGGTGTCGACGTCGCGCAGGCCGCGGGCGACGCCGAAGTCGGCGAGCAGCGCCCGACCGCCGTGGTCAGCGCCCATCAGGAAGTTGGCCGGTTTGACGTCACCGTGCAGCAGGCCGCGGCCGTGGGCGTGGTCGAGGGCGGCGGCAACCTCGGTGACGATCCGCACCGCCCGGGTGGGCGGCATCCGGCCGGCCCGCAGTTCGGCGTCGGCATCGGTGCCCGGCACATAGGGCATCGCCAGCCACAGCATGCCGTCGACGGTCTCGCCGTGGCCGTACACGCCAACGATGTTGGGGTGATCCAGCGCGCCGGCCAGTTCGGCCTCCCGCACGAACCGGTGGCGAAAGACCGGGTCGGCCGACCACCCGGCCCCAAGCACCTTCAGGGCCAGCCGCCGCGGCGACGCCGTCTCCTCGGCCAGGTAGACGCCGGCCATTCCGCCACGACCGAGTGGCGCCAGAATCCGGAACCCGGCCAGCACCGTCCCCGGCTCGATCTGGCCGCGCTCCCGCATGGGCCCAGTATCGCTGCCCGATGTCGCCGCCCGCCCGCGGAACGGACCTTTGACCCGGCCGGATCACGCCTTCAGCGAACAGTCCCTAAGAATCCGGGCAGACTTTGCGCAAAATGCCGGACCGACCCGGATCGTCCCCGACCGGGGTCGATGACGAGCGCAGATGTGACATAACGCGCACCGAATCCGTCCGCGGACCCGGCAGCCAGCAAACGGTCCCAATTGACGTTGACAACGCAACCCGCCCGCGCGGACCCCATATCAGTGGTCATCGGCGCACCAAAACCGGCCTCCGGCAACGGTTTCCGCAGCCGGTACCCGATCTGTGCGCCCGGCGCATCCCCCGGCCGGGGCTAACCGACTTAGGGTGGACTAAGTTGGCATGTCAGGCGGTGTTTGGCATATCGTTTTACGACTTGTCGACCAGCAGGGCCGCCGTTCACCGACGCACGGGGGAACCCCTGACGGCGCGGCGGTGATCCCCGCTGAAACGCCGCGCATAAAGCTTGTGAAGGGCCAGGTGCGAATGCCCAGAAGTGTCGGGCTGTACAACCCCGCATTCGAACACGACGCGTGCGGCGTCGCGATGGTCGTCGACATCCACGGTCGGCGCAGCCGGGACATCGTCGACAAGGCGATCACCGCCCTGCTCAACCTCGAGCACCGTGGCGCCGCGGGCGCCGAGCCGCACAGCGGTGACGGCGCCGGCATCATGCTGCAGGTTCCCGACTCGTTCCTGCGTGCCGTGGTCGACTTCGAGCTGCCCGCCGAGGGCTCCTATGCCACCGGTATCGCCTTCCTGCCGCAGTCTGCGCGGGATGCGGCGACGGCGTGCGAGGCAGTGGCCAAGATCGTCGAGGCCGAGGGCCTCGACGTGCTGGGCTGGCGTGAGGTGCCCACCGACGACTCGTCGCTGGGCGCCCTGTCGCGCGACGCCATGCCCACCTTCCGGCAGCTGTTCATCGGCGGCGCCTCGGGCCTGGAACTCGAGCGGCGGGCCTATGTGATCCGCAAGCGCGCCGAGCACGAGCTGGGCTCCAAGGGTCCCGGCCAGGACGGCCCCGGACGCGAAACCGTCTATTTCCCAAGCCTTTCCGGTCGTACCTTCATCTACAAGGGCATGCTGACCACCCCGCAGCTCAAGGCGTTCTACCTGGATCTGCAGGACGACCGGCTAGAGAGCGCGCTGGGCATCGTGCACTCCCGGTTCTCCACCAACACCTTCCCGTCCTGGCCGCTGGCGCACCCGTTCCGGCGGATCGCGCACAACG
>CAZHUU010000225.1:0-4337 GCA_964535335.1 uncultured Mycobacterium sp.
CCTGCGCCAGCGCGTCGCCCAACAACAACAAGTCGTGCAGGCCTACAAAACCCGCAGTGCCCGCATGGCCGCGATGCTGCGGTCGATGGCCTACGGCGGTGGCGCACCGGTGGGCGGCGGGTCGCCGTTCGGTGGTGGCGGAGCCGGGATGGGTGGCATGTCGATGGGCTCTTCCCGGGGAGGGGGGATGCCCGGTTTCGATATGGGGCAGATGGCCAAAATGGCGAACGTGACGGGTCCGCAGCGGGGATCACAGCGCCGCAGCGCCGGCCGGTTCTCCGCACACAGCGATATCCCGTCGGCGCCGGGGGCGGCGAACATCCGGGCGGCGATCAACCGGGCTCTCGATCTCAAGGGGATCACCAATCCGCGGGCCCGTCAGTACTGGGAGAACGGGATGATGGTGGTGTCGGCTCGGGAGTCGGGCCACAATCCGAATGCGCAGAACAACTCAGATAGCAACGCCGCCAAAGGAACTCCCTCGCAGGGTGCGTTTCAGTTCATCGAGCCGACCTTCCGGGCTTACCACGAGCCGGGCACGTCGACCAATCTGCGAGACCCAGTGGCCCAGGCCGCGGCGTTCGTCAATTACGCCATGGGCCGGTACAACGTTTCAGCTGACGGGTCGGATCTCGCGCAGAAGATTCAGCAGGCCGACCCGAGGAGGTCGCCGAGAGGGTACTGATCCCGCTGCGGGATTTTGTGTTGGCTGTAGATTGCCACTCTCGATGGCGGCTTGCCATTTGAGATGGCGGGAGTTGGCGGATCCGCCATCTGTATGGCAATCGTATGGCTTTTGAGTCTGCGAGTGCGGCGGCGAGGCAGGGCTGTGCGGCCGGCATCCTTGTTGCCTATTGCTTTGTCCCCGGCTTCGAGGCGCAGGCTTCTTGAACGCCCTGGTGGCGGAGCAATCAAATCTTGGTGTGGGACGGTGCAGCTATCGCAGCCACGGCCGCTGAGCAGTCGTCGGCAGACGGACTGACCCCGCAACACTGGAAAGTGCCCGGTTCCCTAGAGGTGGATATCGACGGCGATCATCGATCTGCGTCTGCAAACGGTGAAACTGAGCGTTTCGCGGCGGCCGTGGTGTCGGAGGCAGCACTGTTTGGCGCGATTCCGTGGCGTACGTTTCGCTGGTACAAAGGGCAGCGTCATTGCTCGTGGTGCTATTGGGCCGCCACCGAAGACAACACTGTGATCTACGAGTCACGGTTGGAACTGTCGTCGCTGTTGATGGCGGATTTCGACGTCTCGGTGCTTGTTCCTACCGATCCGGGGTCAGTGTGTGAGTCTCGTCGTTCATGCTTTCTGCTTGGGGTCTCCACGTCGCGGGTTTGTTGCTTTGGTGGGCCACCAGCTGGCTTCGCGTAGGAGTGTGGCGATGGCGGGCACGGTGAGGGTGCGCACGAGGAAGGTGTCGAGCAGCAGTCCGAAGCCGATGATGAGGCCGGCTTGGATCATGATGGCGACTGAGCCGACCATGAGGCCGAACATGCTGGCGGCGAATATCAGGCCCGCTGAGGTGATGACGGCTCCGGTGTTTGCCACGGTGCGCAGGACGCCGACGCGGATGTTGGTCCCGGATTCTTCGCGGAGCCGTGAGACGAGCAGCATGTTGTAGTCGGCGCCGACGGCGACGAGGATGATGAATGCGAGTAATGGTACGGGCCAGGCGATTTCGTGGCCTAGTCCCCATTGGAAGACCACAACGCCGATGCCGAGCGAGGCGAGGTAGTTCAGCACGACGGTGCCTAAGAGGTAGAGGGGTGCCAGGAGTGCGCGCAGCAGTAGGATCAGGATGACGCCGACGATGATTATGGTGGCGATGGCCAGTTGTGCGAAGTCGGCCCATAGGAGTCGTTGGATATCGGAGTTGACGGCGGGGAAGCCGGCGACGGACACGGTGGCGTCGGCGAGTGACGTGTTGGGTCGTGCGGTGTTGGCGGTGTCGGTGATGCGGCTGGCGAGGTCCATCGCCTCAACGCTGTATGGGTCGTGGCTGCTTTCGATCATGAACCGCGCTGTTTTGCCGTCCGGTGAGAGGAATTGTTCGGCGACGTCGGTGAATTGCCGGTTCTCGAATGCGTTGGCGGGCAGGTAGAAACCGCTCGAGGAGTCGGAGTCGGCCGCTGCGCGTGAAGAGTTTTGCAGTTGGGTGGCGATCTGGCTCATGCCGGACAGCATTTCGATGTTGCTGTCGGCGAGGGTGCGGACGCCGGTGGCGAGTGCTTGGGCGCCGGAGGCCAGCTGTCCGATTCCGTCCTGCAATCGGCGGAGGTTGGTGGCCAGGTCGGCGGGGTCACCGAGGGCTCCGAATGCCTTGTCCAGCGAGGCGACTGCGTTCTCGACGTTGGCGAGGGTGCCACCGACTGTGGCATTGGTGGCGGGATCGTAGCGGTCCCCGAGGTCGGCGATCTGGGTGAAGAATCCGCTGTCGCGCAGAGTGGCCAGGATCTTCACCTGGTCGTGGATTTGGGCGCATTGCGGGGTGGTGGCACACCACGGTGAGGTGTTGAGGGCGCCGACGAGTGGGTCGAGCTGGGTGATTGCGTTTTGGGCTTGGTTGGCCAGCGGTCGTAGTCCTGGGCCGGATTGGATGGCTTGGTCGACGGCGGGGGCAGTGGCGGAAAGCTGTTGCAGCAGTGGCCGGAATTGGTTGACCTGAGTTCCTGCGGATTGGGCTTGGGTGAGGATTCCGGCCAGTGGTGTGAGGGCGGTGCGCACGGTGCTGTCGAGTTGGGCGAGGCCGTCGGCGAGCTGGTCGGCGCCGCCGGTGAGTTTGGCGAGGTCGTCTTTGCGTGAGTTGCCCTCGGCGACCGCGCCGGCCATTTTGTCGCCGATCTGGCCGTTCTGCCAGGCCAGTTCTGCTTGGTCGAGGCGCTCTCCGGTGGGGCGGGTGACTCCGGAAACTTTGGTGACGCCGGGGATCTGGGAGACGCGGGAGGCCATCTCGTCGAGGTCGGCCAGTCCTTTCCCGGTCCGCATGTCGGTCGGGTTTTCCACGACGAGGAATTCGCTGATGACGACGTCTTTGCGGAAGTGGCGGTCCAGCAGGTGGTAGCCCTGGTTGCTGGCCGTGGTGTCTGGTTGTCCCTTGCGGTCGTCGTAGCTGATTTTGATGGTTGCAGCGGCTGCCGACAGGGCGAGCAAGATGACCAGGCTGACGATCAGTAGTGGCACGGGACGGCGGACCACGGCGACGGCGACGCTGTTCCAGTAGCGGCGGGTGCGGTCGGGTTTGGGTTCACCGATGCCGCGTTTGGCGGCTAGCGACAGCACGGGTGGCAGCAGGGTGACGGTGGCCAGAAATCCGAACAGCACGGCGATGGCACACGCGGGGCCCAGGGCGGCGAAGACGCTGAGCCGCGCGAAGACCATGGCCAGGAACGCGAGTGCGACGGTGGCGGCGGAGGCGAGGATGACACGCCCGATGCTGGCGGTGGCGTGGATGATGGCCTGATCGGCGGGTACTTGGGCGCGGCGCTGCTCGTGGTATCGGCTGATCAGGAACACGGTGTAGTCGGTTCCGGCGCCGAGCAGGATCGCCGTCATGAAGGCGACGGTGAACTGGGAGACCGGCATGCCCATCTCGCCGAGGGCGGACAGCACGCCGCGCCCGACCGCCAGGCTCAACCCGATTACCAGCAGCGGTAACAGCGCGGTGAACACCGACCGGTAGACGATCAGCAGGATCAGGGCGATCACGCCCGCGGTAGCGATTGAGATCAGCAGCAGGTCGTGCTCGGCCGAGGCGATCATGTCGCTGAAGGTCGCCGGTGGTCCCGTCACTTGCACGGTCGTGGTCGAGCCGGTGAACACCTCCGCGGCGATGTCGCGCACCGCGTTGACGGATTCTGCGGCCGTGGGGTCTCCGAGGGTGCCGGCGACGCCGACGGGCAGGTACCAGGCTTTGCGGTCGACGCTGACCGCCTGGGCTTCGGTAATCGGATCGGCCAGTAGGTCTTGCACCAGCAGGACGTGGTCGCCTTCGGTCTGCAACCGGCTCACGAGTTCGCCGTAGCGCTGCCGCGCAGTTGGAGTCAAGCCATTGGGGTCTTCCATGGCGACAAACACCATGGTTTTCGAGCCTTCTTCGCCGAACGCGGCGCTCATGCGGTCAACCGTCTGCAAGGAGGGGGCATCGCGAGGAATGAGGTCCACCGACTGTTGGCGCACCACGGTTTCCAGCTGGGGGAACAGCAGTGCGAGAACCACTGCGGCGCCCAGCCATACCCCGATGACCAGGGCTTTGTGCCGGAGGGTGAATCGGGCTAGCGCTGCCAACCGTTCGCTGTACTCGCGAGTGTCGGCCGGGTCGGGGGATCCGTTGGCGCGCC
>CAZHUU010000225.1:4347-4634 GCA_964535335.1 uncultured Mycobacterium sp.
CGCGTGGCCTGGCTGGGGGAATCTGCAGTGCCGTCGGTCACTGGACCTCCACTGGTCGCGAATGGTAGCGATACTGTCGGTATCGCTACGCTACCGCATGTAGTGCACGTGGTGGCGGCCGCTATCGAGTAGGCCCGCGGCCGCGGTCACAGTAGGCAGAGGAATGGTCGAACCCTCAGTTGGCTTCTGGAAGCCAGGGCCGACGCTGTTCAGTCGACGACACTGGCCTTGGATGTCGTTCAGGGTCTTGCTGTTGCTGGTCTCCTTTGTTGACACGGAATGCACCG
>CAZHUU010000226.1:0-4555 GCA_964535335.1 uncultured Mycobacterium sp.
CCTTCGACGCGAGCGTCGCCGCGCTGGCCACCCTGATCGAGAACGAGGCGGACGGACCGGTGCTGGTGGTCGGGCACTCCTTCGGCGGGGCGGTCGGGTTGCACCTCGCGGCGGCGTGCCCGGATCTGGTGTCGGGGTTGCTGCTGTTGGACCCCGCGATCGGACTGGACGGGCAGTGGATGCGCGAGATCGCCGACGCGATGCTGGAATCCCCGGACTACACCGACCGCGACGAGGCCCGCACCGAGAAGTTCACCGGGGTGTGGGCCGACGTGGCCCTCGAGGAACTCGACGACGATCTCGACGAACATCTGGTCGCCCTGCCCAACGGCCGCTGGGGCTGGCGGATCAGCGTGCCCGCGATGATGTCGTACTGGAGCGAACTCGCCCGCGATATCGTGCTGCCCCGCAAGGGAACTCCGACCACGCTGGTGCGCGCGGAGTGGACCTCGCCGCCCTACATCAGCGAGGAACTCATCGATGGATTGTCGGGCCGCCTCGGTGGCGAGTTCACCATGGTGGACCTCGCCTGCCAGCACATGGTGGCCCAGGCCAAGCCTGCCGAGACCGCGGCGCTCGTCCGGGACATGCTCGGAACGGGTTGACGATGGCCCCGGTCACCGACGCGCAGGTGGAACGGGTCCGGCGGCTGGTGGCCTCGATACCGGCGGGCCGGGTGGCGACGTACGGCGACATCGCCTCGGCGGCAAGGCTTTCCAGCCCGCGGATCGTCGGCTGGGTGATGCGCACCGACTCCTCCGATCTGCCGTGGCACCGGGTGATCACCGCGTCGGGCCGGCCGGCACCGCACCTGGCGACCCGTCAGCTGGAGTTGCTGCGCGCCGAGGGCGTGCTGGCCACCGACGGCCGGGTGAACCTGGCCGAGGCCCGGCACGAGTTCTAGAGCACCAACCGGATCAGCGCGGCGGTGCGGGCCAGCCCGGGGAACGCCTCCGCGGTGGAACGCGGGTGCAGGGCGTGCACGGCGAGGCGGAACATCAATGCGCGAAGCAACATCTGCGGCCACTCCGGCAGTGCGTCCCACCGTTCGATGAGTCCGTCGTCGGCCTCGCCCCAGGACAGGGCATCGACGACGACCACGCCCGCCGCCCACGATGTGGGCCGCCAGTACGGGGTGATGTCGGTGATGCCGGGGGCGGCCGTCCCGGAGAACAGCACGGTCCCGTACAGGTCGCCGTGCACCAGTTGGTTGGGACTCTTCGTCGGCTTGCGCAGGCCGGCCAGCTGGGTCAGCAGATCGGCCGAACGCTCGCCGTCGGCGGAGCCGGGCGACACCCGCGCCCCCGGCGGCAGCGACTGCAGCGGGCGGTCCTCCCACGCGGCGCGGTCGGCGGCGATGAACACGTCGACGTCACTCCACGGCGCGACCGGCGCCTGGGTGAGAAAACGCGGCCGCTCCAGCTTCGCGGTGGCCTCGTGCAGGCGCACGCCGGCGGAGACCACCTCGTCATGTCGGGGCTCGGGGGTGCCGGCGACGAAGGTGTCTGCCCGCCAACCCGATACGACGTAGCGCCCGTCGGTGGAGCGCACCGGTCGGGCCAGCCGCACCCCGTCGATGAACAGCGTCTCGCGCACCTTGGCCGACCAGGCAGCCCGGGCGTGGTCGGCGATCGTCGACAACACCACCTCACCGCACTTGAAGCCGCCCTCCCAGCCCGAACCCAGCGGCTCGGGGTCGGCACCCTTGAGGCCGAACGCCGCCATCACATGCTCGGGCGGGCGTTCCTCGGTCATCTCGTCAGACTAAGCGGTGCGGGCTCCGGTGGGCCGTCAGTACATGACCATGTCGGGTTCGAGTTGCCTGGCCCAGGCCACGATGCCGCCCTGCAGGTGCAGCGCATCGGCGAACCCGGCCCTCTTCAGCGCCGCCAGTGCCTCGGCGGAGCGCACACCGGTCTTGCAGTACAGCACCGGTATCCGGTCCTGCGGCAGTCTGGCCAGCCCCTCGCCGGACTCGATCGCCGACTTCGGGATCAGCTCCGCGCCGTCGATGTGGTTGATGTCCCACTCCACCGGCTCGCGCACGTCGATCAGCGCCACCTTCGTGCCGGAGTCGAGCAGATCGCGCAACTCCAGCGGGGTGATCGTGGAGTCGTCGGCGGCGGTGGCCTGCGACAGCACCCCGCAGAACTCCTCGTAGTCGATCAGCTCGGTGATCTTCGGGGTCTCGGGATCCTTGCGGATGTTGATGGTGCGATAGCTCATCTGCAGGGCGTCGTAGACCAGCAACCGGCCCAGCAGCGGCTCCCCGATGCCGGTGATCAGCTTGATCGCCTCGGTGCCCATCACCGAGGCGATCGAGGCGCACAGGATGCCCAGCACGCCGCCCTCCGCGCAGGACGGCACCATGCCCGGCGACGGCGGTTCGGGATAGAGGTCGCGGTAGTTCAGGCCCAGCCCATTCGGGGCGTCTTCCCAGAACACCGACACCTGGCCCGCGAACCGGTAGATCGACCCCCACACGTACGGCTTGTGCGCCAGTACCGCGGCGTCGTTGACCAGGTAGCGGGTGGCGAAGTTGTCGGTGCCGTCGATGATGAGGTCGTACTGTTCGAATAGTTCGACGGCGTTGTCGGGCTCCAGCCGCATCTCGTGCAGGCGGACCGTGACCAAAGGGTTGATCTCGAGGATCGAGTCACGCGCGCTCTCAGCCTTGGGCCGGCCGATATCGGATTGGCCGTGGATGATCTGGCGCTGCAGGTTCGACTCGTCGACGACGTCGAACTCGACCACCCCGATGGTCCCCACTCCGGCCGCGGCCAGGTACAGCAGCGTCGGCGAGCCCAGCCCGCCGGCACCGATCACCAGCACCTTGGCGTTCTTCAGCCGCTTCTGCCCGACGACACCCAGGTCCGGGATGATCAGGTGGCGGCTGTACCGGGAGACTTCATCGCGGGTCAGCTCGGCGGCCGGTTCGACCAGCGGCGGCAACGGTGAAGACACCGGTAACTCCTCGGGTTTCGACGTTCCCCACCCATCTCAGCAGGTAGCCGAACCAACGGCAAACATCGACCCTTGCTTCCCGGCGCGTTCCGCGAGCAGACGGAGAATCGCACCGTGCAGGCGCGAACCATGCGATTCCGCGTCTGCTCGGCCTACCTAGACGATGCTCGACTGCCTGACTCCTCCGCCGGAGTTCCGGCCCGCATCGTCGTCAGGCGATCGGATACGGCCAGGGGTTGAACCGGCAGGTCTTCCCGTCGGCTTTGACCGACTCCGGGTCGAACCGGGCCGCGTCGTTGTCGGCGGTGGAGAACGTCTGCTGCATCATGATCGGCGCCAGCCCGCCGTTCTGATCGCACGGTTCGTGGGTGGTGTAGCCGATCGCGTGGCCCACCTCATGGTTGATCAGGTACTGGCGGTAGGAACCGACGTCGCCCTGGAACGGCACCGCGCCGCGCACCCAGCGGGCCTCGTTGATGAACACCCGGGGCCGGGCGTCCGGACCGTAGACCGGATTGAAGCAGGACGACTCCAGCGGAATCTCGTACCCGCACCCCTCGCGCACCGTCATCGGCGACGACAACGACACCCGGAAGTCCGGCTTGATCTCCGGGCTGCTGGCGTCGATGCGCTGGAAGGCGAACTGCGGGTTGTGAATCCAGCTCTTCGGGTTGCTCAACGTCTCGGTGACCATCCGGGCGAAGCCCTCGTCACCGCCGAACGGCGCGATGTCGATGCCGTCCTCCACCTCGACGGTGTAGGTGAACGTCTTCGCGGTGCCCTGGCCCACCTTCGGGGTGGCGCCGGGGACGATGTGCCAGGTCTTCTCGCCGGCCTCGGTGAACGCGCCGCCCTCCGGCAGGACCCCGGTCGGCAGGTTGGCGTCGAACGCGGTCAGACCGCGCGGCGGCGCCCCGATGATGGACGTTCCGCGGGACCCGATCGTCGGCGGCCCCTGGACCGGGTCGGGCTGCTGCGACGCCGGGGCGGCGGTGCCGGTGACGGTTTGGTACAGCACCACACCGGTCAGGACGACGAGCACCGGCAGCGCGTAGGCCCGCCAACCGTAGGTGGAGACGAACCGCCCGAGCCAGGTCTGCTTGCGCCACTGTCGGCGCTGGTCACGGTTGGATCTGGGGCGACCCGAGCTTTCCGTGATGGGGTCGCGCTGGGCGCGCAGCGGCTCGCGCCGCTCGCTGCGCACCACCTGCACAGGACCGCCCCCACGGTGCCCCGGATCGTAGGTCACCGCCCCAGGATGGCATAACGCGAGCGCAAGGCGACTTCCGGCGCGCCCGTGCGGGCACCGGGTCGCTACGGGCCGGTAACGGTGACCGGGTAGTAATGTCGGTGCGACGAGCCGGGACCGAAGGGTATGGACGTGGCCCGCACCCGCCGGCAACCCACCAGATTGAGGACCCGATGAACGATCTCGCCAATACGGGGGCGCGGGCCGCTCGGGGCGCCAACGGCGGCCGGCAGGGTAACCGGCGGGGCAGTCGCCTGCCCCGCGACGAGCGCCGCGAGCAGCTGCTGTCCTCGGCCAGCGAGATCTTCGTCGACCGCGGCTATCACGCGGCGGGCATGGACG
>CAZHUU010000227.1:0-4547 GCA_964535335.1 uncultured Mycobacterium sp.
CCGATGAGCAGGCGTGCCAGCAGCGACAGCGCCTCGGCCACACCCACTTCCGCCGCGGTCGAGCCTTCTTCGTCAGCCGCGGCACCCACGCCGTCGCCAACTCTCGTCGCGCCCGCGGCCCCTCCAGAACAACTGCTGCGCTTACTGCCCGTCGGTTACCCCGATAAGGCCTGCACCCCGGAGGCCGCTGTGCCGCTTGGGGCACTCGGCGCAGTCACCTGCGGACTGAATACCGATCCCGGCGGCCCACGCGCAGGCCGCTACACGCTGCTCGCCGACCTGCCGGCGTTGCAGGGGCAATCGCCAGGACCCTGGCGTCACAATGCAACACCGGACCAGGTCGCCGGCCAGCTCTACTGTGGACTCCGTGACGACGGCACGCCCATCATCGCCTGGACCGACGATGCCCGTTTATTGCTGTCGGTCGTCGATTCCGCGCCCGGCACCGAGGTAGCGGCGTTCAAATGGTGGTCATCCCACAGCTGAGCCGGAACAGAGGAAAGCCGGGCGCGCCGCCCGGCCTTCCTCGGTCTTACGTTTCCTGGGGTGGCTGCCGGTTTCAGCCGGCCGGAACCACCGTGGTTGTCGGGGCTGTCAGCGGGGTTCCGGCGCTACCGGAGGCCGTGGTCGGCGCCGGCGAGGCGGGCGCATTGGGGGTAGCCGCGGCCGGGCTGGCTGCAGCGGGTGCGGGGGTGGTCGCCGGAGACGGTGACGCCGCTGCCGGAGCCTGCGTGGCGGTCGCCGGGGTGCCCGAACTACCTGGCGCAGGGGTGCCCGAACTACCCGATGCGGGGGTGCCGGAGCTGCCGGCTGCCGGTGGGGGAGTGGTGGCGCTGTTTTCGGCGGGAAGCGGGGTCCCCGAGCTGCCGCTCGCGGCGGGCAACGGGGTGCCGCTGCTGCCCGTTGCCGCCGAGGCGGCGGGGGCGGCTGGCGCGGTCACCTTCGGGGTGGCGGCCGGAGTTCCTCCCATGGAGTAGGGGGCGGGGGAGTAGCCGGTGGAAGGCTGACCCGCGGGTGCGGGTGGGGGCTCGACCCACACGGCGGTGTCGTGCCCGTTGGAGTTGTAGGCAACGCTCGTCGGGGCGGTGCCCACGACGTCGAAGTAGAGCTTGCCGGTCACGGTCCCGCCTGCGGGTAGCGCCGAGGGATTGACGCCGAGGGCCGTCGGCACCGGCCACAAGACCGGGTAGTTGTCGGCGCCGCCGCGGGCGGCGAATCCGGGCACTACCGGTACGCCACCGTTAACCGGCGCGGCGGTGGCTGTGGCCTCCCACAGCGTGCCCGCTGTCTGGAACGGGATCGAATCGCGGCTGGGCTGCAGTTGGGTGACCGTCCACATCTGACCGCCTCCGACGTCGGCCTGGCCGCCCAGTGTTGCCTGGGTGGCGTCGTCGGCGAGCGCTGCGGGAGCCCAGGCGCATGCCGCCGCCGTGCCGAACGCAAACATTCCGAGTCGAAGAGCAGTCGACGTCTTCATCGTTGGGCGAGCCTTCCTCTACAAACCTCGACAGCAGATCCAGGGCCGGGGGAAGTTCGCTTAAAAGCCCCCGGTCCTGCATGAAGTTACCAGCTAGTGCGCTACATAATGGCCAGTCGCAGCCCCCACTCCGACAATCACTCTCGCCTTCTCGCCCACCATCCTCACGCTTTCGCGCCAGTGCAGTTTGTCAATCTGCCTCATCAATCTTGGTTGCATCTCGTCGACATCGGCACCTCAAAAATGGGTACCGTGCCCGCCTAATTGACACCAACTGGTCGCACAGTGGTTGCATGCGGCATCCACGCGGCTTAACGTCGGAGTCATAGCACGAAAACAGAAGACAGACAGCGGCAGTCCAGGACGACCCGAACCGGAATGGACCGCGAACAGACCGAGAGAAGGCGCGATGCCAACCAATGCGCTCGCCACGAAGACGCAGCTGACGCACACCACGGACTGCAGCTCCCACCCCTGCGCAGCCTGCGCGGTGGCCGGGACTGGGGATTGGCAGATGTGCCCGGACTGCGGAGCCGATTTCCCCCCACACGCGATGCTCGACGACCTACGGCGAAACGAATACGTGTGCCTGTCCTGCAGCAAGTCTCGCCGCGAGGACGACGCCGACATCTTCGGCGCCGACGCTGTCCTGTTCATCACTGAGATGAACGAGGGCTGCCTTCCGGGTTCCGATGAACCCGCCCCGGGCACCCAACTGTTCGTGGGGGAGTGGGCCGACGGTGACTTCGGTTTCGTCGCCCAGCGTCCCGACGGCACACAAATCACCGTCAACGTGCCACCCGATCACGCCCGCGCCCTCATTGCCGCACTGACCGCCGCGCTCGTGGCCTGACAAGGAAGACCCTCATGCCTGCTGCACCGACGACGGACGGAAAACGGGGTCGCACACCGCGTCTCGCCGTTGCCCTGCCTGACTCCACTCGATCCTGGGTCGACCAGGTAGCCGTATGGACGTCTCAGCCACCGGCGGCGACGGCCGCCAGCCTCATCGACATCCTGGCCGATCTGCTGCGCGTTGAACTGCGTCGCGTGCCTTTCAGTGTCGCCGAGGCTGACGCCATCTCACACATCCTGGGCAATGAACCCCGGCCCGACCTAACGGTCAGCCCGATGCGCGTATTCGTCGAAGCCTCGCAGGCATTCGACCTCGCCCACCAAATCCCTGGCGGTCAGTCGTCCTACGCCGCACTGTTCGGCATCGACGAAAACGCCTTGCTGGAGAAGTTGCGCCGACTGGGCCCCAGTGCCGATCTCGCCTTAAGGCTGGCCATCGCCCAAACTCGCCAACGAGCGGAAACCACCGGGTCCCATGATGCCGCCGCCTCCGACCGCTACCGGGCGGCCGGAATCAACATCGTCGACACCAATCCGGAGAAGTCATGACGACCGTCATAGACCCCGCCGAAAGCCTGCGCGAATACCTCAGCACCCAAACGGATTTCGATCCGCCCCACAGCATCCTGGACCTGCATTACCCCGACACCCATGTTTGCGTGGGCAACTGGGCCGAGGGCTAAAGCCTGTGGTGGACCGACTACGTCGCCAACGACTGGCTGGAGTGGTATCCGAGTCTGTCGGTGGCGCTCGCCCGAGGCGCTGCGCTGCGGCGCTGCGGCGAACACAACTGGGCTGTCGGCTTCACCGCGACCTCGTTCCCCGAAGCGACCGCCCTGTTCTTCAAGGAGGTCACCCAATGATGTCGATCAGGCCAATCAGCCAGGCGGAGTGGGACGCCCGCTTCGACCCCGTCGAACGAGTCCGGCAATCAGCAGCCAACGGGCTCAGCGTCAGCTTCCAGGTTCATGGCGGCCGAGTCAGCGACCTCGAGGTCAAAGACGCCTGGACAGGAGACACCGCAATGGTCATGCCGGCCGTCACGGCCGACGCGGTGACCGCGCTCATCGGCATCCTCTGCGATCTCACCCACCAAACCCTCTGGTAGAAAGCGACATCCCATGAAGTGGCTCACCCCACTGGTCGACCACGACCAAATCAAGACCACCCTGCTGGCCGCTCCCTGCGATGCCGCCATCGTCCTCATCCGTTGCGGTGACGGTTGGCAAGCTCCTCTGATATGGCGGGCCGCACCGATGGACCCCGACACCCTCGGCGACTACGACGGGGAGGCCGATGAGATCGCGTCCACCATCACCGGCCCGTACGTGTCCCCGGTGATCGTTTTGCGTGACCCCACTAGCCGCTACAGGGCCGGATGCACCACCCAAAGCCACTTCACTGGCAAGTTCGCCACTGCTACCACCGCCCGGCACATCGACTGCGACCACGCGCTGGTCTCCCGGCTGCTACACCCCGGCCGGTCGCGTTCGTCGAACGGCGGCGCGGAATGAATCAGCCCGTCCCGCCGGTCATGATCGGCGACCGGGTCGCGGTCACGGGGACCCTCACCGACCCCGCACCCCTGACTGTTGGGATGACCGGCACCGTTTACTGGATCGGCAACTGGCGCAACGAATGGACCCGCCAAATCGGCGTCCGTTGGGATGACGGACGACAACTCATGCTCCTTCCCGGAGACCCTTTCCAGGTCGTCGGTCGACAGGAGACCCACTCAGGCACAACGCAGAACACCTGACCGAGCCGGGGCAGCCGCGACAGGGTAAACCAACCGCAGGTTCACGATCTCCGCGTCCAAAACCGTCGCCACAGTCAGACAGGCCGCTGGCTAGGCTGTGGTGCAGGTGTAGTAGACGCGTCTTATCGGTTCTGCGTGAGCAGAATCGGTCCGCCAATGACTTGATTGTTCTCAGTTCCAGTGCCCCCGATCCTTCCGGTTATACGCATAGGGCGCCGGCGCTTATAGCCCTTGCAAGCCTGCTACTTGATTGCAGTATGGAAACCCAACGCTGCTTACCTGGAGGGCAGCGGCAGCCAGCCTGGATCCGCCGCGGGCGCAACCCCTTTGATGGACGGGTGCCGCAGCCGGCCTGTGAACTGGCGGTACTCGACGGTGACCGCCATACCGGGCCGGAGCCACACCGCCGAGCTGGCTCCAGCGTCCTCGGCGGTGTCGGTCGTAGCGGTTCGCCAC
>CAZHUU010000228.1:0-4531 GCA_964535335.1 uncultured Mycobacterium sp.
TTGGTGCGACCCTCGAAGCCACCGGTCTGCTCCATCGACTCGAGTTCCTTGAGCCGCTGCAGACGCTTGTGCACGGTGGAGAAGTTGGTGAGCATGCCGCCGAGCCAGCGCTGGTTCACGTAGGGCATGCCGACGCGGGTCGCCTCTTCGGCGATGGACTCCTGCGCCTGCTTCTTGGTGCCGACGAACATGATCGAACCGCCGTGGGCGACGGTCTCCTTGACGAACTCGTACGCCTTGTCGATGTAGGTCAGCGTCTGCTGCAGATCGATGATGTAGATGCCGTTGCGGTCGGTGAAGATGAACCGCTTCATCTTGGGGTTCCAACGTCGGGTCTGATGCCCGAAGTGGGTGCCGCTGTCAAGCAGCTGCTTCATGGTTACAACAGCCATGATTCCGTGATTCCTTTATGTCGGTTGTCGTCCGGCATCGGGGTGAGCCGGACCCTGGCGCCCGCTTCGATGCCGGACCCGCGTGAACGGGACCGCCCGGCATGCAGGTGACGAACCAGTGGGTTCGAGCCGCAGACGCGCGAAGTCAGCCCGTTTGCACGAGCTGCGGGTCAAAGTTTACACCGCCCACAGGGGTGCTCTGTCCACAGCGGCGCCGCCCTCCCCAACCGGGCCGCGCTGGGCTGGCGGCGCGGCCCTCGGGGCGCTGAACTGGGCGGATGCGGTTCGGTGTGGCGCTGCTCACCATCGCGGTGCTGGCCGCGCCCGCGGCGTCCGCCGACGGTGCCCGGCTGGACTGGCCGCTACGACCCCAGCCCGCGGTGCTCCGGGTGTTCGACGCGCCGTCCCCGGATTGGCAGCGCGGGCACCGCGGGGTGGACCTGGCCGGTGCGTCCGACCAACCGGTGTACGCCGCCTGGCCGGCCACCGTAATGTTCGCCGGGCTTCTGGCGGGCCGCCCGGGGGAGTTGCTGGCCCACCCGGGCGGCCTGCGGACCAGCTACGAGCCGGTCCAACCAGCCGTTCGGGCCGGACAGCGGGTTGATGCGACGACGGTGCTGGGCCGGCTTCAGGCCGGTCACCCGGGCTGTCCGGCGGCGGCCTGCCTGCACTGGGGCGCGATGTGGGGGCCGGCGTCCCGGGCCGATTACGTCGATCCGCTGGGCCTGCTGGCCAGCACGCCGATCCGGCTCAAGCCGCTCGCGGGCTGACCGGCCGGGTCAGGCCCGCGGGTGCGCCTGGTCGTGCACGGCGCGCAGGCGCGCCACGGTGACGTGCGTGTAGAGCTGGGTGGTGGCCAGGGTCGAATGGCCGAGCAGTTCCTGCACGATGCGCAGGTCCGCACCGCCTTCCAGGAGGTGGGTCGCCGCGCTGTGGCGCAGGCCGTGCGGCCCCATGTCGGGTGCTCCGTCGACGGCGGCCACGGTCTGGTGCACCACGGTGCGGGCCTGTCGCGGGTCCAGGCGGCGCCCCCGGCTGCCGAGCAGCAGGGCGGGGCCGGACTCCGCCGTCGCCAGGGCCGGCCTGCCGTCCGTGAGCCAGGCCGTCAGCGCGGCCGCCGCGGGTGCCCCGAACGGCACGGTCCGCTGCTTGTTGCCCTTGCCGAGCACCCGCAGCAGCCGCCGGCCGGTGTCGACGTCATCGACGTCGAGGCCGCACAGTTCGCTGACCCGGATACCGGTGGCGTAGAGCAGTTCGACGATGAGCCGGTCGCGCAGCGCCAGCGGATCCCCCTGCTCAGCGCCGAGGTCGGCGGCGGCCATCGCGGCCAGCGCCTGATCCTGGCGCAGCACCGCGGGCAGGGTGCGGCGGGCCTTCGGCAGCTGCAGGCGAGTGGCGGGGTCGGCGGCCAGCAACCCGCGGCGGGTGGCCCATGCGGTGAACGTCTTGACCGCCGACGTGCGGCGGGCCAGGGTCGTGCGCGCCGCGCCGGACGCGGCCTGGGCAGCCAGCCACGACCGCAGGATCGGCAGGCTTAACCCACCCAGGCCGGCGCCGGGGGCCCGCTCGTCGAGGAAGGCGAACAGCGAGCGCAGGTCGGTCAGGTAGGCCCGCCGGGTGTGGTCGGATCGGCCGCGCTCCAGCGCGAGATGCTCGGCGTACTCGTCGAGGATCTCCGCGTAGGCGCCGGAACCGTCCACTCCCCTACGGTCGCAGATGAGCAGGCCCTCGGTGGCTCAGCCCGTCCCGGGCGTGTCCCCGCTAGTCGCCGGCCTCGGCCGCGGCGAGTTCGCGCTTCCACTGCCGGAACGTTTCCTCGGTGCGGCCGCGGCGCCAGTAGCCGGAGATCGACGCCCACTGGGCGGGCACGCCGCGCTCTCTGCGGACGTAGGGCCGCAGGTTGTGCATGACGGCCTGGGCCTCACCGTGGATGAAGACCTGTACCTGGCCGGGCAGCCAGTGCGCGGTGGTGACGGCCTCGATCAGCGGCGCGTTGTCGCCGGCGCGGTCCTCGCCGACCAGGTCGGCCCGCCCGCCCCGGTGGACCCAGTTGACGGCGACCGCGTCCGGCGCGGACAGGGCGATTTCGTCCTCGGGCCCGGCGATCTCGATGAACGCCTTGCCGACCGCACCGGGTGGCAACGCCTCCAGGGCGGCGCTGATGGCCGGGAGCCCGGCCTCGTCACCGGCGAACAGATGCCAGTCGGCGGCCGGGTCGGGCGCATAGGCGCCGCCCGGGCCCATCAGGTGCACGGTGTCGCCGGACTGGGCCGAGGACGCCCACGGCCCGGCTACGCCGTGCTCGCCGTGCACCACGAAATCCACCACGATCTCCCGGGCCTGCGAATCCGCCCGGCGCACGGTGTAGGTCCGCACCGTGGGCTGCTGTTCGGGCGGCAACCCGGCAAAACTGTCCAGCGTCAGCGGCCGGGGCAGTGCATCGACGTCGACATCGGAACGCACAAAAGCGAACTTGACATAGGAGTCCGTGAACTCGGCAGGGGTGAAGGTATCGAAACCGTTGCCGCCGAGCATGACTCGCACCATGTGCGGTGCCAACTGCTCGGTTCCGAGCACCTGGAATGTGTGCAAGGGCCGACCCGCCACATCGTCTCCCGCCCAGAGTGGTTAGCCAATCTCTGCGACTATACGTGCTGGCGGATAGCCGGCCTCGCGGCCAGGCGGGCGACGGTCAGACTCAGACGCCGCTGGTCTTCCGGCGAAACCAACCCTTGCGCGCGGCGGGCATCTCGGATTCGGGGTGGCCGCTGCACCATTGGCCGGCGGGCACGCTGCGGCGCACCGCGTCGACGTGGGATCCGCAGCCGGCCCAGGTGGTCTTACCGCAGACACGGCAGGTCACTGCGCGACACATGTGAGTTCCTTTCGAACGAGGAGCCGGCTCAGGCCAGGCTCAAGAACAACTTCTCCAACTCTTCGATGGTCAGCCGGTTCGCGCCGGGCGCCGGTTCCTCGGATGCGTCGATGCACTCCCGCAATCCGGTCGCGATGATCGTGAATCCCGCCCGGTTCAACGCCTTCGACACCGCGGCGAGCTGCGTGACCACGTCCTTGCAGTCCCGGCCGTCCTCGATCATCCCGATCACCCCACCCAGCTGACCATGCACCCGGCGCAACCGGTTCAACGTCGCGACCACGGCCGCGTCGCAGTGCGGCCCGCGGGCTTCCGGGCTCGTCACGGCCTCAACTTTCGATGCTCCCATGGGTTATGTATACCATACCCCCTATGGTATATCTGATGGCGACCGGAATGGGTCCCGGATCGGCCTGAGGCGGGACGCTGGAGAGGGAGACGCGGACGATGGTGGGCTTGATGAAGCGGTTCTGGGTGGTGGTCGTCATCGTCATCGCCCTGGCCGCCGCGGTGGGTGTGGTGAGCCGGTTGCGGACGTTCTTCGACTCGAACAAGCCCTACGTTGCCGCCTCACAGCCGGCCGACGCCATCAAGCCGATCAACACCAAGCGGGTGACCTACCAGATCGTCGGCCCGGCGAACGCTTCCGGCCGGGTCAGCTATCTCGACGTCAATGGCAAGACCATCGAGGCGAGCTTCACCGAGTTGCCGTGGTCGGTGACGGTCAGCACCACCGACCCCGGGGTGCTGGCCAACGTGGTCGCCCAGGGTGACACGGCCGAGCTGGGCTGCCGGATTCTGGTCGACGACAAACTCGTCGCCGAGAATTTCGCCGAAGGCCGACACGCCCAGGCGTTCTGTCTGGACAAAGCCGCATGAGCGCGCACCAGAAGGAGACCCGCACCCGCATCCCCCGCACCATCCGGGCGCTCGCGGTCCCGATCATCCTGGTTTGGGTGGCCTTCACCGCGGCCGTGAACCTGCTTGTCCCCCAGGTGGAGAAGGTCGGCATGGCCAACGCGGTGTCGATGTCGCCGCAGGACGCACCGGCGGTGATCGCGGCCAAGCGGATGGGGAAGAAGTTCCAGGAGTCCTCCTCCGACAGCATCGCGATGGTGGTGCTCGTCGGCGATCAGCCCCTGGGCGAGGCGGCCCATCGCTACTACGCCACCCTGGTGGACAAATTCAAGGCCGACACCAAGCACGTGCAGCACGTCCACGACTTCTGGGGTGACATGATCACCGCCGCCGGGGTGCAGAGCAG
>CAZHUU010000229.1:0-4426 GCA_964535335.1 uncultured Mycobacterium sp.
GGTGCAGAAGCCGAACACCGGCTCCACCATGGCGCGGTTGTACCAGGACCGGTCGAACAGCACGATCTCACCGCCGGTGGGGAACTGCGCGACGTAGCGCTGGAAGTACCACTGACTGCGCTGCTCCTCGGTGGGCTTGCCGAGTGCGACCACCCGGTAATGCTTTTCGTTCATGTAGCGGGTGACCCGGCGGATGGTGCCGCCCTTGCCCGCGGCGTCCCGGCCCTCGAACAGCACGATCATCCGCCGGTTCTCTTCTTCCAGGTAGCGCTGCAGTTTCAGCAACTCCACCTGATAGGGCTTGAGTTCTTCTTCTTCACGGACACTGCGGGGTACGGCCATGGCGGACATTCTTACCGCACGGGCTCACCGGGCCGGACCCAGACTCCCGGATCGGTCGTCAGGCGGGCCCGCGGCCGGCTCGCGACACGTGCGGGGCGTCGCGGCCGGTCACCACCGATGCCAGCAGCGCGATCGTCACACCGGCCGTCATCACCACCGACAGCGCGACCTCGTTGTTGCCGAGCAGCCCCACCACCGGGGCGATCGCGGCGCCCAGGCCGAACTGGGCGGCGCCCAGCAGGGCCGCGGCGGTGCCGGCGGCCTCGTGGTGGCGCGACAGCGCGACGGCCGGGGCGTTGGGGATGACGAAACCCAGCATGGCCAGCATCGTCCAGGCCGGCAGCAGGAACCCCGGCAGGCCGCCGGCGTGGGCGACCGACACCGCGACGAACACCACCCCGGCCACCGTCGCCGCCGCCAGGGCCCACAGCACGATGCGCTGCGGGGTGAACCGGCGCAGCAGCACCACATTGAATTGGGTCGCGCCGATCAGGGCGATCGCGCCGGCGGCGAAGACCAGCGCAAAGCTCTGTTGATCCAGGCCGTGGCGGCCCTGCAGGACAAACGACGCCCCGGAGATGTAGGCGAACAGGCCCGACATCGCCAGCGCCCCGACCAGCACCAGGACCACGAAGCGCAGGTCGCCGAGCAACTGCAGGTAGGTGGCCGCGATCGACCGGATGTGCAGCGGGCGACGGTGCGCGGGCGGCAGGGTCTCCGGCAGCGCCAGGGCGCCCACCGCCAGCAGCCCGCCGGCGAGCACGATCAGCACCGCGAACACCCAGTGCCAGCTCGCGTGCAACAGCACCGCCGCGCCGAGGGAGGGCGCGAGGATCGGGGCCGCTCCCAGGACCAACATCAGCCGCGACATCACCGTCGCCGCCGCCGAATCGCTGAACAGATCGCCCACCACGGCGACCGCCACCACCATCGTCGCGGCGGCGCCCACGCCCTGCAGCCCGCGGGCGACCGCCAGCATCCCGATGCCGGGTGCGACCAGGCACAGCAGCGAGGCCAGCATGTGCAGCACGATCCCGGCCAGCAGGGGCCGACGGCGGCCGAGTGAGTCCGACAGCGGGCCGACGACGAGTTGCCCGAGCGCCAGCCCGGCCAGCGTGCCCGTCAGGGTCAGCTGCGCCACCGAGGACGACACCCCGAGTTCGTCGGCGATCCGCGGCAGCGCGGGCAGGTACATGTCGATGGTGAGCGGGCCCAGCGCGACCATGGCCCCCAGCACCACGATCATCCGGCGCCGCGACGGAACCACCGTCGGCTCGGCGGTCGTGGTGTCGGGGCTGATGCTCACAGGCGGCGATGTTGCCATGCCCACCGTCAGCACCGCGCCGTGATCATTTGTTCCTGCTGCGGCTATCCGGCAGCGGGTGATCGGGATCACGGCGGGGCACGTTTCGGTGGGTCCCGTTCGTTAGCCTGAAGTCGCGCCGGAACCGCCGGGTCGACGACATCGAACCCCACAGGGGAGGCACATCATGAAGCTGCGCCGCAGGGACACCACACCGGACCGGTTGCCTGCCGTGCCGGAAGATGACGCCACCATGTCGGCTCGGGTGCTCTCCCAGATCCTCGAGCGCAGCACCCGGGCGCAGGCGCCCGCGGTCAAGGCCTATGTGGCGCGGCTGCGCCGCACGTTTCCGGACGCCACCCCGACCGAGATCGTCACCAAACTGGAGAAGCGCTACCTGGCCGCCGTGATGGCCAGCGGCGCCGCGGTCGGCTCGGCGGCGGCGTTCCCCGGCATCGGCACGCTGGCGGCGCTGTCGGCGGTGGCCGGCGAGACGCTGGTCTTCCTGGAGGCGACGGCGGTGTTCGCGCTCGCCGTCGCCGAGGTGCACGGCATCCCGCTCGAACACCGTGAGCGGCGGCGCGCGCTGGTGTTGGCCGTGCTGGTGGGCGAGGAGAGCAAGGGCGCCATCGCCGACCTGGTCGGGCCGGGCCGCACCAACGGGGCGTGGCTGGCCGAGGGCGCCGAAATGTTGCCGCTCCCGCTGGTGTCCCAGCTGAACACCCGGCTGATGCGGTACTTCGTCAAGCGGTACACGATCAAGCGCAGCGCGATGGCGCTGGGGGGCAAGATGCTACCCGTCGGCATCGGCGCCGCGGTCGGCGGCGGCGGCAACCGCATGATGGGCAAGAGGATCGTGAACAACGCCCGCAGGGCCTTCGGGCCCGCGCCCGCCCGCTGGCCCGCGCAGTTGCACCTGCTGCCCGCGATCGAGAACGGAAACTAGCCGAACCGCCGTTTTTCCGCCTCGTCGACGCAGGTGGCGCGGGGGTATTCCGCATGGAGCTGAGCTGCTTCGGGAACACCGAAGAAGCGATAGCCTTTTAGGCGGCGGCCGGGGGTGTCGCGAACGAGGATGAGGCAAGCGGTCTCCACCGGATTGCCGGGTAGAGGAATCGAGGCGAGTACCTGCCGTGAGCAGTACGAGTTCACCCTTCGGCCAGAACGAATGGCTTGTCGAGGAGATGTACCGCAAGTTCCGCGACGATCCGTCGTCGGTCGACGAGAGCTGGCACGAGTTCCTGGTCGACTACAACCCGGAGCCGACGACCGAGACGCCCACCGCCGGTAACGGAGCACCGAGCGCCCCCGCCGCCAAGGCCGCGCCGGCCCCGGCCCCGGTGTCGCCGCCCGAGCCGACACCCGCCCCGGCACCGGCCAAACCGGCACCGCCGGCCAAAACCCCGCCGACCAGCAACGGCGCGGGCGCGCAGCTCGACATCCCGGCCAAGGCGGCCCCGCCCGCACCGCAGGGCGAGCCGACCGAGGAATCGCAGGTGCTGCGGGGCGCGGCGGCGGCCGTGGTCAAGAACATGAACACGTCGCTGGAGATCCCCACCGCGACCAGCGTTCGGGCCATCCCGGCCAAGCTGATGATCGACAACCGCGTGGTGATCAACAACCACCTCAAACGCACTCGCGGCGGCAAGGTGTCGTTCACCCACCTGCTGGGCTATGCGATCGTGCAGGCGGTCAAGAAGTTCCCGAACATGAACCGGCACTTCGCCGAGATCGACGGCAAACCCAACGCGGTCACCCCGGCGCACACCAATCTGGGCCTGGCCATCGACCTGCCGGGCAAGGATGGCAAGCGCTCGCTGGTAGTGGCCGCGATCAAGAACTGCGAGACCATGCGGTTCGGCCAGTTCATCGCCGCCTACGAGGACATCGTGCGGCGCGCCCGCGACGGCAAGCTCACCGCCGAGGACTTCGCCGGGGTCACCATCTCGCTGACCAACCCCGGCACCATCGGCACCGTCCACTCGGTGCCGCGGCTGATGGCCGGGCAGGGCGCGATCATCGGCGCCGGCGCCATGGAGTACCCGGCGGAGTTCCAGGGTGCCAGCGAGGAGCGCATCGCCGAATTGGGCATCGGCAAGCTCATCACGCTGACGTCGACCTACGACCACCGCATCATCCAGGGCGCGGAGTCCGGCGACTTCCTGCGGACCATCCACGAGCTGCTGCTCAGTGACGACTTCTTCGACGAGATCTTCTTCGAACTCGGCATCCCGTACGAGCCGGTGCGTTGGCGCATCGACAACCCCGACTCGATCGTCGACAAGAACGCCCGGGTCATCGAGCTGATCGCCGCCTACCGCAACCGCGGGCACCTGATGGCCGACATCGATCCGCTGCGGCTGGACAAGACCCGCTTCCGTATGCACCCGGACCTCGACGTGAACACCCACGGGCTGACGCTGTGGGACCTCGACCGGGTGTTCAAGGTCGAGGGGTTCGCCGGTCAGGAGTACAAGAAGCTGCGCGACGTGCTGGGTCTGCTGCGCGACGCCTACTGCCGGCACATCGGTGTCGAGTACACCCACATCCTCGAACCGGAGCAGCAGAAGTGGCTGCAGGAGCGCATCGAGGTCAAGCACGACAAACCGACGGTCGCCCAGCAGAAGTACATCCTGAGCAAGCTGAATGCCGCCGAGGCTTTCGAGACCTTCCTGCAGACGAAATACGTTGGCCAGAAGCGATTTTCGTTGGAGGGCGCGGAGACTGTCATCCCGATGATGGATGCGGTGATCGACCAGGCCGCCGAACACGCCCTCGACG
>CAZHUU010000230.1:0-4370 GCA_964535335.1 uncultured Mycobacterium sp.
TCATCATCCTCGACGAGGCGCAGAACACCACCGCCGAGCAGATGAAGATGTTCCTCACCCGGCTCGGCTTCGGATCCAAGATCGTCGTCACCGGCGACATCACCCAGGTCGATCTGCCGGGGGGTGCAAGGTCGGGGCTGCGCGCCGCGATGGACATCCTCGAGGGCATCGACGACATTCACTTCGCCCAGCTCACCAGCGCCGACGTGGTCCGGCACCGGCTGGTCTCGGAGATCGTCGATGCCTACGCCAAGGCCGAGGCGCCCGGCCTGACTAACCGGGCGCAGCGACGCTCCACCCGACGGTAGGTGGCGAGAACCCATGAGTATCGAGGTGTCCAACGAATCCGGCCTCGACGTTTCCGAAGAGGAACTGATCAGCGTCGCTCGGTTCGTCATCCGCAAGATGGACGTCAACCCCGGCGCCGAGCTGTCGATGGTGCTGCTCGACACCAACGCGATGGCGGACCTGCACATGCGCTGGATGGACCTGCCCGGTCCGACCGACGTGATGAGCTTCCCCATGGACGAGCTCGAACCCGGAGGTCGGCCGGACGCACCCGAACCCGGCCCGTCGATGCTCGGTGACATCGTGCTGTGCCCGCAGTTCGCCGCCGATCAGGCCGCCGCGGCGGGCCATAGCCTCGGGCACGAACTGGCGCTGCTGACCGTGCACGGTGTGCTGCACCTGCTGGGCTATGACCACGGTGAGCCCGATGAAGAGAAGGAGATGTTCGCGCTGCAGCGTCGGCTGCTCGAGGAGTGGGTGGCCGACCAGGTCGAGTCCTATCACAAGGATCGCCAGTCCGAGAAGGACCGGCGCTTGCTCGACAAGTCACGGTATTTCGACGGCCCGTGACCGATTTGGCTTCGCTGTTCGGCGCGATCGCGCTCATCCTGCTGGGCGGACTGTTCGCCGCGATCGACGCCGCCATCAGCACGGTTTCGGTGGCCCGGGTCGAGGAGCTGGTGCGCGACGAACGGCCGGGTGCGCTGCGGCTCGCCCGGGTGATGGCCGAGCGTCCGCGCTACATCAATCTGGTCGTGCTGTTGCGCATCGCCTGCGAGGCGGCGGCCACGGTGCTGCTGGTCGCGTTCCTGTGGGACGACCTGGGGCTGAAGTGGGGCCTGTTCGCCGCCGCGGCGATCATGACGATCGCCAGCTTCGTCGTGATGGGCGTCGGTCCGCGCACCCTCGGACGGCAGAACGCCTACACCATTGCCCTGGTGTCAGCCGTTCCGCTGCAAGCGATTTCGGTGCTGCTGACCCCGATCAGCCGACTGCTGATCCTGCTCGGCAACGCGCTGACCCCGGGCCGCGGATTCCGCAACGGTCCCTTCGCCTCCGAGATCGAGCTGCGTGAGGTGGTGGAGATGGCGGGCCAGCGCGGGATTGTGGCCGACGAGGAACGCCGGATGATCCAGTCGGTGTTCGACCTCGGCGACACACCCGCCCGCGAGGTGATGGTGCCGCGCACCGAGATGGTGTGGATCGAGAGCGACAAGACGGCCGGGCAGGCCACCTCGTTGGCGGTGCGCAGCGGTCATTCCCGGATCCCGGTGATCGGGGAGAACGTCGACGACGTCGTCGGCGTGGTGTATCTCAAGGATCTGGTCCAGCGGACCTACTACTCCACCAACGGCGGTCGGGACACCAAGGTCACCGACGTGATGCGGGAACCGGTGTTCGTGCCGGACTCGAAGCCACTCGACGACCTGCTGCGTGAGATGCAGCGCGACCGCAACCACATGGCACTGCTGGTCGACGAGTACGGGGCGATCGCAGGGCTGGCGACCATCGAGGACGTGCTCGAAGAGATCGTGGGTGAGATCGCCGACGAGTACGACGTCGACGAGGTGGCTCCGATAGAAGAACTGGGGGACAACCGGTTCCGTGTCTCGGCGCGGTTGCCGGTCGAGGACGTGGGCGAGCTCTATGACATCGAATTCGACGAGGATCTCGACGTCGAGACCGTCGGCGGCCTGCTCGCCCTCGAACTCGGCCGGGTCCCGTTGCCCGGTGCGGAGGTGGAGTCACACGGGCTTCGGTTGCGGGCCGAGGGCGGCCCGGATCATCGTGGGCGGGTGCGCATCGGCACGGTTCTGGTGAGCCGCATCCCCCGCACGGACGAGGACGACCAACCCGATGAGTGACGCACCGGGGCCCGAGGACGCCAAGCTGGTGGTGCTGGCCCGCAGCGCGCTGGCCCGGGCCGGGGCCGGCAGCGGGGCGGCGATCGAACCGACATTGCACCCACGAGGCACGCTCGGGGCGAGGAGATCGTGGTGAGCGAGTTCCGTTCGGGTTTCGTGTGTTTCGTGGGCAGGCCCAACACCGGAAAGTCCACCCTGACCAATGCGCTGGTCGGGACGAAGGTGGCGATCACCTCGGACCGCCCCCAGACCACCCGGCACACGATCCGCGGCATCGTGCACCGCGCGGACTTGCAGATCGTGCTCGTCGACACCCCGGGGCTGCACCGCCCCCGGACGCTGCTGGGTAAGCGCCTGAACGACCTGGTGCGTGACACCTACTCCGAGGTCGACGTCATCGGGCTGTGCATCCCGGCCGACGAGGCGATCGGGCCCGGCGACCGCTGGATCTACGACCAGATCCGCGCGGTGGCGCCGAGAACCACCCTGGTGGTGATCGTCACCAAGATCGACAAGGTGCCGAAGGACAAGGTCGCCGCGCAGCTGATCGCGGTCAACGAGTTCGCCGGCGAGTACGCCGCCGAGATCGTCCCGGTGTCGGCGGCCACGGGTGCGCAGGTGGACGTCCTCATCGACGTGCTGGCCGCGCAGCTTCCGCCCGGGCCGGCTTTCTACCCCGACGGTGAGCTGACCGACGAGCCCGAGGAAGTGCTGATGGCCGAACTCATCCGGGAGGCCGCACTGGAGGGGGTGCGCGACGAGCTGCCGCACTCGCTGGCGGTGGTCATCGAGGAGGTGACCCCCCGGGCGGGCCGCTCCGAGGCACAGGGCGAGCTGATCGACGTGCACGCGGTGCTCTACGTCGAACGCCCCAGCCAGAAGGGGATCGTCATCGGGAAAGGTGGTGCCCGGCTCAAGGAGGTCGGCACCGCGGCCCGCACCCAGATCGAGAAACTGCTCGGCACCCGGGTCTATCTGGACCTGCGCGTCAAGATCGCGAAGAACTGGCAGCGCGACCCCAAACAGCTGGGACGACTTGGGTTCTAGGAACGGCCGATAACCGGCTTCCCCGGCGCGGGTCGGTGACTATGTCGCTGGACAGTGCGAAACTCGATCAATGCGGCTGTATCGGGATCGAGCGGTCGTGCTGCGCCAGCACAAGCTCGGTGAAGCCGACCGCATCGTCACCCTGCTGACCCGCGACCACGGCCTGGTCCGCGCGGTCGCCAAGGGGGTTCGCCGCACCCGCAGCAAGTTCGGGTCCCGGCTCGAACCCTTCGCCCACATCGACGTCCAATTGCATCCCGGCCGCAACCTCGACATCGTCACCCAGGTGGTGTCGATCGACGCCTTCGCCACCGACATCGTCAACGACTACGGCCGCTATACGTGCGCCTGCGCGGTCCTGGAGACGGCCGAACGGCTGGCCGGGGAGGAACATGCCCCCGCCCCGGCGTTGCACCGGCTCACGGTCGGGGCGCTGCGGGCGGTGGCCGATGCCAAGCGCCCCCGTGAGCTGGTGCTGGACGCCTACCTGCTGCGCGCCATGGGCATCGCCGGCTGGGCACCCGCGTTGACCGAATGCGCGCGGTGCGCGGCACCGGGCCCGCACCGCGCCTTCCACATCGCCGCCGGCGGCAGCGTGTGCATGCACTGCAGGCCGTCCGGTTCGACCACCCCGCCGCAGGCGGTCGTGGACCTGATGGCGGCGCTGCACGACGGCGACTGGGAGGTCGCGGAGTCCTCCTCGCCGGCACACCGCAGCCACGCGAGCGGCCTGGTGGCCGCCCACCTGCAGTGGCATCTGGAACGCCAGCTGCGAACCCTGCCGCTGGTGGAGCGGGTCTACCGGCAGCCCACCGACCACGGTGGGGAGGTGTTCAGGCAGGATGTGCGCCATGGCGGTGAACCGGGTGACCAGTTCGTGGCGGGGGGGTGAGCGCCGGCGGAAGGAACGCTTTCCGCAGCTGCCGCCCGCGCCCGACGATTACCCGACGTTCCCCGACATCTCGAGCTGGCCCGTGGTTTTCCCGGAGTTGCCGCCCGCCCCCGGCGGCGGCCCTCGGCGCCCGCCCCAGCACACCTCCAAGGCGGTGCCGCCGGCGATCCCCGCCGACCAGTTGCCCAAGCACGTCGCCGTGGTGATGGACGGCAACGGGCGGTGGGCCACCCAGCGCGGCCTGAGCCGCACCGAGGGGCACAAGATGGGCGAGGCGG
>CAZHUU010000231.1:0-4354 GCA_964535335.1 uncultured Mycobacterium sp.
GCACGGGGCGTCCACCTCGTGGCCCAGGTTCTCGCCGTCGAGCACCAGCACCGAGGTGGCGAACTCCGGCGCCGGGGTCTGGTACACCAGTTCGATCCCGTCCCGCTGGACGCGCGGGCGCAACGTCTCGTCGCGGGCCGGGTTGAAGTCCAGCACCCGCAACAGTTCCGGAACGTCGACGTGCTTGGGGGTCAGTCCACCGCGAAGCACGTTGTCGGAGTTGGCCATCACCTCGACGCCGATGCCGTGCAGATAGCTGTGCAGGTTGCCGGCCGGCAGGAAGATGGCCTCGCCGGGCCGCAGGCCGATCCGGTTGAGCAGCAGCGAGGCCAGCACACCGGCGTCGCCGGGGTAGCGTTCGCCGAGTTCGAGCACGGCCTTGGCCTCCGGGGCGAAAGCCGTTGCGCCGGAGCGCAGATACTCGACCGCGCCCTCCAGCACGGCGGGGATCAGCAGGTCGAGGTCGGGCTGCGGCGCGGTGATCCAGGTGGTGAACAGCGCCCGCAGCCCGTCGGCGTCGGATTGTCCGGTGAGCAGCGCGATGTAGGGCTCCAACTCCGGAACGCCCAGCGCCCGCATCAGTTCCACCGAACCGGCCGCCGAGCGGAACCCCGCCAGCGCCTCGAAGTCGTCGAGCGCCACCAACAGTTCCGGTTTGTGGCTGCGGTCGCTGTAATTGCGGACCGGCGAGTTGAGCGGCACGCCCGCGCGGTCCTCGCGCAGATAGCCTTCGACCGCCTGCTCGGCACTGGGATGGGCCTGCAGCGACAGCGGCTCGTCGGCAGCCAGCACCTTCACCAGGAACGGCAGCACGTCGCCGAACCGGGCCCGCACCGCAGCGCCCAACTGCCCCTCCGGATCGGTGCGCACCGCGTCGATCAACGACACCTCACCGAGGTCGGTCTCCAGCCAGGCCGGATCGCCGGGATGGGCGCCCAGCCACAACTCGGCCTCCGGATGCGCCGTCGGCGCCGGGCGTCCGGTGAATTCGGCGATGGCCGTCCGCGACCCCCACGCGTAGGTCCGGACCGCACCCCGTAGCAGCTCCACTACCTGTTATCCCCCCACCAACTTGAGATACACCGCGGCCATCTCCAACCGGATCGCGAGCACCGCAAGCTGCTGCTCGGTCGGTCCCGCCGGCACGGCGATCGCACCGGTCTCCCCCGTATCCCCGACATCCTCGGCGCCGACCACGTCGACGTCACCCAGGCCGGCCACCCGCGCGCCGACCACCTCACGCTCGGCGGCCAGCGTCAGCGCCAGCACCCGCACCGCACTGGGCACCGGACCGTCGAGTTCCTCGTCGTGAAACAGCCGGTCCACCGGGTCGCTGAACCGGCTCGTCGCGCCGCTGCGCAGGGCGACCATCGCGTCGGCGAGCCCGGCCGCGGCCAGCACCCGGCCGGCCAGTCGCAGGAACACCGCGGCGCCGTGCCGGGCCAGGGCCAGCGTCGCCGCGCAGTCACCGGCCAGCACCCCCTGGCGCCCGGACATCCGTTCGGCCAGCACCTTCGCCGGGTTGGTGAACAGCTCCCGGCCCGCGCTGTTGCGCAGCGCCTCGGCGTCGAGTTCGTCCGCCAGCCGGGGCAGATCCGCGGTCAATCCGGGATCGACGGCGGCCAGGGTCGACAGGCCGGCGGCCAGGTAGCGGCACAGCCCGAACTCGTCGGGAACCGGCAGTCGCGGCGCCAGCACCGCGGCCCGCCCGGCGGTGGCATCGCGCAACGGTCCCTCGTACGGCGCGGCGACCACCACCCGCGCCCCGCGGCGCACGGCGGTCGCGGCCGCGGTCACCAGCACGGGATCGCCCGGATCCTCGCCGGCGGCGATGAGCACGTCGAGCGGACCTATCCAGGGCGGGGAACCGG
Source organism: uncultured Mycobacterium sp. (assembly GCA_964535335.1). GTDB lineage: Bacteria > Actinomycetota > Actinomycetes > Mycobacteriales > Mycobacteriaceae > Mycobacterium. The sequence continues at coordinate 1,872 of CAZHUU010000231.1, forward strand.
CGGCCACCACGATCGGCTGGCCCGCGGCCCCGCCGAGGGCGGCGGTCAGCATGGCCCCCGCGCTCTCGGCCGCACCCCTGCCCGCCACCCAGATGACGGTTCGGGGCCGCTGGCCGCCGGTCATCACCGAGTCCAGCGCGCCCTCGTCGATCGCGGCCGCGGTGGCGCGGACCTGAGCCCCGGCCGTCGCCGACGCCCGCAACAGACCGTCGCGGTCGGCGTCCAGCAGCCCCTCGGTGTCGTCGAGGTCGACCGTGGCGTTGGCCGAACTCATGGGCCCGCCCCGCTGGTCACCGCGATCTGGTCGGCGACCCGGCGGACGATCTTCTCGACCTCGTCGGCGGTACGGGCCTCCACATTGAGCCGCAGCAGCGGCTCGGTGTTGGAGGTGCGCAGGTTGAACCAGCCGCCGTCACCGACATCGACGGTGACACCGTCCAGGTGGTCGAGCGAAACGATCTGGCTGCCAAAGGATTTCAGCACCGCCTCCACGCACGCGGGGGCGTCGCCGACCCGGAAGTTGATCTCTCCGGAGGCCTCGTAGCGCTGGTAGTCGGCCATCAGCTCCGACAGCGGCCGGTGCTCCTCGCCGAGCGCGGCCAGCACGTGCAGCGCGGCGAGCATGCCGGAGTCCGCACCCCAGAAGTCGCGGAAGTAGTAGTGCGCGGAGTGCTCGCCGCCGAAGATCGCGCCGGTGTCGGCCATCAGGCCCTTGATATAGGAGTGTCCGACCCGGGAGCGCACCGGAGTGCCGCCGCGTTCGATGACCAGCTCGGGCACCGCGCGGGAGGTGATCAGGTTGTGGATCACGGTGCCGCCGATCTCGCGGGCCAGCTCCCGCCCGGCTACCAGTGCCGTCACCGCCGATGGCGAGACCGGGTTTCCGCGCTCGTCGACGACGAAGCAACGGTCCGCGTCGCCGTCGAAGGCCAGCCCGATGTCGGCGCCGGTCTCCAGGACGTACCGCTGCAGGTCCACCAGGTTGGCCGGCTCCAGCGGGTTGGCTTCGTGGTTCGGGAAGGAACCGTCGAGTTCGAAGTACAACGGCAGCAGGGTCAGCGAATCGATCGGGCCGAGCACCGCGGGCGCGGTGTGCCCGGCCATCCCGTTACCGGCGTCGACCGCGACCCGCAGCGGACGCAGCTCGGCCAGGTTGACCAGCGAGCGCAGGAACTGCCCGTACTCGGCCAGGACATCGCGGTCGCGGATCTGCCCGACCGGCCCGTCGTAGCCCGGTACCCCCGCGATCACCTCGTCGCGGATCACCGCCAGTCCGGTGTCCTCGCCGACCGGTTTGGCACCGGCCCGGCACAGCTTGATGCCGTTGTAGGCGGCGGGATTATGACTCGCGGTGAACATCGCGCCGGGGCAGTCGAGGAAGCCGGAGCCGAAATAGAGCTGGTCGGTGGACGCCAGCCCGATGCGCACCACGTCGAGCCCCTGGGCGGTGACGCCGCCGGCGAAGGCGTCGGCCAGCGCAGGGGAACTCTCCCGCATGTCGTAGCCGATCACCACCTGACCCTTGCTCCCCTCACCGCGGACCAGCCGGGCGAAGGCGGCGCCGACATCGGCGACGAAACCCTCGTCGATCTCCTCACCGACCAGTCCGCGCACGTCATAGGCCTTGATCACCTGACGCACCGCCGCGGCGGATCTGGACATGACGGATCTCCTGACCGAGAGGACTCTTGGCCGTCAGCCTAGCCGTTTCCGACGCTCAGTCGGTCGGGTCGGGTAGCACCCGCAGGTGCCCGCGCCGGCGGCCGGCACTGGTCGGCCGGTGGACTGCCGAGGGCAGCACGCCGTGCCCGGGAACGGTCGCATGCGCCGCCCCGCTGGGTTCGGAGAAGCCGGTGACCGGCGCGCCCGGGAGCCCGCCGCGGCCCTCCCGTACGGCGTCCGCCAGCGCGATCAGGTCGTCGTCGTCGGGGGTGGTGGGCAGCGGTCCGGCGTGCCGCATCAACTCCCAGCCGCGCGGTGCGGTGATCCGGCCGGCGTGCCCGACACAGAGGTCCCAGGAGTGCGGCTCGCGCACGGTGGCCAGGGGGCCGACGACGGCGGTCGAGTCGGCATAGACGAACGTCAGCGTCGCCACCGCGTAATGGGGGCACCCGGGCCTGCAGCAGCGACGGGGAGCATTCACGTCCGTGAGGCTATCGCGCTTCAAACACACCTGGCCGCCGGACACGCGCAGCCGCCGACCTGCCGATGTCCAACCGTTACGATCGGTGCCGTGGGCGATTCCCGCAGCTCCCGACATGGCGGTCGATCCGGCGGTGCGTCGGGGTCACGCCGCGGACGAGAGATGCGCGGCCCGTTGCTTCCGCCCACCGTTCCGGGCTGGCGCAGCCGCGCGGAGCGGTTCGACATGGCGGTGCTGGAGGCCTACGAACCGATCGAGCGCCGCTGGCAGCAACGGCTCACCGGGCTGGATGTCGCGGTCGACGAGATCCCGCGGATCGCCCCCAAAGACCCCGACAGTG
>CAZHUU010000232.1:0-3493 GCA_964535335.1 uncultured Mycobacterium sp.
TGGTCACCGCAGGCGATCATGGTCGGAATCCCGGCCAGCACCGGCAGGGCCGCGCGCTGGAAGTGGAACGATCCCATCCGCAGGCAGAACCCGTGCGCGAACACCACGGTCAGCGGTGCGGTGATGGGTCCGACCTCCCGGACGACCAACGGCACCCCGTCCGGTGTGGTGACCACGCAGCCACGGTCGGCCTCCAGCAGCGCGAAATCCTCACCGACGTAGGCGTCTTCGATGTATTGCTTGTGCCGCAGCGACCTGGCGGCCGAGACCCCGGCGACGGTGCCCACCGCGCTCAGGCCGGCGACACCGGCCATCAGCCCGGCCTTCTTGCCGGGCCGCAGTCGCGGATTGCCCGCCTTACGGGCCAGCCGTTCGGCGCTCTTGGCGGCCTGGCGTGCCAGGCGTTCGTCGATGCCCTTGGCGGGCTTGGGATTCCGCTCCGGTCCCGGGTCAGTGTCCACCGGCGTCCGCCTCCCGGTGGCTGCGCACCACCCGCCCGCGGGGGCTGGTGACCACCTCGTAGTGGATGGTGCCCAGCAGGTCGGCCCAGTCCTGGGCGGTCGGCTCCCCGGATGCACCGGGGCCGAACAGGATCGCCTCGTCACCCTCGACGACGTCCGGTTCGCCGGGACCCAGGTCGACGACGAACTGGTCCATGCAGATGCGGCCGACGCTGCGGCGCAGCCGGCCGTTGAGCAGCACGTCGATCCGGCCGCCGAGGACGCGGTAGATGCCGTCGGCGTACCCGACCGGCAGCAGCGCCAGGTTGGTGTCGCGCTCGGCGATCCACGTGTGCCCGTAGGAGACTCCCTCGCCGGCCTTCACCGGCTTCACCATCGCGACGGTGCACTTCAAGGTCATGGCCGGGCGCAGACCCATGTCGCCGCGTTCGGGAATCGGGCTGAGCCCGTACACCGCGATTCCGGGGCGCACCATGTCGAACGCCAGATCCGGGCGGGTCATCGCCGACGGCGAGTTGGACAGGTGGGCCACCTCGAAGTCCACGCCGCGGCGGCGGGCCTCGGCGAGCATCTCGGTGAACCGCCGGGCCTGGAGGTCGTTGAGCGGGTCGTCGGGGGTATCGCCGTTGGCCAGATGCGACATGATCCCGCGCACCCGGATCGCCTCGTCGCCGGCGGCACGCTGCACCGCGTCGAGCACCGCGGGGTATTCGGCGGCGCTGACCCCGTTGCGGTTCAGGCCGGTGTCGACCTTGATGGTGAGTTCGGCGGTGCGGCCGGTGCGGTTGACCGCGTCGAGCAGTTCGTCGACCTGGCGCACCGAGGACACCCCGATCTGCACGCCGGCGGTCAGCGCGGGCGCGAAGTCGGTGCCGGGTGGGTGCAGCCAGGCCAGCACCGGGGCGGTGATGCCGTCGCGGCGCAGAGTGAGGGCTTCGTCGATGGTGGCCACCCCGAGTTCGGCCGCCCCGGCCGCCAGCGCCGCCCGCGCGACCTGGGTCGCGCCATGGCCGTAGGCGTCCGCCTTGACCACCACCATGACCTGCGCCGGGCCGGCGTGTTCACGCAGAACGCGCACGTTGTGGGCAATTGCCCCGAGATCGACGACGGCCTCCGCGCTGGCAGCGGGGAGCTGGGAGTGCGTCGACGGGGTCACCGATGTCGTGTGCATGTTCTCCTCACTACCGACGATTGTCCCAGAACCAGGCCGCCGAGCACCGAACAGGGCGCTGAGCAGGCCTGGTGGCGCCGTCAGCGACCCGCTGCGCCCCGGTTCCGCAGGGTCGGCAGCACCGGGCCGATCAGGGCGGCGGACAGCCGGGGCACCACGGCCGGGGCCACCGCGCGCACCTCCTCGCCGGGCGCGACGCCGACGGCGATGCAACGCATGCCGGCCGCCAGCGCACCGCGGACGCCGGGCACCGAGTCCTCGAAGACAAGCAGGTCGGTCGGCTCGCGACCCAGCAGCGCGGCCCCGGCGAGGAACCCCTCCGGATCCGGCTTGCCGCGACGGACGTCCTCCTCGGCGACGACGACCGTGATCGCCGCACCGACCGGGCTCGCTTCCAGCACGGCGCGAACGTCGTCGCGCTGTGCGCCGGTGACGATCGCCATCGGCACGTGGTGCTCGGCGAGGACACCGACCAGGGCGGTGGTATCGGCGGTGATGGGGTTGTCCCGAGCAACCAGTTCGGCGTAGCGGCGTTTGCGCAACTGCAGCAGCGGGTCGACCGGCGCGTCGGTGCCGGTGATCTCCAGCGCTTTCTCGATGATCTCGCGGTCGCTGTGGCCGAGCAGGTGGCGGTCGTAGTCGTCCTGGGTCATGGCCCAGTTCAGGTGCTCGGCGAACAGCTCACCGAAGATCCGGAACAGGATGGGCTCGTCATCGGACAGGGTGCCGTTGAAGTCGAAGATGACGGCGGGATTGTCGGTCGCGGCCCAGTGCGCGATCACGTCGTGGGCGGCGCGCGGAACCGGATACGACTGCACAGGTCGATAACCTAGTCTTTCCGAACATGCCGTTTCTCTCCGACTCGGAACTGGATGCGCTGCTCGAGCAGCTTCCGGTCCTGGCCGGACGGCCGCGCCGGCTCGAGGAACTCTCCGGCGGGCTGACCAACCGCAACGTCAAGATCACCACCCCCACCGGTGCCTACGTCGCGCGCTGCAGCGTCAACACCGGACTGCTGGGCATCGACCGCGACAACGAGTTCTACAACAGCCGGGCGGCCGCCCAGGCCGGCGTCGGCGCACCGGTGATCGACTATCGGCCAGACCTGGGGATACTGCTGGTCGGCTTCCTGGAAGGGGTCACGCTGACCAACGCCGACCTGCAACGCCCCGGCGTGCTGGCCCGGGTCGCGGCCGGGGTCAGGGCTCTGCACGGCGGGCCGCGCTTCCGCGATCGGTTCGACATGTTCGAACGCCAGCCCGCCTACTTGAAGGTGCTTCAGGACAACGGATTTCGGCTTCCCGGCGACTACCTGGACTTCGCGCCGACATTCGCCGACATCCGGCGGGTGCTCGAGGCCACCGACCAGACCACGGTGCCGTGCAACAACGATCTGCTGGCGGGCAACTTCGTCGACAACGGCGAGCGGGTGTGGCTGATCGACTACGAATACTCCGGCAACAACGACCCGTGCTTCGAACTCGGCAACATCTGGGCCGAGTGCGGGTTGTCCACCGGCCAGCTCGAGGAACTCGTCGCGCTCTACTACGGCCGCCCGCTACGGCACAAGACCGCGCGCGCCCGGCTGCAGGGCATCGTCGGCAAGTACGGCTGGACCCTGTGGGGCTGCATCCAGAACGGATCCAGCGCAATCGACTTCGACTTCTGGGAATGGGCGCTGGAGCGTTACGACTCAGCCGTGGCCGAATTTCGGGGCCCGGACTTCGCCCGGCTACTCGACGACGCGCACGCCGCTGACTAGTGAGGAACACATGTCCACGCATGAGCTACCCGACCGCGCCCAGGTGGTCATCATCGGCGGCGGCGTCCTCGGCACCAGCGTCGCCTACCACCCGACCAA
>CAZHUU010000232.1:3503-4332 GCA_964535335.1 uncultured Mycobacterium sp.
CCAGGCCATGGAGACCAAGCTGGGACGCACCGATGTGGTGCTGCTGGAGCAGGGCCAATTGTCCTGCGGTACAACGTGGCACGCGGCCGGGCTGGTGGGCCAGCTGCGCGCCTCGGAAAGTGGCACCCGACTGGTGCAGTACTCGACGGCACTGTATGCCGAGTTGGAGGCCGAGACCGGCCTCAGCGCCGGCTACAAACAGTGCGGCGGGGTGACGGTGGCCCGCACCGAGGACCGGATGACCCAGCTGCGCCGCACCGCGGCCAGCGCGGCGGCCTACAACCTGGACTGCGAACTCCTCAGTCCGGATGAGGCTTTCGAGCGATACCCGGTGATGCGGGTCGACGACCTGGTGGGCGCGATCTGGCTGCCCGCCGACGGCAAGGCCAACCCGACCGACCTGACCATGGCCCTGGCGAAGGGGGCCCGGCAGCGCGGCGCCAGGGTCTTCGAGCACGTCCGGGTGCTCGACGTGGTCACCGACGGTGCCACGGCGACCGGAGTGCGGACCGACGCGGGCGACATCGAGGCCGAGATCGTGGTGAACTGCGCCGGCCAGTGGGCCAAGGCGATCGGCGCTATGGCCGGCGTCAATGTGCCGCTGTACTCCGCCGAGCACTTCTACGTCGTCACCGAGACCATCGCCGGCGTGCACCCGAACCTGCCGATCCTGCGCGACCCCGACGGCTACACCTACTTCAAGGAAGAGGTGGGTGGCCTGGTGATCGGTGGCTTCGAACCGGAAGCCAAACCGTGGGTGGCGCCCGACCAGATCCCCTACCCGTTCGAGTTCCAACTGCTCGACGAGGACTGGGAGCACTTCGAGATT
>CAZHUU010000233.1:0-1437 GCA_964535335.1 uncultured Mycobacterium sp.
GCTGTTCGTGGCGGGTGGGGTTCCAGGCCAGGTCGTAGTGGACGACGGCGGTGAATCCGTCTTGGAGGTTGATGCCTTCCGAGAGGCAGTCAGTGGCGATCAGCAGCCTCGGGCCGTCGTGGTCGGTCAGAGTGTTGACGCGTAGTTCGCGTTCCTCGGGCGGCAGGGTTCCGGTGACCGCGTCGATCCTTAAGTTCTTGTGCTTCTTGGTCAGTGCGGCAGTGAGGTGTTCGGCAAGATACTCGGCGGTGGGGATGTAGCGGCAGAACACGATGGCGTGATGGCCCTCGGCGAGCAGGTTCTGCAGCAGGGGGATCAACCGTTTGAGTTTGGCGTCGTGCTCGGGTCCTCTGAGGGCGGCGGCTTGCGCCGCCAGCTCCCGCAGCCGGCGGCGGGTTGGTGCGGTGGCCGGTCCGAGGGCTTCGGTGTCCCAGCCGAAAGCGGTGTCTTCGCCTTCGGTGGTGTCGTCGAGGTCGGTGTCGAGGATGCGCGGCTCGGCGATCGCGTCGACCGCGGGTGCGGTGTCATCGGCGGCAAGGTTGGAGCGGTTGAGGAGGGTCTGTTCGGCGGCAGCGGGGCTGGAGGCCAAGCAGCGCAACAGGGCGATGGCCGACCACCAACGCACCCGCTGGTGTACCTCGCTGAGGGTCGGGTCGTCGACCTCGCGACGGACGAAGGCCATGACGTCGTCGAACAGTGCCCGGTATCCGGGGGTGAGTTTGTAGGAGGTTTCGGCGGACTCCCGGTCGGGGAAGGGGGTGTCCTCATCGAGGTACTCCCGGATGTCGGGGCGTTGGCGAAGAATCATGAACTGGGCCAACAGTTTCCGGTCGCCTTCCCGTTCGGGTCCGGAAAGGTCGACCGGGAGGCTGCCCAGTCGCGGGTCAAGAAGTCCGATCAGTGATTGCCAGGCTTCGTCGTCGCCTCCGGTGGGGGTTGCGGTCAGCAGGAGTAGGTGGCGGTTGGGGTCGTCGGCGAGCTTGCGCAGCAAGGTGTAGCGCAGCTGGGCTTGGGATTTGCCGGCGGCGCCGGAGGTGCCCACGCATGTATGGGCCTCGTCGACAACCACCAGCTCTGGACAGTGCACGGCGAACTCGTCGCGGCGGTTGTGTTGTTTGATGAAGTCGGTGGAGATCACCAGGTATGGGTAGTGCTGGTAGATGTTGGAGCCGAATGGCACAGAGCGTTGGAGCCGGTTGACAGTGGACGGCAGCAGCAGCTGGGCGTCAATGCCGAACTTGGTGGCCAGTTCCGAACGCCACTGCGGGGCGAGTTGGGGTGAGCACAACACGGCCAGACGCTGGGCGTCTCCGGTGGCCAGCAGCTCGGCCATGATGAGCCCGGCTTCGACGGTCTTGCCCACGCCGACGCCATCGGCGATGAGCAGCCGGGTGGTGTCTTGGGCGGTGGCCATCATGAGTGGCACCAGCTGGTAGT
>CAZHUU010000233.1:1447-4319 GCA_964535335.1 uncultured Mycobacterium sp.
GAAGGAGCGGAACGGGCCGCCGGTGGCCTGGAAGGACAGCCGCAGCGCGTCGCGCAGGAGGCGCGCGCGGCTCGCATCACCGCGGTCGTCGAGCGTGGGCGGGGTGAATACCGCCGGTGTCGGGTGGTCGAACTCGGGGAGCAGCAGTGTGGTTTCGGCGTCGCTGCCGCCGAGGGGCCGGGCGCGCAGCATGCCCTCGGTGCCTCCGGGGATGACCAGCCAGTCCCGGCCGCGGGCACGTACCAGGGTGCCCGCGGGGAATGTCGGTGCGGTCATGATCGGGTCTTGCTCGTGCCGAACACGTCGGGGTGGGCGGCGATGATGTCCAGCCAGCCCGACTCGGCGTCGCTGTGGTGGAACCGCAGGACCAGCCAGCCGAGTTCGTCTTCGAGTTTGGCCCTAGCTTGTTCGTCCTTGCCCTTCTGGTGGGCATCGTCGTGGACGGGGCCGTCGAGGAACACCGCGACGTGGTCAGAGCCGATGTGGTAGGTGAAGTCGGGCCGCACGTAGTAGCCGTCGACGATCTGCTGGGCTTCGTCGGGCAGTCGGTAGCCGTGGGTGTGAAGCAGTGTCAGGAACTGGGTCTCCAAACTGTTGCTGGCAGTGGCGAGTTTGGCGAGCTGCGCGTCGGGGGCGGGTTCATCCGGGGGGGTCACGGTGTGCGAGCGCATCAGTTTCTGCAGAAGCGTCGTGACGCTGTGCCGATCGAGGTGCTGATGCTCCGACTGGTTGGAGTAGGACAGCAGGCAGTCATAGCAGGCTTGCGCACAGACCATGTCCTCGCGGGCGTACTCCGCGCGGTGGCGATCCTCGCCAGTGTCGGGGTCAAAGTGCAACAGTTCCAGGGCTTTACGCGCCACCGCGGCAAGTTGTCCGTCTTCGGTGGCGACTCGGCGCAGTACCCCGGCTCCGCCTTCGGCTGCTTCGAAGAACAACAGCCGAGCCCAGGCGTGATCGCCCGAACTGCCGGGCAGGGGTTCCACCGCCAGTTCGCTGCTTTCCAGCTGATAGATCGCCTCGATGGCCCGCTTGAGGGCATACATCAGCGCACGGCGTTCGTCCACGTCGATGGAAGGGTCGAGATCGAACAGCACCGCGTTGCGTCGATCCTCGACGTATGGGATCACCGGACGGATCCGCGGGTCCTGTCCCTCAATGTTTTTCGCGATGTCGGATTCGCGTGCCCAACGCCCTTCGAGGGTGTCCAGGAGGTATCCCTCTTTGAGATGCTTGTCTTTGCGTCGGCGTAGGCCGACGTTCATGCGGCGGATCTGTGCGGTGTCCCCGTAGGTCATCGCTCCGAGGGTCTGGCCGTCGACGGTGATCGTGCTGGTGATCTGGCCCGCTCGTTCTCCATGCGGGACGAAGCGGATGCTGGTGACGATGTCATAGCCGGCTCGTTGCCGTTCCTCCTCGTCGGCGCTGATGCGGTCGCGGCGGCGGGTCTTGACTGACATCAGTCTCATCATCCTGTCGAGGACCTCCAGCGAGCCGCTGCCGCACAGCTGGCAGAGTTCGACCGCCGTAGAGTTTTCGTGCAGGTATCCGCAGACGGCGCAGCGCTTTATCTCGGTGATGCTCACTCCGGCGCCGTCGTCGGAGGCAGGAAGACTGACCCGGTCGACCTGGTAACGGGCGCCCTCGTGGTAGATGAACGCGTCGGGCCCGAACTCGCTGATGGCGACGAACCGGGGACGTTGCACATAGTCCCCTCGGCCGGTGGCGGTCTTGCGGTCAGCGGGGATGAACGCTGCCAGCGGCAGCCGTGGGAAAGAATAGCCTGGGAGGAACCCCTCCGAAGCGAAGTAGCGGTAGGGGTAGAAGTCACTCTGGGCGATGTCCTCGACCAAGCCTTTCAGCAGGTCCAGGGCAGCACGGGCTTCGGTGATGCGGGCCTTTGCAGCGCGTTTGGCCGGCTCGGATGCGCCGATCTCTTTGAGTACTGCGCCGGCGGCGTCGAGGTCGCGTTGCGCTTCGTCGTACAGGGTCCGCCAGCGGTCGGCCGCTTCGTTGAACCGCGTCGGGGCTCGATCGACGGTGTCAGCGATCCAGTCCGGTGTCCACCAGGGGGCGGAGGTCACTTCCGGGGTTGCCGACAGCACATCGGTGATCGCAGCGACCGCCTTTGTGCGGGCACTGGGGGAAGTGATGGTGGTGAGCACCGTCGGGCGCAGTGGCCGTCCGTTGGCGTCGATGTCGACCAGGTCGACCATGCTCGCTTTCAGATCCAGCCCGCAGGCGGCCAGCCAGATCGAATGGGCGTGAGCGCGAACGAGATCCTGATTCCCTAATTCCAGACGAGGCGGGGTGACGGCCCCGGCCACCATGTCCTGGCTGCGTGAGAAGTAGTAGGAGTCGTGGGCGTTGCCGGTGGCGCAGTAGGTCAGCACCACTGCGGGTTGGCCGGAGCGCCCGGCACGCCCGGAACGCTGAGCGTAGTTGGCCGGGGTCGGGGGCACGTTGCGCATCCCGACGACAGTGAGGCTACGGATGTCCACACCGAGTTCCATGGTGGGCGAGCAGTACAGCACTGGCAGGGTGGCATCGCTGAAGAGGGCTTCGCGTTCCTGGCGCAGAGCGGCCTCGACTTGGGCGGTGTGTTCACGCGCCTCTAGTCCGATCAGGGCTTTGGCGGTCTCGGCGTAGAGCTCCTTGAAGAACGGGTTGATGCGGCCCTGTGTCTGGTTTCCGCGGATCGGGTCAGGTGCTCGGAAATCCCCTGGGGCCGCGCGCCATTCGATAAGGCTGCTCTTGATCTGGTATCCCTTGCGCTTGTTGGGTCCGGACAGTTCCGACAAGATGCTGGCGTCGGCCATCACTTTCAGCAGCGCGGTGATGATCGCTTCGGCGTCGGCGGGCTTGAGGGCATGGT
>CAZHUU010000234.1:0-4305 GCA_964535335.1 uncultured Mycobacterium sp.
AGAAGTGGGCGCGGGACTCCAAGATCCTGGACATCTTCGAGGGCACCCAGCAGATCCAGCAGCTGGTGGTGGCGCGCCGGCTACTCGGGCTGTCGTCCACCGAACTGAAGTAGTCAGGCCACCACGGTCAGCTCGCGCTGGGTCTCGTCGTCGAGTTCGATATCGGCGACGGCCAGGTTCTCCTCGAGGTGCGCCAGCGATGAGGTGCCGGGGATCAGCAGGATGTTGTCGGCAAGGTTGAGTGTCCAGGCCAGCGCGACCTGGGCCGGGGTGTGGCCGAGCCGGTGCGCGGCCTCCTCGACCAGGTGGTGGGTGAGCACCGGGTTGACGTCGTTGAACGCCGAGCCGAGCGGGAAGAACGGCACGAATGGGATGTCGCGGGCAATGCACTCGTCGAGCACCGGCTGCGAGGAGCGGTCGACGAGGTTGAACGGGTTTTGCACACAGGCGATCTCGGTGATCTCCAGGGCGTGCAGCAGCTGCTCGTAGCTGACGTTGCTCAGTCCGATGCCACCGATGAGCCCGTCGTCCCGGGCGGCGATCATGGTCCCGAGCTGATCGGTGAACAGCTGGCTGGGTTCGTCCTCGCCGAGCACGCGCAGGTTCACCGCGGCCAGCCGGTCGACGCCGAGGCTGCGCAGGTTCTCCTCGATGCCCGCGCGTAACCGGTCCGGCTCGGCGTCGGGCAGCCAGGCACCCTGGTCGTCGCGTCGGGCGCCGACCTTGCTGACCAGCGCGAGGTTCTCCGGGTACGGGTGCAGCGCCGCGCGAATGAGCTCATTGGCGACGTCGGGTCCGTAGAACTGCGCGGTGTCGATGTGGTCGACCCCGGAGTCGACGGCCCGGCGCAGCACCGCCAGCGCCTGGTCGCGGTCCTTGGGCGGGCCGAACACACCCGGCCCCGGCAGCTGCATGGCGCCGAACCCGACGCGGTGGACGCGGTAGCCGGCCAGCGGGAAGCGTTGCATACCAACCAGCGTAGGCCGGGGCGGTTCAGTCCCCGGGCGTGAAGGTGATGTGCAGGTCGCGCAGCCCACGCAACAGGAACGTGGGCTCGTAGCGGTACTGCCGGTCGCCGGCCGGACCGTGCTGGGCGTCATCGATCGCGATGTCGCGCATGCGGGCCAGCAGCCGATTCAGGGTGACCTGGGCCTCCACCCGGGCCAGCGGGGCACCGGCACAGGTGTGGATGCCGCGGCCGAAGGCGATGTGCTCGCGCACGTTCTTGCGGTCGAGCCGGAACTCGTTGGGATTATCGAACTTTCGCGGATCGCGGTTGGCCGCCCCGAGGCACAGCATCATGATGCTACCGGCCTTGATCGGGACGTCGCCGAGCGTGGTGGTCTTGCGGGCCAGCCGGAAGTCCACCTTGGTCGGGCTCTCCATCCGCAGCGACTCCTCGACGAAAGGCCCGACCAGCTTGGCGTTCTCCCGCAATTGCTCCTGCAGGTCGGGTCGCTCGGCGAGCATCCGCACGCTGGAACCCAGCAGCTTGACGACGGTCTCCTGTCCGGCCGCGAACAGGAACGTCGCCTGATGTACCACATCCTCGACCTCCGGCGTGGATCCGTCCGGATACTTGGCGTTGGCCAGTTCGGTGAGGATGTCATCGCGCGGATTTTCCCGGCGGTCGGAGATGTAGGCGGTGAACTGGTCCTCCAACCACTGCAGCGGGTTGACCGCCACCGCTTCGCCCTCCAGCGACCCGACCGCCCCGCCGATCGACGCCAGCTTCGCCCGGAACTCTTCGCGGTCCTCCGCCGGTACGCCCAGCAGATCGGCGATGACGAGAGTGGCGAACGGCTTCGCGTAGGCACCGAGGAACTCGCAGCGGCCGTCGGCGATGAACTCGTCGAGCTGGCGATCGGCCAACTCCCACATGAACTCCTCGTTCTCCTTCAGCCGCGCGGGCGTGAGCAGGCGGCTGAGCAGGGAACGGGCCCGGGTGTGCTCCGGTGGGTCCATCACCACCATCAGATAGGCGATGGGGAACTCGTGCCGGTGCGCCTCGATCTGGGCGGAGATGTCGTCGCCCGCCGGCTCGAAGGGCAGCGGCGGAAACGGGCCGCCGATGGCGTTCGCCGCCGAGAAGGACTCGTGGTCCTTGAAGGCCGCCACCGTCTCCTCGTAGCCCGTCACCGCGTAGACCTGATGGTGCGGTTCCCGGAAGACCGGGTTCTGCTCACGCAGGTAGTCCAGGTACGCGTACGGATCCTGGGCGATCTCCTGATCGGAGAAATAGTCGGCGGTAGCGAAATCGGTCACCGTTGAGGGCCTTTCATGAGATGACTGTGATGGCTTGACGAGGGCACGCGGCCACGGCCCCATCGACCTGCTGGCGCAGCGCGTTCGACGGATGCGCGATCGCGGTGGCCAGATCGTCGGGGCCGACGTCGAAGACCTCGGGAGCGGACTCGACGCACAACGCGTGTCCCTCGCACAGCCGATGGTCGACGTGAACCCGCCAGCGAGCGCCCTCGGTGGTCACGTCCGGCTGCCCTCCATCGCCTCGTCCAGTCTTGATCGATCGATCAAATTTGCCGTTCGTTATGGATACCACGGGGGCGAATCGCCGGTCAAGACTGTCCCGGCGCTTCGCCCATCTAGCCAATCCACCTGGCCAGCTGAAAGAATGACCGGCATGACGCCGGCACCGAAGACCAAGGAGAAGGACACCGGCGCGCGCGAACGGCTGATGGAGGCGACCGCTCAGATCATGCGCGACGAGGGCTACGCCGCGGCGACGTCGCGCCGGGTGGCGGCCCGCGCCGGAGTGCGCTCCGCGCTCGTCTACTACTACTTCCCCACCATGGATGACCTGTTCGTCGCGGTCCTGCGGTCCGGCTCAGACGCATCGCTGGCGCGGATGCGCCAGGCGATCACGGCCGAAGAGCCGTTGCGCGAGCTGTGGGAGATCAACACCGACTCCCAGTGGAGCGGTCTGCACACCGAGTTCATGGCACTTGCCAACCACCGCAAGGTGATCGGCGCCGAACTGAAGTCTTACGCCGAACGGGTCCGCGACATCGAGACGGCGGCGGCGACGGTGGCGCTGCGGGCACACGGGATCGATCTCGACGAGTATCCGCCGGTCGCCGTCTCGATGCTGGTCGCCCAGATCGCCCGCAGCCTGTGCAACGAGGCCGCGATCGGGATGACCGAGGGGCACCGCGAACTGAACGACCTAGTGGAGCGCTACCTGAACCGGCTGTCCGACAAGGGCAGACAGCCGGGCCCCGGCAAGCGGACCGTCGCTACTTGAGCATGCTTCCGGCGTCGATCGTCATCGGCAGGCCGGTGACGTAACGGGACTCGTCGGAGGCCAGGAACAACACCGCGTTGCTGATGTCCACCGGTTCGACCCAACCGATCGGCAGCACGTGCATCATCTGCGCCACCACGGCCATATCGTCGGGACCCGGGTTCTCCAGGTCCGGCCGGAACAGCTTCATCGTGCCCTCGTTCATGAACAGCGGGGTGTTCACGTTGGTCGGGTGCACGGAGTTGACCCGGATGAAATGGTGCCCGAGCTCGACGGCGAAGGTCCGCATCAGCCCCACCACGCCGTGTTTGGCCGCGATGTAGTGGCCGGTGTGCGGGTAGGCCTTGAGGCCGCCGACCGAGCTGGTCAGGATGATGGAACCGCCCTTGCCGCCGGCGATCATGTGCGGCACTGCGGCTTTGACGGTCTTCCAGACCCCGGACAGGTTGACGTCGATCATGTCGGTCCAGTCGGCCTCACTGGTGTGGTCGAGCGTCTGGCCACCGTTGCCGATGCCGGCGTTGGCCACGATGATGTCGAGGCTTCCCAACTGCTCGACGCCACTGTCGACCACTGCCTTGAGTGCGTCGTAGTCGCGGACGTCGACCTCTGCGGTCACGATGCGACGGTCGAGGTTCTTGATCAGATCGGCGGTCTCGGCCAGGTCGTCGGGATTGGGCGCGGGGATGTCTTCATTGCTGCTGATGCGCTTGCACACATCGACGGCGATGATGTCGGCCCCCTCCTGGGCCAGCCGAACCGCGTGACTGCGGCCCTGGCCGCGCGCGGCACCGGTGATGAAAGCGACCTTGCCCTCTACTCGTCCTGCCATGGAGAAGCCTCACTCGTCGGTTGCAAAACTGATCGATCGATAAAACACTTTGGCAGTCGCCCGGCATGGTGTCAACCACTCGCCTCAACAACCAGTCGATGGGTACCTCTGCTGCCCGGCTTTGAGCGACTATCGATAGTCGCTCAAAGCCGGGCACAACATGTCCTACCGGGGTGCTCACCTCGCAAGGTTGCGCAGCCGGTGCGAACTG
>CAZHUU010000235.1:0-433 GCA_964535335.1 uncultured Mycobacterium sp.
GGCCCCCGCCGGTCGCACCGCCCGCATGGTGATCGCCGGAGCCGGCCCTCCGAGGGTGCCTGACGCGCCGGGGGTGTCGTAGATGACCATGACGGGCGGCCCTTCAGTGGGAAGGGATGCCCCCGCCGTGATGACCTGCAGGCCGGTAGCGGTCGCGTCACGCCAGCGGTCCGGCTGCGCTGAGACGACCATCACCTGGTAACCGATCGCCGCGCTGCGCAGCGCCACCTGGACCAGTAGCGCCAACTCGCCGGCCACAGTGACCGTCGAGGACTCCACCGGGGAGGCCGCAGCGAGATTCATCAGCAGCGGGTGCCCAGAAGGCAGGCTGCCCAGCAGGATTCCCGTCGCCCCAAGGGGAATGCGGATGTCCTCATCGTCGCCGACGCGGCGGTGCGGAACACGCAGCTGCGGGTCCGGTGCGTCGGCAAGG
>CAZHUU010000235.1:443-1630 GCA_964535335.1 uncultured Mycobacterium sp.
CGACGGGCGGCGAGGCCAGCGGGGTCGGAGTGGAGTACCGCACGATCACCCCCACCTCAGCGCCTCCGTCCTCGGTCGGACGCAACTGCACCGCGACCGCGGTGGCATCGCTGTCGTGAACCCAGATCCGATCCAGGTTCTCGGTCGTGATGTCCTTCGGGGTCATCCAGTAGGCGCTGACCGACCCCGCGCCGTGGCGTAGCTCGCTCCACCCCGGCCGCGGGTCAGCACCGATTCCGGCGCCCAACAGCTGATCCACGTCGGCCAACTCGGCCGCATCGAGGACGCGCGCGGTGATCTTGCGGCCCGACAGCTCCGCAGCCAGCCGGGCGGCGCAGGCGGCCAGGGTGGAGGCCACCGAATCGCGGCTCGCTATCGCTGTGGCGTTCTGGATCCGGTTCATGCGCAGCACGCACCAGCTGCGGCGCTGGCCCATCGCGGCGTGATCGCCGATCATGCCCGTGTATGTCGCCGCATACGGGTGGTGCGCGCGGGAGGCGCGGCGGCGTCCCACGCTCAGGACGTCAATGCCCGAAAGGCGAACATCGAACTGGCGCAACGCTTCCGCCAGAACATCCAGTGGGATGAACGTCGCTGACTCCACCCGGTTGCGGTCGAACACCGACGGCGGGTTGTCGGGACCGTCGATGGCCACCACGGCCACTACGTCGTCCCCGACGGCGCGAACCGCCGCCGGAGTGTTGTCCCACAGCGGGGCAATGTCGGCCGGCGTCGCGGTGTCCAGCAGCGCCGGGGCTGGGCGGGTCGGTGAGAGGCGGCGGCGCAGCGCCGAGGTCAACGGCAATAGCCGCCAGGTCCCAGCGATGAGGATCGCCGCGAGGACGGCTGCCGCGATCGACCCCCATATCGGACCTGGACCGTGAAAACGGCTGCCCAGATAGAGAATCCCCGTCACAGTGACGAAAGCCGTGGCCCATCGAGGCCACGATGCCGATACCCCTAGTGGGGCTTTCGCGCGCATCAGCGACCCCTCCTCTCCCTTAGCAGCGCCGACAATCCGACCGTGCCCATCGCTAGGACCCCGACCGCGGCGACCCCTCCGAGGGCTACCCATACCGGTGTCATGTCGCGCGGTGGCGGTGGTGGCGGCAACACCAGCGGGGAGGACCGGTTCTGCGGAGGCAGCGGTTCACCGGCCGGCAAGTCGTAGGTCAGGGCGGCGACAG
>CAZHUU010000235.1:1640-4273 GCA_964535335.1 uncultured Mycobacterium sp.
CTACCCACACGGGGGTCATGTCGCGGCCCACCTTGGGCGGGGCCAGCACAAGGGGTGCCGCCAGGTGTTGGGGCCCAACAGGTTCACCGGGGGGCAGGTCATAGGTCAGGGCGGCTACCGGGTCGACGATGCCGTGCCCGACTTCGTTATCCACCCCGGCCGCAGGAGGCCGAGCTGTGGCGATCAAGCGGTTGATGATCTGGTGCGCGGTCAGGTCCGGAAACTTCGCCCGCACCAGGGCCGCGGTGCCCGACACGATCGCCGCCGAAAAGCTCGTCCCCGCCGGTGCGACAAGTTGCTGCTCGCGGTCCTCCTCGGCGTTAATCAGTCCTGCGTCCCGCGGCGACAACGACATGACGTCGGTGCCCGGCGCGGCGATGCCCACCCACGGCCCGGCAATGCTCAAGTCGGGCAACGGGTTTCCGGCAGCATTGACCGCCCCGACAGTCAGCACGTAGTCGGAGAACCAGGCCGGTGTGACTACGGTTGTCACCCCGGCCCAGTTGCGCGGATCGTCCGGAGTCAGCGGGTTGTTCAGGGGGTTCTGCTTGCAGTCGCTGTCGCCGACGCCGCGCAGGTTGCCGGCGGCGGCGACAATCACCGCATCCTTGTCCACAGCCGCGTAGCGGATCGCCGCGCCCAACGCCCGCTGGTCGACGATCTTGTTGGCCGGCATGCAGGAGACCTCGCTGATGTTGATGACCTTGGCGCCCATGTTCGCCGCATGCACGATCGCGGAGGCCATCGTGGCCACATCACCGGCCTTGCGGCGGGTGACCGGGTCGGGATCGCCGTAAGCCCCTTCGGGGCTCCACGCCAGAGACGACTGCCGGATCGAGATGAGCTTGGCCTCCGGGGCTATACCGGAGAAGGCGTCCGGCGGCGGCCACGGCGGGGGCGCGGCCGGTTGATCGGTACCGGGGATGGGAGCCTCGGGCAACGGCGCCTGGCTCATCGCGGCGGGCTCAACGCCGGGGACGGATGGGTCGGTGGTCGTCAGCGCGGCCGGCCCCCCGGTCGGCGATGCCGGCGGGGGCGGTGCGGCGGGCTGCTCGCCCCCGCCCTCAGCGGGCGCTCGCGTGTCTCCCGGCGGCGGCGGTTGCCCCTCGCGGGGCGGGGGTGGCGGCGAATTGCCGTCATTGGGCCATGCCGCGATCAGGCTCGCGATCCAGGTGCCGTGGGCGTCGCAGTCGGTCAGTCCGTCCCCGCCCTCGATGTAGTCACCGCCGCCGACCAGCGTCGGCAGGCGCGGATGTGGGCTGACGCCGGTATCAATGAGGGCCACGGTGACACCGGCGCCGCGCCCGAACTTCCACGCGTCGGGCAGGTTCAACAGGTCCATGTATTTCGGCTGCACCCGGTAGTCGGTGCCGGGCAAGGTCCCTACCCGTGTGCACTGCGCCCCCTGCCGCATCGCCTGCACAGGTGCGGGCTGGCCGTCGGCAGGCAGGGCGGCCGGGTCGATCGTCGGCGGTTCCACCGCCGCGGCGGTCGGTGTCCCGCACAGTGTGGACAGCGCCACCAATGCCGTTGTTGCACTTACCGCCGAGACGCGTTGTAGGTCACGCCGTGGCTTCATGCCCGATACCGGATCGCGGCGAAGACACCCATGAGCCAGAACGCCAACGGGAAGGCCGCGAAGAACAGTGCGTAGCCGACCCACTCAACGGTCAGTTTGAACGCCGGGTTGTAGATGGTGTTGGGCACGACAGCGGCCAGGATCAGACCTGCCACCGGGACAAGCACCAGTGTCGCGCAGGCCGCCAAAACCGCTGCTGCACTGTGCAACTGCAAGGCGAACCGCAGCGCCACCACGATCACGACCGCCACGGCGCTGACTGCCAGGATTGTGGCGTGTGTGCGGTCCTCATAGCCGCGTGCGTGCAGCAGGACGGCTCCGGCCAGGGTGAGTGCGAGCGCCACCGCCAACCACCGCTGGTCGCGCGTGGGATCGCAGAGCCATCCGCAGCACACCACCAGCAGGGTGCCCAAACCCGTGAGTAGTCCGGTGATGATGTTGCGGGCTCGGTCGGTCGCCAGAATCGTCTCGCGCACCGATTTGGGCCCGTCCAGGGCGGGGTCCTCGCCGCCGGCCACCACGACCGCCGCCGGTAGGTCGGCGCGGGTCTCAAAGACCCAGCGGCCCGACGCCGACGGGAACACCGGCAGACGCAGCCGAGCCGCCCACCGCGCCAACGACGGTGTCTTCTTGATCGCCAGGGTCACCGCGAGCAGGGCACAGCACAGCAGTGTCGTCGCCGAGGTCATGAAGATCATCCGCGCCAGACCAGCGGTCAGGGTGGCGATGCCCACCACGATCACGGCGGTGCACAGCGCCACCGGGCCGCCGACGAATCGCAGGCTCAAAGCGGCGGCGGCCAGCAGAACCGCGGTGGCCAGGGCGACCTGGGGTGCGCCCAATGGCCCTGGAACGGCCGCTCCGATACCGACGGCGAGCGCCGCAATTCCGTTGAGCCGCAGGACCTCAGCAAGAAGCCGGAAGGTTCGCGCCCGGCTGTGGGCCGGTTGCGCCAGATCGGTGTTGGTGTCTGGGCGCAGCAGGATCACCGTCGCGGCGGCCAGCAGCCCGACCGCGATGCTGATGCCCACGGCGGCTGCCAACCAGTCGTGGT
>CAZHUU010000236.1:0-4198 GCA_964535335.1 uncultured Mycobacterium sp.
TGCCCAACGCCGTGCTGGCGTTGCCCTGCGGGTCGAGATCGATGACGAGCGTCTTCAGTCCCTGTACGGCCAGCGCGGCCGCGAGGTTCACCGCCGTCGTGGTCTTGCCGACGCCACCCTTCTGGTTGGCCACCGTGAAGATGCGGCGGTGCGGCGGACGGGGTAGCTGGCCGGCGGCGGTGTGCAGCACCTGCATCGCGCGCTGCGCGGCGGCCCCGATCGGGGTGTCGAACTCGTCCGGGTCCTTCCATGTTTCACGTGAAACATCGGCGCCGGCCGGTGGCTCCTGGCCTGGTTGGGGCGGGACGGTCATGGCTCTCGTTTCTGCTTCGTTCGGATCGCTCCGCTCCGGTTCGGTCGGCGCTCGGCGCGCAGCGCGCTCACCACGGTGACGGGTGGACTCGAATAGCTCTCGCCACATCTCACCACCTTGACGTCCGTCGCGCCTAACGATCCGAGTTCCCGCCGGGCGGCGTCGACCTCGTCCTGGGCGCGCTCCCCCTTCAGCGCCAGCATCCGGCCGCCGGGCCGCAGCAGCGGCATGCTCCAGCGGGCGAGCTTGTCCAGCGACGCCACCGCCCGCGACGTCACGACGTCGGCGCCGGCGAGCCGGGTGCGGACTCCGGGTTCCTCGGCCCGGCCCCGCACCACCTCGACCGGTAACCCCAGGGCGGTGATCACCTCGGCCAGAAACTCGATACGGCGCAGCATCGGCTCGACGAGGGCGACGCGGAGATCCGGTCGGGCGATCGCCACCGGGATGCCCGGCAGGCCGGCCCCGCTCCCGATGTCGAGGACACGGGCGTCCGGGTCGATCAGTTCCGCCACGGCAGCACTGTTGAGGAGGTGGCGTTCCCAGAGGCGGTCAACCTCGCGGGGGCCGAGCAAGCCGCGTTCCACGCCTGGCCCGGCGAGTAGGTCGGCGTACTGGCGGGCCTGCCCCAGCCGATCGCCGAATGCCCACTCGGCACCGGCGGGCGCTGGTGGGGCGGTGTCATGTTTCACGTGAAACATCGCTCCCCTCGTCCGGCCACCCACCTGGAACTACATCGGTGTAACTTCAGTCCTTCAACACGACGACGCGGCGGGACGGTTCGACGCCCTCGCTCTCGCTGTGCACGCCGTCGACAGCGGCCACCGCATCGTGGACGATCTTGCGCTCGAAGGGCGTCATCGGAGCCAGCTCCTCACGCTCACCGCTCTCCGCCACCCGCCGGGCCACCTTGTCGCCCAACTGGGTCAGCTCGTCACGGCGGCGCCGGCGCCAGTTCGCGATGTCCAGCATGAGCCGGCTGCGCTCCCCCGTCTTCTGGTGGACCGCCAGCCGGGTCAGCTCCTGCAGGGCATCGAGCACCTCGCCCTTGCGGCCGACCAGCTTGGCCAGATCCTCGCCGCCGTCGATACTCACGACCGCCCGGTTGCCCTCCACGTCGAGATCGATATCGCCGTCGAAGTCCAGCAGGTCCAACAGCTCCTCGAGGTAGTCGCCGGCGATCTCGCCCTCGGCCACCAAACGCTCCTCGAGGTCGGCGCCCTTGCCCGCCGGGGCCTCGGTCTCGGTGTCGGTGTCGACGTTGGTGTCGACGTTGGTGTCGACCACTTCGATGTCAGCTTCGGTCATGTGTGTCTTCTTTCTCTTCCGCCGGATCGCGGTCCGGTCAACGCTTCCGTTTCTTGGGCCGCGCCCCGGGGCGCGGAGTGCGGGCCGGCGGGCCGTCCGCCGCGCCGGGTGCGTCATCGCCGTTCTGGTCCGCGGCATCCACCGCGTCGGCGGTGGGGGCGTCCTTGGCTTCGGCAGCCGCCCCGTTGCCGGCCGGCGGCGCGGGCTTGCGCTTGGTGGGCTTGGCGCCGGGGGCCGGGGCGTTCGCCGACCGTCTGGCCAAGGCCTCTTCCTTCTTCGCCTCTTCCTCCTGCTCAATCTTGCCGAACACGTAGTGCTGCTGGCCGAAGGTCCAGATGTTGTTGGACACCCAGTAGATGATGATGGCGATCGGTAGGAACGGGCCGCCGACGACCACGCCGAGTGGAAAGACATACAGCGCAAGCTTGTTCATCATCGCGGTCTGCGGGTTCGCGGCGGCCTCCGGGCTCTGGCGCGCGACCGAGGCCCGGCTGTTGAAGTAGGTGGCGATGCCGGCCAGCAGCATGAGCGGCAGGGACACAGCGATGACCGCCGGTCGGCTGAATTCCGTGAAGGCATCCAGACCCCGGGACTGCGTCATGAACGCACCGATGGGGGCACCGAACAGGTTGGCGTCCAAGAAGTGCCCGACATCGGTCGGGCTGAACACGTAGTTCCCCAGCGACCGGTTCAACTCGGGTGACAACTGGGGCTGGCCGAAGCCGCCCTGCGTTCGGTTGAACGAGCGCAACACGTGATAGAGACCGAGGAACACCGGGATCTGCGCCAGCATCGGCAGGCAGCCGAGGATCGGGTTGAACCCGTGTTCCCGTTGCAGCTTCTGCATCTCCAGCGCCATCCGCTGGCGGTCCTTGCCGTACTTCTTCTGCAGCGCCTTGATCTGCGGCTGCAACTCCTGCATCTGGCGGGTGGTGCGGATCTGCCGGACGAACGGCTTGTAGAGCAGCGCGCGCAGGCTGAATACCAGGAACATCACCGACAGCGCCCAGGCGAAGAAGTTCGACGGGCCCAGGATCAGGCTGAACAGCTTGTACCAGAGCCACATGATGCCCGACACCGGGTAGTAGACGAAGTCGAGGCTGAACCAATTAAACATGTGCGCTCCTGGCTTGGGACTCCACGGGTTCCACGCTTCCGCAACTATGGGCGGCCGGCCGTTCGGGGATCGGGTCCCATCCTCCCCGATGCCACGGACCGCACTTCGCCAGCCGCATGAGCGTCAGCCAGCTCCCCCGGATCAGCCCGTACTCGGTGAACGCATCCACGGCGTACTCGCTGCAGGTGGGTATGAAGCGGCAGGACGGCGGGCGCAGCGGGGAGATCATGTTGCGGTAGATCCCGATCGCGAAGACCGCCGCCCGCGCCGGCCAGCGCTTGATCCGGGAAACCCGGTTACCAGTGTTCACCGGCCGCGCTCCATCAGTTGATGCGTCTTGCGCAATCCGGTCCGCAACTGCTGTTCCAGTTCTCCGGAGATGGCGTCGCGACTGGTCGGCAGGGCCCGGATCACGACCCGCTCCCGGGGATCGAGTTCGGTGAGTACGGATCGGGCCACGTGCCGAAGGCGGCGGGCCACTCGATGCCGCTGTACCGCGTTGCCGACCGATTTCGCCACCACCAGTCCAATGCGAGGTCCCGCGTCACCGTCGACGTCCCGTCGTGCGTGCACCACGATGTCCGGCTGCCCGGCCCGCGCCCCGTACTTGATGGTGGCGGCGAACTCGGCAGACCGCGTCATCCGGTGCTGAACCGGGAGCACGCCCTGTGACCCTGCGGATCAAGCAGTCAGAGAACGACGACCCTTGCGGCGCCGGCCGGTCACGATGGCGCGGCCGGCCCGGGTGCGCATGCGCAGCCGGAAACCATGAACCCGCGCCCGGCGCCGGTTGTTCGGCTGGAAGGTCCGCTTGCCCTTGGCCACGGCTGTCTCTCCTCGTTGCATCAGGCGGTCGCGTCCGGGTGTCCATGCCCGCAGGCATACCCGAACGAACTCGACCGCCGTTGGTAAGCTCTGGTCTCGCTCGTAACCGGCGCAGTCCCGGAAGAATCCGGTCGCAGCCGTATCGCCGACATTCGGGCGACTGTTCGAGGGTACTGACGTCACTTGCCCTGGTCAAACCGCGCCCCCGGGCGCCAGGAGCGGCCGCAGGATTTACTGGCGTCACAGCCGTCACGTGACCGTTCTGTAACCGAAAATTCGCCTCGGTCCAATGTTGCAGAACGGTTGGCACCCGCGGGGAAAACTGTTAGCTTCTGCCAGAGCCGTTTCCAAGCGGGACGGCAGCAGATCACCAAGACCGCAGCACCGAAGATCGTCGCCCAGTGGAGAATCCAGACAACACCGATTAGCTCGATTAGCCACCGGTCCGACATCGACCGCCGATATGCTCCGACGAGGACGACCGTCCTGTCCACACCTGTGGATAACTATGTGGACAGTTTGTCGACCTCTCTTTTGTTCACCGCCCGAGTCCGGACCAGGGGGATCTGTCGTTGACCGATGATCCCGGATCAGCATTCGCCTCCATATGGACATCGGTGGTCGCCGAACTCAAC
>CAZHUU010000237.1:0-4179 GCA_964535335.1 uncultured Mycobacterium sp.
TGCGGCTCGATATGTCGCTGCGCTTCGTGCGCGTGGTGCTGCGCGATCGCCTGGACGAGTTCGCCATTCCGATGTGCACCGAGACCTACGGCGGCTCGGGCGGCGTGGATGGCACGACCACAATGGCGGGGCGGTTCAAGCCGACCGGGTATGGGCACGTGTTCAATGCCCACCCGGTACTGGTGGACCCGACGAACCAGATCTATCAGATGGGCTCGGCCTATGAGTCCAGCACGGTCGACCAGTACGTCCGGCTGAATGGCGAGGTGAAGAGCAACGGCGCGGCCTATGCCACGCTGGCCGACCTGATCGCCACGGCCCCGAGCGCTGGCCAGGTGCGGCACTACGCGGCCGGCGGGCTCTTCCGGCTGGGCTCGTCGACGGTCTACGAATGCACCGCCGACCGTAAATTTCACGACGCGACGGGCTCGGTGTCGTCGAAGATCATCGAGAACATGGCGCTCGACGCGGGGGTCGACCCAGCCGACATCAGCACGGTGTCGACGCTCGGGCTCACCGCGGGCTACTACAGCCCAGGCGACGGGACGACATTCCTGCAGGCGATGGCGCGCATCGCAGAGGGCGCGGGCCTGTACTTTGGATGGACGCGCGCCGGTGTTTTCGAGATCGCGCAACTGACCGATCCGAGCGGCGAGACGCCGGCATTCACCTTCGACCGGCACAACATCCTGGCGATCGATCGCAGCACCCCGCCAGGGTTCGAGGTGCCGGCCTGGCGCGTGCGGCTGAACTGGCGCAAGAACTGGCGAACGATGTCCGGTGCGCTCTCGGGAACGCTGTCGGCGGCCGAACTTGACGCCTTGCGCACCGAGTATTTCCAGACCGAATCGGCCGACAGCGCGATTCTCGACAAGCATCCGCGCGCCATCACGATCGAGCGCGACAGCTACGGACTGAACCTCGCCACGTTCAGTGCGCCGAGCACTGAAGCCACGCGGGTGCTGAACCTGTTTAAAGAGGACCGCGACCTGCTCGTGATCGAGGCCGCGATGTCCACTGACACGCTGGCGCTCGACCTGGGATCGTTCGTCGAGGTGCAGCTCGCGCGGCTCGGGTTCGATGCCGGGAAGTTGTTCGTCGTCGTGTCTCTGACCATCAATCTACGCACCCGTCGCATGACGTTCGGGCTCTGGGGGTAGCGTGTCGAATCTGATTCTTGGCTGGCCGAACCGCATCGACGATGCAACGCTCACCGGCGGATCGTGGCGCGCAGGCCTGACGCTGGCGAACCTGCAGAATCGGCGCATGTCGTCGGTAGCCCGGTCGACGACTGACGCGACCGCCGACACGAAGTTCCTGGCCGACTTGGGCCAGTCGCGCTCGCTGCGAGTTGTGGCTCTGGTGAATCACAACCTCTCGATCGATGCCACCTGGCGCATCACGCTGGGCACCTCGAGCGGCGGATCTCAGGTCTACGACAGCGGCTGGCAGGGCGCCTGGGCGATGGTGTTCGATAGCGAAATGCTCGAATGGGAAGCCGACAACTGGTGGGCGGGCATTGCCGACGATGAGTATGTGCGCCACCCGTTTAACGTCGTCTGGCCGTTTGACGCCTACTACTCGGCGCGCTACGTCACGATCGAGATCGACGACACGACAAACCCGGATGGCTATGTGCAGATCGCGCGCCCGTTCATCGGCGGCGGGCTCGAGCCTGTCACCAATGCGAGCTTCGGCCTGTCGGATGGCTGGGCCGACCCGTCTGGCATCGAGGCGGCAATCAGCGGCGCCGAGTTCTTCGACGTGCGCCAGCGGTATCGGGCGGCCCGGTTCGCGCTCGAATGGCTCGACAACGAGGACTTCAAGCGCGCGTTCGAACTGCAGCGCCGGCTCGGCACGACGGGCGAGGTGCTCTATGTGCCAGACCCGGCAGACCTCGACGCCTGTCAGCGCCGCGGCTTTCTCGGCCGCCTGCGCGAACTGAGCCCGATCGAATACCCGCGGCTGTCGATTCGATCGGCCGCGTTCGAACTGAAAGAGCTGCTGTGACCCAGGTTATCGCCAACGGCAACACCTATTCGGACGACGGAACCGCTGCGAAGGACATGCAGAACGGCGGGCACCGCACGCACCTGCTGCCGATGCTGTCGGACGTTCTCGTCGACGCGGCGGACGCTGCGACTGACGCGGCCGCAGCCAGCGCGTCAGCCACCACAGCGGCCAACGCAGCCAGCGCGTCAGCCACCACAGCGGCCAACGCAGCCGCCGCGCTGTACGGCACCAGCACCACGTCGGTGACGATCGGCACCGGATCGAAGGCGTTCACCACCCAGGCCTCCAAACAGTTCGCTGTTGGCGTGTTCCTGCTGATCTACAGCACCGCGAACCCGGCCAACTACATGTACGGCCAGGTCACCGCCTACTCGGGCACCTCGCTGACTGTTGATGTCGCGGCCATTGGCGGCTCGGGCACCCTGACTGACTGGAAGATCGCGGTGGCCGGCATTCGCGGCGCGACCGGGTCGGCCGGGCCGGCGACTCAGGTCAACTCGGCCAAGATAGGCAACTACACCCTCGTTGCCGGTGATCAAGGGAACCTGATCGACTGCACGGGGACGTTCAATCTCACGTTCACGGCCGCGGCCACGCTGGGCTCGGGCTGGTGGTGCGAGGTGAAGAACTCTGGTACCGGGGTCATCACTCTCGTGCGCTCCGGCTCGGACACCATCGACGGGCTGACGACCTATGCCATCTACCCAGGTGAGCAGCGGCGGTTTCTCTACAGCACGTCGTCCACCTTCGTGTCGAAGGTCATCCACCCGTTCCATCACACGTTCACCGCCAGCGGCTCGTGGATCGAGCCTCCTGGCTACAAGGCGTTCGAGGGACTGCTGTGGGGGGCCGGGGGCGGCGGCGGGAAAATGGGCGGGGCCTTCACCGCTGGTGGCGGGGGCGGCGGCGCGTGCGTGCCGATCTACCGCGTCCCGGCGGGCGCTGGCACATCGGTGACGGTGACCATTGCCACGATCACTTCCAGGGCGACTGCAGCGGCGTCCGGGCCGACTGGGGGCACCTCCTCATTCGGCAGCATCAACGCCTACGGTGGGGGCGGCGGAAACGGGAACGGCAGCTCGAACGCCACAGGCGGCGGCGGCGGCGGGGCTTTCGGCGCTGGCAGTGTTGGGAACATCGGGTCATCTGGTGGTGCCGGAGGCGGTAGTGGCCAAGGTGCTACCAGCGTTTCCGACGGTTTCAGTGGAAGCGGCGGGGGCAACGATTCGATCTTCGGCGGGGCCGGCGGCGGCGGGGACACCACGGACAACTTCGGCGGGGATTCCGTCTTCGGCGGTGCTGGTGGCGGGCGCGGCGCGGCCACCAACACAACAGGCGGCACATCCCAGGCTGGCGGGGCTGGCGGGGCCGGCTCGGACTCCGGCAACGGCACGGACGGCACGGCGCCCGGCGGCGGGGGCGGTGGCACACGCACCGGCACGAATGCGGGGGCCGGCGCACGCGGGGAACTTCGAATCTGGGGGATTGCATAGATGGCCAAGTACGCCCTCCACGCGGACGGCGTGGTCACCAATGTGGTCGAGGCCGACAGTGCCTGGATCGCGGCGAACCACCCGACCGCAGACCTGTTGCAGGACGAGACGTTCGTATCCCTCGGGTTCGTCCGCAACGGGCCTGGCGACTACGAGGCCCCGCCGCCTGTGGTCATCGTTCCGTCCGAAGTCACGATGCGCCAAGCGCGCCTGGCGCTGCATGCCGCCGGCCTCCTGGCCGGCGTGGAGGCCGCCATCGAAGCCCTGGAAGAGCCTGCCAAGACCAACGCGCGCATCGAGTGGGAATACTCCGGTGCGGTCCAGCGGCACAACAGCTTCGTGTCGGTCCTGGCCCCGCAGCTGGGACTGACCGAAGAACAGACCGATGCCCTGTTCATCGCGGCGAGTGCGCTGTGAGCCGCTCCTGGGGTCATGAGGTGTTCTGCGCGCTGGATCAGGTCGTGAATGCCGTCCTGGGCGGCTATGCCGACGAGACCATCAGCGCCCGCTCGTTCCGTCTGGGCAGCAAGGCGATGGCCCGCGGCGCATGGGATCAGTGGCGCATCACCTGGGCGATCGCCGACTGGCTGTTTCTCTGGCAGGACGCATGGCTGCGCTACCGGACCGGCCTGTGGCCTGCGCTTGGGCACTGCGAGCGTGCCTATCACAGCGA
>CAZHUU010000238.1:0-4164 GCA_964535335.1 uncultured Mycobacterium sp.
TCACCGACCTGAGCCACCACCGCGCCAACCGACACGAAACCAGTATCAGCGACCCCACCGGGCCCTTCGGACATGTAGGTTGCCAAACTGCGTGTCATTTGTCCGCGCGTCGACCAGGTGCAACCGTTGCATTGCCATTGAAATGTCGGCCGAGTTCTGCCATCTAAATGGCGAATCCTAGAACCAAACGGTTGTCCAAGAAATCGCATCGCGTCAACCGCTGACATCTCGCGCATGCAGCGCGACACGCGACCTCGAAGTTGTGAGCCGGCCGGTTGCGGTCTTCCACTTCTTCCTACGTCGCTAACGGGCAGGTGGGGTGGGGATTGGCATCTCCCATGTCACATGGTGTCGAGGCGGTCGCCATTGTTCTGCACAGCCTCGTTCACAAATCCGTTCACAATGTTCGTGCCGTCCGACCTCGACAGAAAGGTCGAAAGACCAGCCGGCTGGACGCTGTGATTTCGTTGTGCCTACCGAGCTAGACGCGCGGGGCGGCCCGTCTGCTTGGTGGCGATCTTCGACTCTTTGGCGTCGCTATCGGTCTTGCGGTGGGCGGCGAGAAAGTCATCGACGATGTTCGCGCAGTCATTGTGAGTGATGGTGCGAATCCCAGTCATTCGGCCGAAGGCGAGTGGTCCGACGAGTTGGCAGAGCGCCAGTTCCCGGTCGAAGTCGTCAAGTTCGGCTTGTGCTTTCGGGCTGGTGAGTATGGCGTCAAATGGCTGACGGTACTGGTCAACGACTCGGGCCCGTAGCGCCCCCGATGTGTGGCGGTCATCAGCTTCGTTATTGGAGCCGGTGGGCCCCAATGAGAGCCACGCGAGTGTCGTGACATGCAGCGGCGCGTCGTTGAAGAGTGCGGCTTGGCGGCTAAGCAATTCGATCAGCTGCTCACGGAGGGGTCCGCTGGTCGGTGCCGGAGTGGCCACTTGTGGAAGTAGGCGTTCGAACGTGGCTGCGAGCAAATGCGACGAACTGTGGAAGTGGCGGTACAGCGTGGTTCGAGCCACTTTGGATGCTTTGGTGACCGCATCAATGGTGACTGCTTCCACCCCCCCGGTGCTCAGAAGCGTTGCAGCAGCATCCAGCAGCCGGGTGCGTGACCGGATGCGCCGAGGGTCCACGTCGTCGTCAAGGACTGGCACTGACTGACTGTCGCTCACTCATTCACCTCGGCGGTCGATCTTTCACGCGATGCTGTCACAGCAGTCTAGCAGTGTGGTACTAACGGTAGCGCAGCGAAACCGATCGTATTGGAGGGTGATGGTGCCCAAAAGCGTGTTGCCGCCGGAGCGGCTGCCCTCGCACACCACGACCTGCATGGGTTGCGGCCCGGACAACCCTCACGGACTGCGGCTAGTGGTGCACCGCAGCGGCGACGCGGTGTACACCGATGTGACGTTCGACGAGCGGCATATCGGGGCCCCGGGCCTGGCTCACGGCGGGGCAGTGGCCGCCGCATGTGATGACGTCCTGGGCTTCACGTTGTGGATCGCCGGCACCCCAGCGGTCACCCGCACCCTGACGGTCGAATATTTGCGGCCGGTGCCGCTGCATCAGACCCACCGGATTACTGCCCACATCGTCTCTCGTGAAGGGCGGGCGCTGCATGTCACGGCGACAGGCACGGGTGAGGGTGGGATCGCCCGCTTCACCGCCAGTGCAGTATTCATTGCCGTCAGCCCTGAGCACTTCGCCGCACACGGCGATGTCAGCGCTTTCGGCGATCTTCTGGAGCAGTTCTCGCGCCGCGGCGGTCTCGACCCGGAGCCGTCATGACTTTCCCTCAGGCGCGCAGCCACGGGAAAACCCTGCCTTCGGAAGCGAACTCGGTCGCTACCGAGAAGCGGGCCGCTAACGCGTCGCGTTCACGCGCCTCCGCACGGCGCCGCGAAACAATTCTGGATGCAGCTTTGGCCGTGGCCGCGGCCGGTGGTTACGAGGCGGTTCAGATGCGGACGGTTGCCGAGCGGGTCGGCATCGCCGTCGGCACGCTTTACCGCTATTTCCCGGCGAAAACCCACTTGCTGGTAGCAGCGCTGACGCGCGAGTTCCGTCGACTCGACTCCGCCGGCGACTGGGCGAGTGGTGAGGGCCCACCGCTGCAACGGCTCGAACGCCTCACCGCACATCTGCATGACCGCTGGCAGCGCGACCCACGGCTGACGACAGCCATGACACGGGCCTTCGCCGTCGCAGACACCCGCGCCGCCGCGGAACTCGACCGCGCGGCCGATGAAATCCAGATCCTGCTGGCCCGCACGCTCAGGGGCGGCGAGCCCACCCCTACCGATCTGCACGTCGCTGGGGTCATCTCCGACATCTGGTTGGCCAACCTCGTGGCCTTCAGCGGCCACCGCGCGACAGCCGCCGACACCCGCGAGCGCATTGACCGAGCCACCAGGCGCGTCGTGACCAGCGCTGCTCGGCCCACCGCAAACCGGTAACGATACTATTAGTATCGCAGCGCTACTTAGCGTACTCTTTGGAGATACGGCCCATGATGCGTTCGAAAAGAGACTGCCATGTACACCCAATGGATCGAAAACCTTGTCGTACAACGCCTCTCGCTGCGCGGCGGCCTGGTTCTGGATTTCGATGACTACAACGAAATCGTCATCTCCTGCCCCCTGCTATTGACCCTTCCTGCCGTCGGCACCTACCCCATCGAGGCGGTGCGTATTGACCCCCTCAGGATCGCAACCCACGAACGTCCACTGCTGAACCTCGCCGGCGCGGTGTGCACCCAAGCCTGGTCCAGCGACGATGGAGGGCTACACCTGAGCTTCTCGGGCGGGCACCGCATCGATGTCGACCCCGACGCTGAACAGACAGCATGGGAGCTCTATGGCATGCGCCACGGCTACATGGCCTGTCTGCCCCGGGGGCGGGTTCGCGTGGTCCGCCATGACCTCCCCGACACCGACGACGCCAACATTCTCAACAGCGCCACGCAATCATCGGCGGGGTCGGCGCGGCAGACGCACTAAATGGGCCGCGGACACGGGGACGGGTCGACGTGGGCGGCAATGCGTCGATCAGGTTGAACGTGGACCGGACTGCCCTGGCGACATCGAGGCGGGCGAGCATTCCCCGATGATGCTGTCGAGGTTTTGCTGCACCCGTTCCGCAGCGATGCCAACCGATGGTGAATACAGCATGATGTGGTCGAGGACGCCTTCGTAGCGTCTCAGTTGTTCCCGGACCTCGTGTGCCGTCCCTGCGACGCCCATGGTGTCGATCATCTCCTCGGACACCGCGGCGAACATCGCCGGGAAATCGCGCTGGGCGAATGCTTCCCGGATGGTTCGGCCTTCGCTGGCGAAGCCGTTCACATCAAGTACCGTCTCGTAGGATTTGACCGAGGAGTAGAACGCAATCTGCTGCGCCAGTTCGCGCCTGGCGACCTCGGCGTCGTCGTGGATGGCGCACATCACCATGGAAATGATCTCCACGTCACTGGGGTCGCGGCCGGTGCGCGCGGCACCCCTGGCGATAGCGGGCCGGACTATCTCCTCGACGTAGGTGGTGGTGAACAGGGGATGTCCGGCCAGGCCGTCGGCCACCCGCCCGGCCGCCTCGCACATCCGGGGCCGGACACCGGCAGTGACGATCGGGATCGGCCGGCTGGGGGGACCCACGTCGCCGGTCGGGGTGAGATTCATTCTGTAGAAACGGCCCTCGTGATGGATCGGGCCTTCATGCAGGTTCCATATCCGGCGCAGCAGCATCACGAGTTCTTCCATCCGCAGGGCGGGTGCGGAGGTGTCGGGCACGCCGTGCCAGTCGCCCATCATCCGTTTGGTGCCGTTGCCGATGCCGAGCACCAGCCGTCCGTTGGAGAGTTCGTCGAGATCACGCGCCTCGGTGGCCAGCACCAGCGGGCTTCGGCCGACGCCGTAGAGAATGGAGGAACCGATCCGGCAGTTCTGTGTGCTGTTGGCCATCGCGGCCATGGAGATCGATCCGGACCGGGAGTAGAACTCCGAGGCCCATACGGCGGCGAACCCGGCCGCGTCGGCGGCCTGGGCGGTCTGGGCCAGTGACTTCAAATCCGCGCCGAGAACCGACAGGCCGTAGGTGCTCATATCTCGTCTCCTGTGCGCGGGCGCGGGCCGTCGAATACGACGGCGCTGACCCGTGGCCGCCGTCTGGTGGAGG
>CAZHUU010000239.1:0-4085 GCA_964535335.1 uncultured Mycobacterium sp.
CCAGATTTTTCAGAGGGCTGTCGACTATCCAGCCGCCGGATTGGAGTTCTACGATCTCGTCGGATCGCCTAATCCCGTGCAAGAGGTTCACGAGATAACGTCGTCGATCCAACGCACGCCGATTCCCCTTACCGGCCCGCTGTTCAAATTTGCACTTCTGCAGACGTCCATCGACGAGTTCTACATGTTCGCCTGCTGTCACCACATCGCCATGGACGGACTTGGCATGGCGCTGATCAGCAGACGGGTCGCGGCGATATACACCGCGCTGGCCGCCGGTGAATCTGCGTCGCCGGCATACTTCGGTTCATTGCAGGGCCTGCTCGATTGTGAATCGCAATACGAAGAATCCAGCGACTATGCGGATGACCAACTGTATTGGAGCAAGAACCTTCCGGTGGAAGGTGCACAGGACTACAGGTTTTCCTCCCAAGCCTCCAGTCGCCTAGATCCTGCTGCGCCGTCGGTAGCGGTTCCGTTGGAGCGATCTGTTGTCGGGCGCATTCGAGAATTGTCCAAAGTGCTTCGTATCCGCCAGTACTCGGCGATTACGGCGGCTTGTGCGCTCTTGGTGCGTGGATGGAGTGCGAGCGCGTCCGAGGTGTGTCTTGACTTCCCGGTCAGCAGGCGGGTCACCCCGGCCTCAAAAATGCTGCCAGGAATGCTCAGTGGACTCGTGCCGTTGGTGGTGCAAACCCGGCCACAGGTTTCGATTGGCGAATTCTGCCGGCATGTTGATGTGCGAATCCGAGAACTGTTGCAGCATCAGCGGTTTCCGGTCCGTCTCCTCAACGGTGAAGCTGCAAATCTGGGGAGGTGGCAGGCGGCCTCACAGGTGAGCCTGAATTTCATCCCCTCCAGACTCACGCTGGACTTCGGCGGAATCCCGGCGGAGGCGACGTACACCAATCTCGGTCCGGTCGGTCAGCTTGGTCTCTACTTCCTGGGCTCCGGCGACCAGCTTTCATTGAGTGCGGCCGGTGCCGGGCGGACGTTCTCAGACTCTGACGTGGAGGAATTGGCACGGCGACTAGAAGGAATTCTGGTTGCTATGGCGGCCGACCCCGCCCGATTGATCTCTTCGATCGATGTGCTCGATACCGGTGAACATGATCGGCTCGACCGGTGGGCCAACAGAGAGACGCTGACAGAACCGGCGCGCAGATCGCTCTCGATCCCCGAAGTCTTCGCCACTCAAGTCGCACGGTCCCCCGAAGCCCCAGCCCTGACGTTCAATGACTGTTCGCTCAGCTACGGCGAGCTCGATAGGGCCTCGAGTCGGCTGGCGCACCTTTTGGTGAATCACGGTGCAGGGCCCGGGCAGTCTGTAGCCATCCTGCTTCCGCGGTCTTCTGATGCGATCGTCACTATATTGGCGGTACTGAAGACGGGTGCAGCCTACGTACCCATCGACCCTGCACATCCCGATTCGCGGATAGAGTTCATGCTCGCCGACGCCGCACCAGTCGCCGCGGTATCCACCGGCGCGCTGGCTGACCGCCTTTATGGGTACGACTTACCGATCATCGACCTTGACGTTCCCGGTGTCCCGACACCGTCGGACTTCGCCCCGCCGGCGCCAGATGCCGACGACATTGCATATCTGCTCTACACGTCGGGGACCACTGGTACTCCCAAAGGCGTTGCAATAACGCATCACAACGTGATCCAGCTACTGGATTCCATACCCGCGAGCCTTGCCGCGGGTTCGAGCGCGGTGTGGTCGCAGTGGCACTCCTACAGCTTCGACGTCTCGGTGTGGGAGATATTCGGGGCACTTCTCAACGGAGCGCGGCTAGTCGTGGTTCCCGAGTCGATGGTGCGCTCGCCGGAGGAGCTGCACGCGTTACTGATCGCCGAACAGGTCAGCGTGCTAAGCCAAACTCCTTCTGCGGTCGCTGCGTTGTCGCCGGATGGTCTGGGATCGATCGCCTTGGTGGTGGCAGGTGAACCCTGCCCGCCGGAATTGGTCGACCGTTGGGGTAAGTCGGGTCGAGTGATGATCAACGCCTACGGACCGACCGAGGCCACGATCTACGCGGCGATGAGTTCACCGTTGGTGGCCGAATCTGGTTTTGTGCCAATCGGTTCCCCTGTCGACGGGGCTGCGCTCTTCGTTCTCGATGGGTGGCTGCGTCCGGTGCCGGCCGGGGTGGTCGGCGAGTTGTACATAGCTGGTGCCGGGGTGGGCATCGGATACCTAAGTCGGCCGGGATTGACCGGATCCCGGTTTGTGGCTTGCCCGTTCGGGCCTCCCGGCTCGCGTATGTACCGCAGTGGGGATCTGGTGGCATGGGACGCCGACGGGCAGTTGCAATACATGGGTCGGGCCGACGAGCAGGTCAAGATCCGCGGCTACCGAATCGAACTGGGGGAGATCGAAAGCGCCTTGTTGGACAACCGCGAGGTCCTCCAGGCCGCTGTTACGGTGCATCATGGCAGCGCTGGGAATCCGCGACTAGTTGGCTATGTCACCATCGATGCTTCCGCCGGTGACTGCGACCCCGAGATCGTCGAACAGTGGCAGGAAGTGTGGGACGAGGTCTACGACCCCGAGATCGAGGCTGCAACGTTCGGCTCGGATTTCCGGGGCTGGAACAGTAGCTTCACCGACAAGCCGATCCCGCTCGAAGAGATGCTCGAGTGGCGTTCGGCAACGGTCGCGCGGATCCTGGATCTGCAGCCACGGCGGGTTCTGGAGATCGGCGTAGGCTCGGGCCTGCTGCTGTCAGAGATCGCCCCGCGATGTGAAAGCTATGTGGCCACTGACATCTCGGCAGTCGCCATCGGCAATCTCGCCCGCACTCTGGAGCAGTCGCACGTGCCGTGGCGTGACAGGGTCACTCTGCAGGCCCAACCCGCCCATGCCATCGAAGCACTTCCGCAGATGCATTTCGATACCATTGTTCTGAACTCGGTTGTCCAATACTTTCCTGACCGAGACTATTTGGTCGGCATCCTCGATGCCACAATGGATCTGCTCGTTCCCGGCGGCGCGCTGTTCATTGGTGACGTCCGTAACTTCGCGTTGCAGGGAGCATTTCAGACCGCCATAGCACTCGCTCGGAGCGGCAGTACGGACGTCGCCGAGATTCGAGAAAGGGCCCACCGAGCTTTGCTCAGCGAAGCTGAATTGGTACTGGCTCCAGAGTTCTTCACCGCGTGGGCCTCGGACCATAGCAGCGTTGCCGGGCTTGACATTCGAGCTAAACGTGGGTTCTTCGACAACGAACTCAGCCGTTACCGTTACGACGTCATCATCCATAAGGCTCCGAAACCGCTACGCTCACTGGCCACCGCTCCGGTATGGCGGTGGGACCAAAGCACGGGTCTGAAAGGCCTGCATGCCCGGCTGACGTCCCAACGTCCCGGCACCGTCCGGATCGGGGGGATCCCATGCGCCGGATTGTTCGCGGATGTGCAGATCGAGCGAGCGATCGCTGAAGGTTTGTCGCTGAACAGCGCACTGGCGCAGGGCGCTCGCACCCTCGATACCGCGACCACCGAACAACTGCACCGCCTCGGTGAAGCCGAGGGGTACCAGGTCGCGGTCACCTGGGGCGCCCAACCGGGCACCCTCGATGCCGTCTTCGTCTCCATCAGAGACTCGGGCGACGGGCCACCCCTGACCGACGTCTACCTGCCTCCGACGGAGGCTCGTCGGAGTTCGGCATGCACGAACAATCCGCACACCACTCGGACCGTCAGTGCTCTGCGTCGGAGGTTGAGCACGCAGCTGCCGGACTACATGGTGCCCACACACATCGTGGTGATGGACGAGTTCCCGTTGAATTCGTCTGGCAAGTTGGATAAGCGTGCGTTGCCGGCGCCGGAGTATGGCGGGAGTGTGGGGGAGTATCGGGCGCCGGTGAATGCGGTGGAGGAGATCCTGGCCGGCATTTTCGCTGAGGTGTTGGGGATGGAGCGGGTCGGGGTGGATGATTCGTTTTTCGATCTTGGTGGCGACAGCATCTTGTCGATGCAGGTGGTGGCCCGCGCCCGGGCGGCGGGTCTGGTTTGCCGACCGCGTGATGTGTTCGTCGAGCAGAGTGTGGCCCGGTTGGCCGCGGTGGTCAAGGTTTCCG
>CAZHUU010000240.1:0-4054 GCA_964535335.1 uncultured Mycobacterium sp.
GGTTCTGCGGTGTTTCCGACAGCGGCCCGCCACCCTCGCCGAGCAGCGATTCCACCAGCCCCGGCTGCGCCTCAGGCAGGGCAGCGGGATCGGTGGCCGGCGGCAACGGTGAGGCAGGTGGGCGGGAGGTCTGCAAGACCACCACATTGACCCGGGAGGCCAAGACCCGTCGCGGCAGCGCGGCGGTGACCGGGCCGTGGGCGTTCCCGGTGTCCTGAGTGAAGATGTCAGAGACCACGTTGCCGTTGAGGAAGATGTATTGCAGCCGCGTCACCACCCGATGCTGGAGCCATCGGTCCTGTCCCCCAGGCGTTTTCGCCACCCATCCCGGCGTGACCTCGACACCGGAGACCATGTAGCTCTTGCCGAAGTCGACAGTGAGGACCTTGCCTTCGAGGGCTTCATCACGTGAGCCGCGGGCGCACACCCACGCCGAATCGGTGGCGGTGTCGGTCAGCGACTGCGCTGAGGTTGACCCGGCTGCACACGGGGCGCTGGCGGTGAAGGGAATGGACTGATCCTGAGGGACGGTCGGGGCGGCGGAGGTAGGAACCGGCTGCGGCTGGGCCACGGGCGCGGCCGCAGCCGCACTGTCCTGACGGGGCGCGGCAGGTGCATCGGTGTCGCTGAAGGTGACCAGCGCGGCGACGATGGCGCTCACCGCCACGACCAGCCCCACCCCCAGCGCCACGGCAGTGCGTTTGGCGCCCGCGTCGGCGCGGGCCACCCCGGATTCGTCGCGCTCGGCGGTCAAGGCTGCTGCGGTGTCGAGATGCACGGGCGGCGCCTCGTCAGCGATCCCGGCGCCGGACTGCAGCCGCGGATCGGTAGGAGCCTCGGCCGAATCGTCGTACTGCTCAGCTTCGGGCTCATGCTCAGGCTCGGGCTCGGGTTGGGCGGCGTCGAGGTCGGCCACGCCTGGCTGCATCGTCGCGGCGGTGGGCACCGCGGCCGGGTCGGGCCCGCCCATCAGTTCATCGACCCAGCTCTCATCGGTGATGATCGGGGTATCAGCCACGGTGCTCGCCCTCCACGTCGGCGTCGATCACGGTGGGCGGAGGCCGCCACGCCACCGGCGCGGGCCCCATCCACACCGGCAACAGCACCCACCCGCCGGGGGCCTGCGGCGCCCATCCCACCGGTCGTGGCGGTGCGGTGACAGCGGGGGTCACCCGCCGGGCCGGCGGCAGCGCCGGCATCAGCGGCGGGGGCGGACGCCGACGAGCCTGCACAGCCTTGGCGACGACCACCGACACGGCGAGTAGCACCAGAAGCGGGGCGAGTTTGATCACGAGCTGCACCACGGCGAGAACGGCGACCGCCGCGAGGGCGGCCAGGACGGCAAACAGGGCCAGAAGAATCTTCATGTGGGCAACCTAACGTCGGCATATGACATATATCGGGGGTGAAAATTCGCTGGCCGACTTTGCCAATCGGGTGCGGTAAGTTGGAAAATATGACGGTTCCCGCCGACGGCGTTCCCCGGCTTATGCACTTCGTCGACGCCCGGCTGGCCAAGCTGCGGATGTCGAGGGAAGAAGCCAACCGGCGAGGCTTCCCGAACTTCAGCACGTTGGCCGCGGTGCGCGACCGCGATACCCAGAACACCCCCCGAGTGCGCACGCTGCTGCGCATCGATCGCACTCTGGGCTGGCAGCCCGGCTCGGCGGCGGTCGTGCTGTTGGGCGGCTATCCGCTGAGCATCACCGCACGCGCCACCAAAAACGTGCGGCTCCAGGAGCAGGCCGCGACGCCGCTGACCAAAGACGACATCGCCGATCGGCTGCTCACCCAACTGCACGAGGAAATCGAGCGCGCGCACGACGACCTGCGCGCGTTCGACGATCGGATCAACCGTCTCTACGCCGCACATGACCGGTTGGCCGAGGAACTGCGCGTTGACCGCAGCCTGGTCGAGGAGTTCGCCGACCGCGACGTCGCAGCCGAGAGTGTGCAGCGCTGAGGCGCCGGCGGCGCTCACCATCGCGGCATCCGCTCGCCATGGTCGGGCAGCGGGCGGGGCTCTACCACCGGCGGTCCGGTGATCTCGTAGGGCCCCAGAATCTCGGCGGCATCCTCGGGGCTCAATGCGGGCTCTGCTGGAGTCAGCGGCCACCACTGATCCGAGCCGGGGATCGCCAACCAGCCCTCGGCGATGCCGTACACGCCGGCGATCACCGGAGCTGCAGCCAGTTGGACACACAGCCACGGCACCACCACCATCTGACCGAACGTGGGTGCAGGGTCATACAGAGCCAGGATCGGCGCACCGAGTGCAACCCCCGACCACAGCAGAGCAGCGATCGGAAATGACCGTAGCGTCTGCGGAATCAGGTTCACCAGAACGGATTTGATCGCTACGCCGGCCAGCCAGCCCAACGGAACACACACCGCCAGGATCGCCACCACCACCAGCTCCACCTGAGAGGTAGGCGACTTGGCGGCGCGCAGAATCAGCGGCGGTAGCGACGTGTCGTCATGCGGATCGGGCAGGGCGGCCACGGTGCTGCGCTGACGGGCGCGGACTCGGCGGCCGAGCTGCTCGGCGCGGCGCCGCTGGATCAGCGACCACCCCTGATGACGGGCGACCCACGCCCGCCGCACCTCATCGAACTTGTCGCTGGGATCAGCCATACTCTGACCCTAAAACGCCCCAAAGGGTCGCTCGTGCACTATTTTTCCGGCTTGCGTGGCCG
Source organism: uncultured Mycobacterium sp. (assembly GCA_964535335.1). Lineage (GTDB taxonomy): Bacteria > Actinomycetota > Actinomycetes > Mycobacteriales > Mycobacteriaceae > Mycobacterium. The sequence goes on from CAZHUU010000240.1 coordinate 2,697, forward strand.
GTCTCCAAGCGCAGCGCAGCGACTGCTGTCAGCAGTCCTGCCCGGCAAGCCCGGCACCGGAAATGGGGCTGCCCTCGGCGCTGTGGGGCTACCCGCCAACGCCTTTAGCTGGCAGCCGGGTAGCCCTCGCCGCGGTCCCACATCACCGGGGTGGCCCGCGCGTCTAAGAAGCGCTGCGCGGCTTCGAGATAAACCCGGGCATAACGCAGTTGTCGGGAGCTGGCATCGGCGGCCAGGAGCACCGTGGCGGCCTCATCGCGAGCCGAAAGGGCGTACTGGCGGCGGCGATGCGCGTCGACACCCATCAAGATTGCGTGCTGAAGATCCCTGCGTGCTCGCGCCAGAGCCGTTGCCGTGGACGCGGACACGCTCAGTGACCGCAGCGAGGTCTCCTGCGACGCAGCGGGAATCATCTGTGCACCAACGGTCGTCATGCCGTCGCCGCCGCGTCGAGGCCGCTGAATCGCTGGCGGCCGCCGCTGCTGTGGAGCCGCGCTGCCCGCAGTTCGTCAAGGTACTTCACGAACTCGGTCCAGTCGATAAGGGTGACCATGCGCCCGGGGGTGCCGCGGATCAGCAGCCGCGCGAACGAGTCATTGGGTGGCATAAGTTCCTCAGGCTCAAGGGCATTGCCGAAGGTGCGGCTCGTCGACGTCGAATCCAGGCTGTGGTCGTAGGACAGTTGGCTGCGGGTGGTCTTGCCGCTCCAGAACGACGCCGACTCCATCAGGTCCTTCTCATGGGAGCCGTACATCAGCAGCGACGCCGGAACGACAGCGCGAATCGCCGCCCCCTGCAGCGGGCCGTAGATCGCGTCGAGCTGCTCGCCGGCCTGGGCGGCAAAACACAGCGAGACGCCCAGGCCTCGGGACTCGGCGATGTATTGCGGCAGCCGCGGCAAAGGCGTGTTGGTGATCTCGTCGAGAAACATGCCCAACCGGGAAAACTCGTCCCACTGAGCGACTTTCACGCGTTGACGGTTAATCAGCTGATCCATCAGAGTGATCGCCTGCGCGGCGACCGTGCCATCAAAGGGTGTCAGCAGATAGATGGTGGCGTTGGGGTCCTCCAGGAACTCCTCATCGAGGACTGGCAGGCCTCTGTCGCGTTCCATCGTCTGCAGCCAGGCAGTCAGGACCTTGGTCACGGTGATTTTGACCGAGTCGCGCTGCTTGGCCTCCATGCTCAACACGCTGCGCACGCGGGCCTCGAAGTAGCGGTTCGACGACCAGACGGCCGCGGTCACCCAGGAGGCATCAGTGCTCATCTGCGGCGAGGTGGGCCAGGGGTTGGGCGAACGGCTCGGAGTGCCGGTGCAGGTGGTCGCTTCCTCTCTGACGCTGACCGTGACGGTGATC
>CAZHUU010000241.1:0-3976 GCA_964535335.1 uncultured Mycobacterium sp.
CGGAGATGCCGGCGCCGACGAAGTGCAGGCCGCGTTCGCGGATGGCCTTCTCGCGGCGGATGGTGTCGGTGTAGAGCGCGTTGCCACCGTCGATGATGATGTCGCCGGGCTCCATGGCGTCGGCCAGTTCGTTGATCACCGCGTCGGTGGGCTCACCGGCCTTGACCATGATGAGCACCTGGCGCGGCTTCTCCAGCGCGGCGAGGAACTCGCCGATGGTCTCCGAGCGCACGAAGGCGCCCTCCGAGCCGTGCTGCTCCAGCAGCGCGTCGGTCTTGGCAACGGAGCGGTTGTGCAGCGCCACGGTGTAGCCGTGCCGGGCGAAGTTGCGGGCGATGTTGGAGCCCATTACCGCCAGTCCGGTGACGCCGATCTGCGCGGTGCCGTTCGTGCCCTGCGACGAGCTCATCGATCGCCTTTCGGTTGTCGGATTTTGTTGTGTCGGATTGTGGTGTGCGAGAACGTCAACCGAGGAAAAGCCGGTGCAGTTCGGTGAGCCAGGGGACCGCGACGGCGATGGTGGGCAGGATCAGCACGGCCGCGGCGGCGGCGTAGGCGGCCAGCGAGAGCAGCAGGCTGTTGGGCCGGCCCGCCAGCCGCTGCACCCGCAGCACCGTGGTGGGGCCGCCGGCGGCGAGCGCACCGGAGGGAGTGCGCGCCGTGGCGCAGGTCACCAGGGCGCGGGCCAGGGGAGTGGGGCCCGCGGCGCGCACCGCGGCGTCGTCGGCGAGCAGTTCGACGAGCAGTCGCACGGCGTTCAGCGCGCTACCGCTGCGGACTAACCGGGGGAAGGCGGTGTGCACCGCGATGAACGCCTCGAGCACCAGGTCATGACGGGCGCGCAGGTGCGCCCGTTCGTGGCTGAGGATCGCGGCGAGTTCGGGGCCACTCAGCGCCGACAGGGTGCCCTCGCTGAGCACCACCCGGCTGCGCACCCCGGGCAGGCAGTAGGCCAGCGGCTCGGGGACGTGCAGCACGCGCAGCCCCGGGGTGCCGTGCGGACACTCGCCGAGCAGGTCGACCACCATGCGGTGGTGCGCCCGCCGGCGCCGGGTCGCCACGGCGACCTCGACGGCGGCCACCACCAGCCGGCCGCCGATCAGCAGGGTCAGCGCGAAAACCAGGATGTAGGCGAGCCACAGCGGCCAGCCCAGGACCGCGATCTCACTGGTGATGGTGGCGGTAGGCCTACCGTCCGGACCCGGTACGAACAGTCTGCTGGCGATGGCGAGCCCGGCACTGAACGCCGACAGCACCGCAGCCACCGCGATGGACTGCCACAGCACGACCGCGGCGCGCGGCGCCCGCATCGGCCACGCCGCCCGCGCCAGCACCGCCGGCACCGGGCCGACGAGCAACACCGCTACGAGTGCGAAGGCCAGCGCGGACACGCTGCCAGTCTCCCTCAGCCGGTGGGCGTCCCGCTAGCGGATCCACCCGATCGATGCTTGGCTTCCAGCTCGGCGAGCGCCCGGCGCAGGGCTTCGGCCTCGTCGGCGCCGACCCGCTCCACAAAATGCACCAGCGCCGCCTGCCGGTCACCGGAGTCCGCGGCCTGGTCCAGGGCATCCACCATCAGCCCGGCCACGAGCTCGTCGCGGCCGTGCACCGGCGCGTATTGATGCGCGCGGTCGTCGCGGATCTGGGACACCAGGTTCTTGCGGGCCAGCCGCTGCAGCACCGTCATCACGGTGGTGTAGGCCAGATCGCGCTGTTCGGAGAGGGCCTCGTGGACCTGGCGGACGGTCTGCGGCACGCGGGCAGCCCACAGGTGGTCCATCACCGCGCGTTCCAGTTCGCCGAGCCGATTCACCGCCTGAGTACCTCTGCCACTTTCTGTTCGGTTCGATCAGCAATACGTCCAGCGTACTCCGCGTTACTACCGGGCGTCGTACCCAAAATCCCGGGTGCACCTGCCGCCATGGGCAAAACCGCAGGACGGTCGGATTTTCGGCATTTCGCTGTGACGGCAGTCACGAAACCTCCGCTACTCCCTTCGACTTGATCTGGTTAGGCTTACCTAAATTACCCCATCCCAAGGAGGTCCGGTGCCCACTGCCGTCGAGGATCCGCTGATCGCCACGATGGCGATCAGGCGTCCGCTGCCGATCCACGAGTCCAGCCGTCGGCTGCGCACATTGGTTCCGGACTCGCCGCGGGTGCACGGGGTGGCGGTGCTGGCCGATGTCTCCCGGCGGCGCTGGTGGCCCCTGGACTCGGCGGTGGCCGACGGTCGGCTGCGGGCGATGTTCGAGGCCTCGGCCGAGGAGTTGGGCAGCCGCCGCGGCGCCGGTCAGCAGTTGGCGGCCACGCTGGTGCACGCGGTGGCGGGCCGGGTGGTCACGCTGCTGGCCGTCGAGGGCCGGGCCTGGGACGCCGGCCCGGGGAACCTGTGGCTGCACAGCGACTCCGAGGGGGCCGTCGACTGGGCCGGGGTGACCGATCCGACGTTGCGGGTGCTGCCCGACGATCCGGCGACCGACGACGTCGTCCGACTGCCCGGCGAGGCGGCGCTGGCCACCTGGACCGCCCACCGCTGCCACCTCTCGCTGGCACCACCCTTCGCCGAACTGCACCGGCTGACCGGCGGCGCGCTCACCACGGCGGCGATGTGGCGGATGGTGGGCACCTGCGTCGTCGTCACCGCGACCCAGATCCCGCTGCGCACCGGGACCGGGGAACTGACCTGCATGCGACGCGGCCAGGCGGTGCTCGACGCGCTGACGAGCTTCGGCCTGCCGGTGCGTGCCCTGCCCCGCACCGCCACCTGAGGCGCAGACCAGGACCGCGCCGGAGTCCTGAGGGCTGCAGTGACTCCCGGCGACTCCCGGTCCCTGCCAGGACGGACCCCGCGTCATGGCCGCGGGGTCCGTCCCTGTAAACACAGATGCGTGCAATCAGAGCAGTCGCTGACCGACAAGATCGCCTACGACGCACCGTTCGACAACCAGATCGGACTGGTCTTCACCGAGTTGACCCCGGACGGCGCCACGGCGTACCTGGAGGTCCAACCCAAGCTGCTGCAGCCGATGGGCATCGTCCACGGCGGTGTGTACTGCTCGATCATCGAGTCGATTGCCAGCACGTCGGCCTACGTGTGGCTGTCGGCCAACGGCGGCGGCAATGTGGTGGGCGTCAACAACAACACCGACTTCCTGCGCGCCATCGGCTCCGGCAAGGTCTACGCCGTTTCCGAGCCGGTGCACCGGGGCCGCCGTCAGCAGTTGTGGCTGGTCACCATCCGAGACGAGCAGGACCGCGTCGTCGCCCGCGGGCAGGTGCGGCTGCAGAACCTCGAGCCCGATCCGGCGCAGTAGGCTACGGGCCGGCGACGGCGGGCTGCCGCCCCGACACCGCTCCCGGATCCATTCGTGACGTCGCGGCCAGTTGCAGCACCAGCTGCGCCCCGCCCAGCGGGCTGCTCCCCAGATAGGCTGTGCCGCCGTGTAATTCGGCCTGCTGTGCCACCAATGCCAGCCCGAGCCCGGAGCCGGAGCGTGATGCGGTGGAGCCGCGGGAGAACCGTTCGAAGACCGCGGTGCGCTCCTCCTCGGGGACGCCGGTGCCGTTGTCGTCGACGGTGATCCGGACGCCGTCGGCCGAACTGACCACACTGAGCCGGACCTCGGTGGCGTCGCCGTGCTTGACGGCGTTGGCGATGGCGTTGTCGATGACCAGTCGCAGGCCCACCGGCAGGCCCACCATCAGCACCACCGGCGAGGGCACCAGGGCGACCCGCAGATCGGGGTAGGTGCGTTCGGCGTCGTGGGCGGCCCGGTCGAGCAGTTCGGTGACGTCGAACGGGACGAAGTCGTCGGCGGTGGTCAGCTCGCCCTGCGCCAGGCGTTCCAGGGCGGTCAGGGTGGCCTCGATGCGGCTCTGGGTGCGGATCACGTCGCCGATCACCTCGTTGCGCTGCTCGGCCTCCAGATCCAGGGTGGAGAGCACCTCGAGGTTGGTCCGCATCGCGGTCAGC
>CAZHUU010000242.1:0-2262 GCA_964535335.1 uncultured Mycobacterium sp.
CTGGGCCAACGCGATGGAGTTGCTGTTGACCGGCAAGCCGATCGACGCCGAGCGGGCCAGGGAGATCGGCCTGGTGTGGAAGGTCGTCGACCCCGACGACCTTCGGGCCGAGGCCATGGCGTGGGCCCGCACGCTGACACAGGCCGCGCCGCTGGCCCAGCGGGCCACCAAGGAGGTGGCGTGGCGAACGGCCGATATGGGCTGGATCGAGTCGGTGCGCTTCGGTGAGGTGATGCGCAAGGTGGCCGGGGCCACCGAGGACGCCGCCGAGGGCGTCCGGGCGTGGGCCGAGAAGCGCAGCCCCGACTGGAAGGGCCGCTGACCGCCGGGCCGACCGGCAACGTGGATAGGCCACACTGTCTGGGTGGGCTACGACGTGGTGGTGATCGGAGCGGGACTCGCGGGTCTGACGGCCGCACGCGAACTGATGCGGGCCGGGCTGGACCCGGTGGTGCTCGAGGGCCGCGACCGGGTGGGCGGGCGGACCAAACCGGCCACCCTGGCCGGCGTGCCGATCGACCTCGGCGCCTCGTTCGTCGGCCCCACTCAGGACGCGGTCCTCAAACTGGCGGCGGACCTGGGCTGTGACACCACCCCCACCTACAGCGCCGGGGCCAACCTGATCCGCTGGCGTGGCCAGGTGCGCAAGTATCACGGCACCATCCCGAAACTCGGCCTGCTCGGCCTGCTCGACATCGGCCGCATCCAGTGGCAATTCGAGCGGATCGCCGAAACGGTGAGCATCACCGAACCCTGGGCGTCGCCGCAGGCCGCCAAGCTGGATGCCCGCAGTCTCGGCGACTGGTTGCGCTCCATCAAGGCCTCCGCGGGCTCGCGCGATCTGATGGCCATCATGTCGCGGGTCACCTGGGGCGCCGAGCCCGACGAGGTCTCGATGCTGCATGCGGTCCGTTACGTCAAGACCTCCGGCGGGCTGGACCGGATGCTCGACGTGGCCGGCGGCGCGCAGCAGGACCACTTCCCGGGCGGCACCCACGAGATGGCGGTCCGGATGGCGGCCGAGCTCGGCGACCGGGTCCGGCTCAACGCGGCGGTGACGCGCATCGAGTGGTCACCGGATGCGGTGGCGGTGTCGTCGTCGGACGGCGTGGTGGAGGCACGCCGGGCCATCCTCGCCATCGCGCCGGCCCACCGCCTCGACATCGACATCGCCCCGGCCCCGCCGATCGAGTACCAGCAGCTCGCGCAGCGCTGGCCACAGGGCGCGCTGACCAAGTCCTACGCCGCCTACCCGACGCCGTTCTGGCGTGCCAAGGGCCTTTCCGGGCAGGCCCTGGCCGACGAGGGTCCGGTGTTCATCACCTTCGACGTCGGCCCCGGAGCGGACGGACCCGGCATCCTGCTCGGCTTCACCGCCGCGCGCCGGTTCGACCGGCTCGAACCGGAACAACGTCGCGAGCAGGCCGTGGACTGCTTCGCAACACTGTTCGGGGAGGAGGCCCGCCATCCGATCGACTTCACCGATCAGCGTTGGGGCGCAGAGACTTTCGCTCCCGGCGGCCCGACCGCGGCGGTGCCGCCCGGGTCGTGGACGCAGTTCGGCCCGCTGCTGCGCACACCGGTCGGTCCGCTGCACTGGGCCGGCACCGAGACCGCCGACGAGTGGACCGGATTCATGGACGGGGCGGTGCGCTCCGGGCAGCGCGCCGCCGCCGAGGTGGCCGGCTCGCTCAGGAGCTGATGCGGCGCTCCGAGAGCACGGCCGAGACCAGGGCGCGGAGATGGTGGTTGACGGCCTCGGGATGCTCCAGCGGCGCGCAGTGCCCACCCGGCACCTCCACCAGCTCGACGAGGTTGGGCGCGGCTTCGGCGATCTTGCGGGCCTGGCACATCGGCAGCAGCCGGTCCTTGGTGCTGCCGATCACCAGCGTGGGCACGGTCAGGCCGGACAGGTCGATGTGGGCCGGACCCATCTCGTTGACCAGGACCCGGGCCCAGGCGCCGCGGCCGGCGGGCGGGGTGGCGGCGAACAGGTCATGGACGAAGTCGACGATCGCCGGGTCGGCCTCGGCGCCGACCGCCATCATCGCGACGAAACGCCGGCTACCGGGCTGCGCCCCGCGGAACAGCGGTGCCCCGCCGAAGGTTTCGATCATCCGCTTGGCGGCCAGCGCACGGCCGCCGGCCAGCATGCCGGGCACCCGCAGCAGGTTGATTTTCTGCAGCAGGTCGCCGGTGGTGGTGTTGATCAGGGCGACGGCGTCGGCGCGTTCCTCCACCCGGTGGCGGAACCGATCCGCC
>CAZHUU010000242.1:2272-3976 GCA_964535335.1 uncultured Mycobacterium sp.
CAGGACGAGATGGCGATACCGCCCATCGAGTGCCCGCCGATGACGGCGCGCTCCCCCGGGCGCAGCGTGGCGGCCAGCACCGCGTCGAGGTCACCGGCCAGGTGCTGCAGGCTGTAGGCGCGGCCGGCCGGAACACCGCTGCGGCCGTGGCCACGGTGGTCGTAGGCGATGACGCGGAAGTCCCGGGACAGGTCGTTGATCTGCTCGTGCCAGACCCGCAGCGAGCAGGTGATGCCGTGGGCCAGGACGATCGGGTAGCCGTCCTCCGGGCCGAAGACCTCGGTGTGCAGGCGGGTGCCATCCTCGGCTCGCACTCGCACGGTGGTGCTGGGCGGCAATGACGGCCCGGGAAAGGCCAGTTCAGCCTGGCGAGATGACGGCATCGGTGCTCCTCATCGGTGCGGCGACTCTGCCGCGCCGGGAAAGCTTAGCCCGTTTATCCGGTTTTACACCGACATCCGGGCGGGTTGTTATGACAACTAGGCCCAGGCGTGACGCCCGTTTGCCGATCCCGAGTTCAGCTCGGCGCAGACCCTGGCCACGCTGGCGGGGTGAGGGGTCTGGGGTGACAGGTGTTGTGCCCGCCTTTGAGCGACTCTTGGCGGTGAGAGGCAAGCGCGGGCCGCGATAGTCGCTCGAAGCCGGACACAAGTGGTGCCCCCGGGGAGAGCGACGGCGCGCGGCACCGGTGACGTAGCGTTAGCGCACCGTGGCGGAGCACGCATTCACCCCCGAGCAGCGCCGGGCGGTCTACCGGGTGATCGCCGAGCGCCGCGACATGCGCCGGTTCATCCCGGACTCCACCGTTTCCGACGAGGTGCTCGCGCGTCTGCTGGCCGCCGCGCACGCCGCGCCGAGCGTCGGACTGATGCAACCGTGGCGGTTCATCCGGATCACCGACGACGGATTGCGCCGACGCATCCACGCCCTGGTCGACGAGGAACGCCGACTGACCGCCGACGCACTCGGGAAGCGGGCCGGGGAGTTCCTGGCGCTGAAGGTCGAGGGCATCCTGGACTGCGCCGAACTGTTCGTGGTGGCCCTCGGCGAGGGCCGCGAGGCGCACGTGTTCGGTCGGCGCACCATGCCGCACATGGACCTGGCCTCGGTGTCGTGCGCGATCCAGAACCTGTGGCTGGCCGCCCGCGCCGAGGGACTCGGCATGGGCTGGGTGTCGCTGTTCGACCCGCACCGGCTCGGTGAGCTCCTGGGCATGCCGGCCGACGCTGAACCGGTGGCGATCCTGTGCCTCGGCCCGGTACCCGACTTCCCCGACCGGCCCGCGCTGGAGATCGACGAGTGGACGTTCGGGCGCCCACTCGCCGATTTCGTCAGCGAGAACGGTTGGGGCTAGGCGACTTCACTCCACCGCGGAGAACCGCTCCGCGTGGATCTGATCGTCCGGAACACCGGCTGCCGCCAGCGCCACATACGCCGCGTCCACCATCGGCGGCGGCCCGCACACGTAGACGTCCGGCATCTCGTCGAGCAGCGACACCTCGGCCGCGGCCAGGTCCACCGGATTACCGGTGGCTCCGGCCCACGCCGGATCGGGATGCCAGACCACGGTGTCATAGCGGAAGTCCGGCAGCGTCTCGGTGAGCGCCTGCAGTTCCTGCTGCCCGAACACCTCGGTGTGCCGGGTGACCCCGAAGAACAGCCGGGCCGGCTGCGGGTCGCCCCACTCGGCCATCCGGCGCAGCA
>CAZHUU010000243.1:0-3947 GCA_964535335.1 uncultured Mycobacterium sp.
TCGATGTCGAACTCCTCGCGGCCCTGGCGGTAGATCCGGGTGCCGATGATGTCGGTGGGGACCAGGTCGGGGGTGAACTGGATGCGGGCGAACGTGCCGCCGACGACCTTGGCGAAGGTCTCGACCGCCAGCGTCTTGGCGACACCCGGAACGCCCTCGAGTAGGACGTGGCCCTTGGCGAGCAGACCGACCAGGATGCGCTCGACGAGCTGGTCCTGGCCGACGATGATGCGCTTGACCTCGAAAATCGCCCGTTCCAGGGTGTGCACCTCACCGGCTAGCCCATTGGGCCCGGGGGCAGGGGGCGCAGCGGCTCCGCTCGGCGCGGCAAACCCTCCGGGACCCGCGGCGGACCCACCAGGTGACGTCATCGACTTCCTCCACAGCAATTGGTGACACGACTGCGTGCACTTCTACATTGCCCCAAGTTTCGGGGGGACAGCTCCGTGCCCTGCCACAACTATTCCAGGCGTTGTGAGATCCGTCGACGTGCACCGTTCGCTGGCGCGTCGATGCGGCGACGCGGAGCTTTGGGCGACGCGGGCCCTACGTCTCGATGATGCGGGTCAGGTAGGGGGTCATACCCGCGGTGCGCACCGGGCTGACGGTCACCTGTCCGGCCGCCGAGGACTCCTCCAGCATCTGGCCGTTGCCCAGATAGATGGTCACGTGCTGGGTCCCCTCGGGGCCGTAGAAGATCAGGTCACCCCGCTTGGCCTGCGAGGGCGGAATGTGCCGGCCGGCGTTGTACTGGTCGCCGGAGTACTTCGGCAACAGCACGCCCACCCCCGCGTAGGCGTAGCGGGTGAAGCCCGAGCAGTCGTACCCGACTTTCCCGGCGTCCTGCTCGACGCCCGCGCTCGGCCCGTTGATGGCGCCGCCGCCCCACGAGTACGGCACGCCGCGCTGCGAGGCGCCGCGCGCGATCACGTACTCGATGGCCTGCGGGCCGCTGACCCGGCCGCCGGCCACCGCGGTCGACGGGTTACCGCCGATACCCAGGCTGGACAGGAACTTGCGGCCCAAATCCATGGTGGCCTGGGTCGCCTGCTTCGTGGCCTGCAGCGAGGCGTTGGCGATGGCGACGGGATCACCGGGCGCACCCGCGCTGAGCACCTGGGGCAGCGTCGGGTCCCACACGCCCGGGTCGGCGTTGGCGGGTGTGGCGATACCGATCGCGACCGCCGCCGACACCAGGACCGTCCCGATCGCGCGCAGCCGACGAGAGACATTGCGAGACATGGAAATCACTCCGTCAGTTGATGTAGCGGACGACGAACGGCGTCATGCCGCTGGTGCGTACCGGTGAGATCTTCACCGTCGATCCGGTGTAGGGGGCTTCCAGCATCTGGCCCTGACCCAGATAGAGCGTCACGTGCTGGCTGCCGCCGGGGCCGTAGAAGATGACGTCGCCGCGACGCATCTCGGCCGAGGGGATCTTGGTGCCCATGTTGTACTGCGACCCCGAGTAGTGCGGCAGCTTGATGCCGACGCCGGCGAACGAGTACAGGATCAGGCCCGAGCAGTCGAAGCCGACCGTGCCGGCTCCGTCGTCGATACCGTTGGTGGGGCCGTTGGCGTTGCCGCCGCCCCACGAGTACGGGGTGCCGATCACGCCCATGCCCCGCTTGATGACGTATTCGACGGCGGTCGAGCCGTACACCATCGGAATCTGGCCGTTGGTGATGCCGGTCGAGTCCGGCTTCAGGATGCCGAGCTTCTGCAGGAAGCTCTTGCCCAGTTGCTGGGTGGTCTGCAGCGACGACGACGCGATCTGCAGCACCGCGTTGATGATCTGGATCGGATCACCCGAGACGAAGGCGCTGGGCACCGCGGGCAGCGTCAGATCCCATTCCGCCGCGTTGCCGTAGGGCACCTTCGCGCCACCCGGCGCCGCGCTCGAACCCGGCGCGGCCGGATCCCAGCGGTCACCCGTACCGGGAATTCCGGGACCCGCGGCCTGCGGCACGGCGGCGCGCCCGCCGGCCGGGGCCGACCAGTTGCGGGCGGCGTCCAGTTTTGACTGCGCGGTCTTGCGTTCGGCGGCCAGCCGGTCGATCTCGGACTGCTGGTCACGGAAGATCTGCTGCGCCTCGATGAGCGCCGACACCGCCGTGTTCTGGCTCGCCTCGGCATCGACGACGGCCTGGTCGGCCTTCTGCTTGGCCAGCCGCGCCGCCGACTCCTTGTTGACCTGTTCGGTACGGGCCTTCTGCAGGTCGGCGATGACCTTCTGCGAACTCAGCGCCAGCGTCTGGCTTGCGGCGGCGTTGGAGAGCATCTCCTGCGGGTCACCGGCCAGCACCATCGAGGCCGACGGGCCGTTGATGTAGGTCGCAGCGGCGAAGGTGTCGAATCGCTGCTGCGCCTCGGCGATCGCCGCGTTCGCGTCCTTGACGCCCTGGGCGCTGGCATCCACCTGCTGCTGGGCGGTGGCGGCCGCGTCACGGGCAGACTGGACGTCGACGAGGGCCTTGTTGACGGCCTCCTGCTCGGCCTGCACCTTGGCGCCGATCTCCTGCAGCTTCTGGTTGGCCTCGGCGACGTCGGCGATCAGCGCGGCCATGGTGTTCGGCGCGGGCTCGGCATGCGCCACCCCGGGAATGGTCAGCGTCATGGCAGCGGTCAGCACAAGCGGGCTCACCCGCATGGTGAACCGGGTGGCGGGGCGGATGGGAGAGCCGCGATGGGAACGTCTCATTCGACTCTGAATCTCCTTGCTCGGGCGTCGGTAACGCCAGTCACATCAATAACTTTGGCCACACCTGTAACAATGGCGACAGTTGCACCGTACGTCACATTTGTCGCAGGAGAAACTTGGGTCAAGAATTACAGGTTTGTAATTCGGCCTATGTGATCGAATCGTATTCTTATTGATTTGCCAAGAAAAACTATTTCGGCAGATCAGCGGGCGTTTTGGTGTGTTCCCTACTCTTTGCCCGATTTCGAAGCACGCGCGTCAAAAAAGTCGCCGACGCGACCCCGAAGACGAGCACGATCGTGAATGCGGTCCAGGGGAAATCCGGCGTTCTCAATTGGTCGACGAAGGCCTGTGCACCCACCACCGGATTGGGGCTGGTCTTGGCGACGTCCTGGCCCGCTTCGAGGGTCACCCGGTCGAAGCTGCTGCTGTAGGTGCCCGCCCACCCCGGGCTGAGCACCAGCACCGTCGCGTCCGGATGGACCTCCCCGATCTCGGTGGCGATGTCGCGCAGCGGCGTGTCGATCGCCGGGCTCTTGTCCATCACCACGACCTTGAGGTCGATACCGCTCGCCTTGGCGTCGGCGACGACCTTCTGCAGGCCGGCGACATCGGCGGGGGGCGCCGCCACGCCATCCTTGGCGATTTCGGCCTTCACCTTGTCCATGCACTGCTCGAGCGGCGTCGACGGGTCGAGTCCGACGCTGCTGCAGACCTCCACCGGGATGAAGGTGGGCGCGGGCGGGAACGTCACGATCTCAGACCGTACCGCGGGCACCGATCGGGGGTGGCAGCACGCGCCGACGAGGACAAGACTGGAGTGCGGGCGGCACCCGCCCGCGCAGACCCCCCACTTTGCAGGACAACCGTACTGTTAATATTGACCGGTCGTCGACACAGCCCGTTGACGCCGATCACCAACGCCGGGAGTTGATGTGAGCAGCAATGATTCGCTGAATTCGTTTGGAGCGCGCGACACGCTGAAGGTCGGCGACAACAGCTATCAGATCTACCGCCTCGACGCGGTGCCCGGCACCGAGAAGCTCCCCTACAGCCTCAAGGTGCTCGCCGAGAACCTGCTGCGCACCGAGGACGGCGCCAACATCACCAAGGACCACATCGAGGCCATCGCGAACTGGGATGCCTCGGCCGAGCCGAGCATCGAGATCCAGTTCACGCCGGCCCGGGTGATCATGCAGGACTTCACCGGCGTGCCGTGCATCGTCGACCTGGCCACCATGCGCGA
>CAZHUU010000244.1:0-3911 GCA_964535335.1 uncultured Mycobacterium sp.
CAACTTCATCTTCCGCACCCGCGAGTTCGAGCAGATGGAGATGGAGTTCTTCGTCGAGCCCGACACCGCCCCGCAGTGGCACCAGTACTGGATCGACACCCGCCTGCAGTGGTACGTCGACCTCGGGATCAACCGTGACAACCTGCGGCTCTACGAACATCCCAAGGAGAAGCTGTCGCACTACTCCGACCGCACCGTCGACATCGAGTACAAGTTCGGCTTCCAGGGCAACCCGTGGGGCGAACTCGAGGGCGTCGCCAACCGCACCGACTTCGACCTCAAGACCCATTCCCAGCACTCGGGCACCGATCTGTCGTACTACGCCCAGGCCACCGACACCCGCTATGTCCCTTACGTCATCGAGCCGGCGGCGGGCCTCACCCGATCGTTCATGGCCTTCCTCGTCGACGCCTACGCCGAGGACGAGGCTCCCAACGCCAAGGGTGGCGTCGACAAGCGCACGGTGCTGCGGCTCGACCCCCGGCTGGCACCCGTGAAGGCGGCGGTCCTGCCGCTGTCCCGGCACGCCGACCTGAGCCCCAAGGCCCGCGACCTGGCCGCCGAGCTGCGCAGGAACTGGAACATCGAGTTCGACGACGCCGGTGCGATCGGCCGGCGCTATCGGCGCCAGGACGAGATCGGCACCCCGTTCTGCGTGACGGTCGACTTCGACACCCTCGACGACCATGCCGTCACCGTGCGCGACCGGGATGCGATGACCCAGGAGCGGATCGGGCTGGACGCGGTGGTCGACTACCTGGCCGTGCGGCTCAGGGGCTAGATCGCTCGGCGGGGCCGGCTAGAAGCGCCCGCCGCCGCCCAGCATCCCGCCGCCACCGCCGCCGGTGCTTCCCGAGCCGCCGTAGGTGGTCGACGACCAGCCGCCACCGCCGAAACCGCCGCCGCTCATGCCGCCCGACAGGATGTTGCCCAGGATGATCCCGCCGATCACCGCACCCATGTTCGACGATCCGCCGACCCCGCCGCCGTAGCGGTTCATATACGCCCGCTGGGCGTTCTGCACGTCGTTGTTGGCCAGCTGCTGGGCCTGAGCCGCCAGCATCGCGGCGCCGTTGGCGTGCGCAATCGCCTCGGTGATGTTGGACTTCTTCTTGGCCTGGGCGGCCTCCAACTGGCGCACCGCCTCGTTGAGCCGGGTGCGGGCCTCCGGCCCGATACTGCCGCGGCGGGTGTCGATGTAGTCCGACACCGACCGCACCCGCGACTGCGCGGTGAACAGGGCCTGGTCATACGAGCGGCCGAGCCGCTCGGCCGCCTCCCGTTCCTCGGCGGCGTCGGACAGCAGCCGGTCCAGATCGGCGTCGGCCTGGGTCAGCTGGGTGAATGCGCCCAGCGGGTCGGCGCTGCCGGTGCTCTGCGCGGCGGCGACGGCCTTGACCGCCGCGTCACGGGCGGCGGACAGCTCCGCGGACTTGGCCAGTCCGCCCTGTGCCAGCTGGGTGGCGGCCTGGTTGATGCCGTTCTGGATGTCGGTGATCGCCGCGGGGAGTGTGTCCATCGCCTTGCGGATGTCGGTGGCGGCGCTGTCCACCTCGTCGAGCATCGAACCGGCCTGCTGGAGTGCGGATTCAGCGCCCCGCACACAGTCCACCAGCTCGGTCTGGGTGCCGGCCACCGGTTTGGACTCCAGCTCCCGGCCCCGGGTTATCGACTGGTCGGCGAAACCGACCCGCTCCCGGGCGGCGTTGACATTGCGGGCCACCGACGCCAGCGCGGACTCGGCGAACTGCGAATGCAATTGGGCCAGCTTCTGTTCCGAGGGCTCCAGGCGCGCGGTGATGTCGACCAGTTGGCGGGTCAGCGCGTCCAACCGGTCGCCCGCGTTGATGACCAGGTCCCGCAACTGGTGGAACGCCTCGGTCTGCGCCTCGAGTTCCCGGTTGGCCCGCGCCGCCCCGACGATCACCCGGGTCAGCAGGTCGCGGCGCTCCGCCGCGGTCTCGGGCACCTCGTCGTCGAGTTGCTGCCGCACGTTGAACGCCTGCGCCAGAATGACTTTGGCCGCCTCCACCGCCTTGGCGAACGGCTCGGTCTGCGCCTGGCCGAACTCCTCGACGGCCAGTTCCAGCTCGTTGTCGCTGGTGCGCACAGCGTTGTCGACCTCGACGACGATCGAGCGCGACAGGTCATCGAGGGCATCGAGGGGAACCGCCGCCAGCGCGTTGGGGTCGGTCGGGTCCACCCGTTTGGCGGCCGCCACCTCGGCTTCGTGCCGCTTGCGCCGGCGCCGGCGGCTCCACAGCAGCAGCAGTGCGACCAGCAGCAGGATGACCGCGCCGATGATCAGCAGCGGCACCAGGGACAGGCCGCCGCCCGAGGCGGTGGAGCCTGCGGCGCCAAGTCCATTGGCGGCGTTGACCGCGGCGGCGGTCCAGTCGTTGCCGCGCAGCGCCGGCTCGATCTGATCGCGCCGGATGTTGTCGACCTTGGTCGAACTGCCGCCCGCGGCCGCCGAGGGCACCAGGAATGCATACGAGCGGTCCTTGGTGGCGATGGCCAGGATCGCGTCGGAGTCGGTCAGGTCGCTGATGGTGCGGGTGTTCGTCGCCCACCCCATCGCGCCCTGCGGCGCGAACGAGTCCACGTAGACCACCCACAGCCGCACGTGGCGATCGTTGTAGAGATTGTCGACGGCCTTCTGCACGTCATTGAGCTGCTTGTCGTTGAGTACGCCGGCGTTGTCGGTGACGTAGTCGGGCAGCCGGAACGGTGGCTCGGCGGCGGCCGACGGGGCCAGCAGGGCCATGACCGTCGGGACGGCCGTCAGGACGGCGAGTAGGACGCTGAGCAGACGTGCGAGGCGCATGAGCGTCAAATGTAGTGCTGCCGGGGCGGCCGACCGCCCGAGTTCCCCGCAAACCGTGGCGGGCGCTGCTGGCAGACTGTGCCTCGGTGACGACTAATCAGCGGGCCGGCTATGACGCGGCCGACCGGGAGCGACGGGTGGCCGAGCCACCCAAGGCTGCCGCGCTGCCCGGAACCGCCACCGAGCACCGCACCGACTTCGCCCGCGACCGCGCCCGGGTGCTGCACAGTGCGGCGTTTCGCCGGCTCGCCGACAAGACCCAGGTGGTGGGGCCGCGGGAGAGCGAGAATCCCCGCACCCGGCTGACCCATTCGCTCGAGGTCGCCCAGATCGGCCGGGGGATGGCGATCCCGCTGGGCTGCGATCCGGACCTCGTCGACATGGCCGGCCTCGCGCACGATATCGGCCACCCGCCCTACGGGCACAACGGCGAACGCGCGCTCGACGAGTTCGCCGCCGGGTGCGGCGGTTTCGAGGGCAACGCCCAGAACTTCCGGATTCTGACCCGCGTCGAGCCGAAAGTGCTTGACGCCCAGGGCAACAGCGTGGGGTTAAACCTCACCCGGGCCGGCCTGGATGCGGTCACCAAGTACCCGTGGCAGCGCGGCGAGCGCGGCCGCAAGTTCGGCTTCTACGCCGATGACCGGGCGGTGGCCGACTGGGTACGCGCCGGCGCACCGACGGCCCATCCGTGCCTGGAGTCGCAGGTGATGGACTGGGCCGACGATGTCGCCTACTCGGTGCACGACGTCGAGGACGGCGTGGTGTCCGCGCGCATCGACCTTCGGGTGCTCGCCGACGACGACGCCGCGGCCGCGCTGGGACGGCTGGGGGAGTCCAGTGCCATCGACGCCGGGCTGGGCGCCGGCCATCTCGAAGCGGCGGCCCGGCGGCTCTCAGAGCTGCCGGTCGTCGCCGCAGTCGGCAAGTACGACGGCACGCTGGCGGCATCGGTGGCGCTCAAGCGGCTGACCAGCGAGCTGGTCGGCCGGTTCGCCTCGGCGGCGGTGGCCAACACCCACGAGGTGGCCGGTCCGCAGCCGCTGCGGCGCTACCAGGCCGACCTGCAGGTGCCGGCGACGGT
>CAZHUU010000245.1:0-3882 GCA_964535335.1 uncultured Mycobacterium sp.
TCATCTGCGGCACCGACACCCTCGGCGTCGGCATCAACGTGCCGATCCGCACCGTCGTCTTCTCGGCGTTGTCGAAGTACGACGGCACCCGCACCCGACTGCTCAACGCCCGCGAGTTCCACCAGATCGCCGGGCGGGCCGGCCGGGCCGGCTACGACACCGCGGGCACCGTCGTCGTCCAGGCACCCGACCACGAGGTGGAGAACCTCAAACAATTCGCCAAGGTCGCCGACGATCCGAAGAAGCGCCGAAAGCTGGTGCGCCGCAAGGTACCCGAGGGCATGGTGCCGTGGAGCGAGTCCACCATGACGCGCCTGGTGGAGGCCGCCCCCGAGCCGCTGACCTCCAACATGCGGGTGTCGACCGCGATGATCCTCGACGTCGTCGACCGGCCCGGGGATCCGTTCGTCGCGATGCGCCGGCTGCTGACCGACAATCACGAGCCGCGCAGGCGCCAGCTCGCCCACATCCGGGAGGCGGTCGGCATCGCCCGCTCGCTGCTGCAGGCGGGGATCCTCGTGCGCCTCGACGAGCCCGAGCCCGACGGGCGCCGGTACCGGCTGACCGTCGACCTGCCGCCCGACTTCGCCCTCAACCAGCCGCTGTCGACGTTCGCGCTCGCCGCCATCGAGGTACTCGATCCGGCCTCGGAAACCTATGCGCTGGACGTGGTCTCGGTGATCGAGGCGACGCTGGAGGATCCGCGTCAGATCCTGGCGGCACAGCTGAACAAGGCCAGAGGGGAAGCCGTCGCGGCGATGAAGGCCGAGGGCATCGAGTACGACGAGCGCATCGAGCTCCTCGACGAGGTGAGCTATCCCAAGCCGCTCGACGAGCTGCTGCACCACACCTTCGAGGTGTACCTGCGCAGCAACCCGTGGGCGGCCGACGGCAGGCTCTCGCCGAAGTCGGTGGTGCGGGAGATGTGGGAGAAGGCCCTGACCTTCCGGGAGTTCGTCAGCCTGTACGGGCTGACCCGCGCCGAGGGTGCGGTGCTGCGCTATCTCTCGGATGCGTTCAAGGCGCTGCGGTCGGGAGTACCCGCGGCCGCGCGCACCGAGGAGCTCACCGATATCGTCGAGTGGCTCGGTGAGCTTGTGCGCCAAGTCGATTCGAGTCTGCTCGACGAATGGGAACAGCTCACCAGCGGCGAGCCGTCGGCGGAGGCACCGGTGGCGGTACCGGCGCGCCCGCGTCCGCTGACCGGCAACGAGCGGGCGTTCACCGCGATGGTGCGCAACGCGCTGTTCCGCCGCGTCGAGCTGTTCGCACGCGGGAACTCCCACGAACTGGGCGTGCTCGACGCCGGTTCCGGGTGGACGGCGCAGCGGTGGCAGGAGGTGGTCGAGGACTACTTCGCCGAGCACGCCGACGTGGGCATCGGAGCCGACGCGCGGGGCCCGGCGCTGCTGATCATCGACCGGCAGCCCGGTCTGTGGCGGGTGCGCCAGATCCTGGACGACCCGGCCGGCGACCACGACTGGGGCTTCGAGGTCGACGTGGACCTCGAGGCCTCCGACGAGGCGGGCGCTGCCGTGATCCGCCTGGTCGACGCCGGGCGGCTCGATTAACCGCTCGATTAACCCGCTCGATTAACCCTCGGCGGGCGTCGACCAATACGATGAACAACGCGATGACGAGCCAAGACCTGCATGAACGGACCAGCCCTGGTGGGACGGCGGCGGCCAACCGCCTCTCAGCCGAGGCCGGCCGACGCAGGACGTTCGCCGTGATCAGCCACCCCGACGCCGGTAAGTCCACGCTGACCGAGGCCCTGGTTCTGCACGCCAAGATCATCACCGAGGCCGGCGCCATCCACGGCAAGGCCGGCCGGCGCTCCACGGTCTCGGACTGGATGGAGATGGAGAAGGCCAGGGGCATCTCCATCACGTCGACCGCACTGCAGTTCCCTTACACCTCCCCCGACGGGCAGGACTGCGTCATCAACCTGCTCGACACCCCCGGCCACGCCGACTTCTCCGAGGACACCTACCGGGTGCTGTCGGCGGTGGACTGCGCGGTCATGCTGATCGATGCGGCCAAGGGCCTGGAACCGCAGACCCTCAAGCTCTTCCAGGTGTGCCGCCACCGCGGGATCCCGATCATCACGGTGATCAACAAGTGGGACCGCCCGGGACGGCACGCGCTGGATCTGCTCGACGAGATCAACGACCGCATCAAGCTCAAGCCCACGCCGCTGACCTGGCCGGTGGGCATCGCCGGCGACTTCAAGGGCGTCCTGGACCGTCGCACCGGCAACTTCATCCGGTTCACCCGCACCGCCGGCGGCGCCACCGCCGCACCCGAGGAGCACATCCCCGCCGACAAGGGCCACGACGCCGCGGGCGTGGACTGGGACAACGCCGTGGAGGAGTGCGAACTGCTCAGCGCCGACGGCGGCGACTACGACCAGGACGCGTTCCTGCGCGGCGAGGCGACCCCGGTCCTGTTCACCTCGGCCGCGCTGAACTTCGGGGTCAACCAGCTGCTGGACACCCTGGTGCGGATCGCTCCGCCGCCGCGCGGCCAGCGCGACGTCGAAGGCAACCTACGCCCCGTCGACTCCGCCTTCAGCGCGTTCGTGTTCAAGGTGCAGGCCGGCATGGACTCCGCGCACCGCGACCGCATCGCCTACGCCCGGGTGTGCTCGGGCACCTTCGAGCGCGGCGACGTGCTGACCCACGCCGCCACCGGCAAGCCGTTCGTCACCAAGTACGCGCAGTCGGTGTTCGGCCAGCAGCGCTCCACGCTGGACAACGCCTGGCCCGGCGACGTGATCGGCCTGGCCAACGCCGCCGCGCTGCGCCCCGGCGACACCCTGTTCCGCGACGAGCCCGTGCAGTTCCCGCCGATCCCGAGCTTCTCCCCCGAGCATTTCGCCGTCGCCCGCGGCACCGACCCGAGCAAGCACAAGCAGTTCCGCAAGGGCATCGAGCAGCTCGAGCAGGAAGGCGTGGTGCAGGTGCTGCGGTCCGATCGACGCGGCGAGCAGGCACCCGTCCTCGCCGCCGTCGGCCCCATGCAGTTCGAAGTGGCCACCCACCGGATGGCGTCGGAGTTCAGCGCCCCGATCACCCTGGAGCCGCTGCCCTACACGGTGGCCCGGGCCATCGACCCCGAGGACGCCGAGTTCGCCGGCAGGCAGGTGTCCATGGAGGTGCTCACCCGCACCGACGGCGTCATGCTGGCGCTGTTCACCACGAAGTGGCGTCTGCAGGGCTTCTGCGAGGACAACCCCACCGTCCGGCTGCGCGAGCTGGTGGCGGCCGGGGACAACTGAGCCCGATCTAGCGCCCGACCGAGCCGCACCCCACGAAGGGGATGCAGCCGCTGGCGCCGCCCGGGCCGACCGTGCCGCTCGGGCCGCCCGGAATGGACCCGCTCGCCCCGCCGGGTCCTGCCGTTCCGGCAGGACCGCCGGGAATGCTGCCGCTGGCGCCGCCCGGACCGGCCGTCCCCACCGGACACGGGGTGCCGTCGGGGTTGACGCACGCCGGGTCGGCCGCGGCCGACGGAGCCACCGCGATCGCCGCGGCCGCCACCGCGGCGAGGACAGCCAACGCGAGCTTGTTCAGTGCCATGTGTCGGGTATACCCGCATCGCAAAGACTTCCGCGCGGTATTAACGCTCTCGGCAGACAAAACCAGCTGCTTCGGTCGGCGACGATGCGCATTCCGGCGACCAGCCGGGCGCAGGCGGGTAAGAACGACGCCATGAAGCGCAGCCAGCTGCTCGGCGAGTGTTCCGCCGAGTTCTTCGGAACGATGATCCTGATCCTGTTCGGCGTCGGGGTGGTCGCCCAGGTGGTCACCGGCGGGTTCCCGACGACGACGGGCGCTACCGGCGACTACAACTCGATCGCCTGGGGCTGGGGTCTGGGCG
>CAZHUU010000246.1:0-3861 GCA_964535335.1 uncultured Mycobacterium sp.
TCCTTGCCTATTGGGGGATCACCGACCCCGCCCACATCGACTTCGACAAGCTGTGGGCACAGCACTCCGACATCAATTCCCATGAGCGGCTGCGGATTCCATTCGGCAATCGGACCGATACCGGCGAGTTGGTGCTCCTGGACATGAAAGACATGAACCAGGGCGGCGACGGCCCGCATGGTGTTCTTTCGGGCACCACGGGCTCCGGTAAGACCACAGCTTTGCGGACGCTCCTCACCTCAATTTTCCTCGGTCATCCACCCGAGAATGTCCAGGTCGTGCTGGCCGACTGCAAGGGAGGGGCCGGCGTCAAACCCTTCGAGGGATGCCCCCACGTGAGCCACGTCATTACCGACCTCGAAAAGGATCAGGGCGGCTTGATGGATCGCTTCATCGACGCGATGTGGGGCGAGATCGCCCGCCGCAAGCAGATCTGCGATTCGGTCGATGCCGACGACGCCGAGCACTACAACATCATTCGGGAGAAAGAGGCCCGCAAGGGCAACATGCTGCCACCGCTGCCCGCGCTGGTCGTGGTCATCGACGAGTTCAAAGAGTTGTTCCGGATCAAGCAGTCCGCACCGGAGGTGCTCGACCAGATCGGCCGGCAGGGCCGCTCGTATTGGGTGCACATGCTGATGGCGTCCCAGGACATCGACAGCCGCGCGGAGAAGCTCCTGGAGAACGTGGGCTACCGGATGGTGTTGCGCGCCAACACCGCCGCCAGCGCCGCCGCCGCCGGCGTGCCCGCGGCAGTGAATCTGCCCCGCGAGGTCGGTGTCGGGTATCTGCGCACGGGTGCTGCGGAGAAGCTGCTGAAGTTCAAGGTCGAGAGCCTCTGGCGGGAATACCGCAAGCGCCGCGACACCGATGAGCAGGAGACGGTCGTGGCCACCGCCGGCGTGGATTACCTTGAGCCGCAACTGTTCACCACCGCTTTCCTGCCGCTTCCTGAGTCCATCACCAGCAACGGCGATCATCCGGCCGACGCCGCGGTCCAGGCCGCGCCGATGGATCTTGGCCTGGAAGGCATTGCCGGCAGTGACGGACAAGCCGACCTCGATGGGCAGGGCGGCAGTGAGGACGAGGACCCCTCGACCCCGACGGTCGGGCTGGTGATCCGTGACCAGCTGCGCCAGATCGACTTTGAGCCGTTCCGGTTGTGGTGCCCGCCCTTGGACGAGCCGCTTCCGATCGACGCGGTGGTGGAGATGTATCGGGGCAAGCCGTGGACGCAGGATTACGGCACCCCGGGCGATCTGGTGTTCCCGATCGGCATCATCGACCGCCCCTACAAGCAGGACCAGCAGCCGCAGTTGGTCAACGCCGCTGGGGAAGGCGCCAACGTGATGGTGGTGGGCGGCAACGGGTCCGGCAAGACCACGACGCTGCAAAGCCTGGTGTGCTCGGCGGCATTGACCCATACCCCCGAGGCCGTCCAGTTCTACGTTCTCGCGCTGGGCTCACCCGCGTTGGGATCGCTCGCCGAACTACCGCATGTCGGGTCGGTGGCCTACGCCCTGGACGAAGACGGCATCCGCCGGACCGTGGCGGAGTTGATGGAGCTGCTGGCCTCACGCCAGCGCAGCTTCCCGCAGTGCGGGGTCAACGGTGTCGAGCAGTTCCGCCGGCGCAAGTTCGGCGACGAGCCCGGGCCGGTGCCCGAGGACCCCTACGGCGACGTGTTCTTGGTCATCGACGACTTCAAGGCCTTGACCGAGGACACCTCCACCATCCGCGGCCGCGAGGCGATCGTCGCCCAGATCAGCACCCTGATCCTGCAGGGCCGCAGTTACGGCATTCACGTCATGGTGTCGGTGCTGCGGGAGAACAACCTGCCGCTGGGGGCGCGGCACGCCTTCCCGTCGCGGATCGAGTTGAAGCTGGCCGCCGACATCGACTCACAGAACGTCAAAGCCCGTGAGGCGGCGAAGGTTCCGGTGGGACGACCGGGGCGGGGGATGGTCGCACAGAACTACCCGCGGGAGGGTGTTGAGCCGGTCGGGCTGCACACGATGACCGCCCGCCCGGCGTTGTCGGGCACGCCTAACGAGGTGTTCGACTCCTCCAGCGTGGTCGCGGCGGTGCGCCGTGTCGCGGCCGGCTACAACCCGGCTCCCTCCGTGCGCCGCCTGCCCGACGCGCTGTCGTTGGCAGACCTGCGCACCCTGGCCCGCAGCACCAGCAGCGGCTCGCCATTGGCCTCGGTGCTGTGGGGGATGGACGAGTTCGCCCGCCCGGTCAGCCTCGACGGCCCGCACCTGTTGGTCACCGGCCAAGCCAAGTGCGGCCGGACCACCCTGTGCCGCACGGTGCTCTCCGAGATCGCGCGGGTGTATGCCCCGGGGGCTGACGCCGCGGTCCCCGATCCGGCCGATCCGCGCGAACGGGCTCAGGTCTGGCTGGTGACCCCGCGGCGGGAATTGCTGCAGGAACTCGGCGGAGACTTCCTGCAGGGCTGGGCCTACCAGCCCGACGGGATCAAAGCCCTCATGACTGATCTGGCTGCCCGCCTGGCCGAGAGAGCTCCGGCCCCCGGACTGTCGCTGGAGGCAAGCCTGGCCCATCAGTGGTCGGGGCCGCGGATGTTCCTCATCATCGACGACGCCGAACGGCTCGGCAGCGGGGCGTTCGACTCCCCGTTGGACGTTCGGGCCCCCAACGGGATGACCATGGCGCAGCTGGTCGCCGGAGCAAGCGATGTGGGCCTGCACGTGGTCTACACGCGTTCGTTCGGCACCTGGATCAACGGCCAGCGCGCGGATCCGGTCATCGCAACCATGATTCAGGCAAACGCACCACTGCTCATGATGGACAGCAACCCCGACCCCGGGTTCATCATCGGCCGATTCCGCGGTCACGCCATGCCGCCGGGCCGTGGCCTGCTGATTTCGTCCTCTGAGTCGGCCCGTTACACCCAAGTCGCCATCCCGCCAGGAGGTCTGAATTGATTGCAAACGACAATAAGGAGCGTTATCCCTGGCAAACGTCAGGTACGCTGTGTCCAGCACCACAACACGGGGAGGGTTAGGTTAAGTCATGAGCTTCTTTTCAGTGGAACCCGCAGAGATGGCCGCCGGTGCGGCGACGATGATGGGCCTCGGGTCGGCGATGACCGGCGCGAGCGCGGCAGCAGCCGCACCCACCATGGGTGTCATCCCTCCGGGGCTGGAAGAGACCAGTGCGCTGCTGGCGGCGTCGCTGTCCACCCACGGCGCGGTGTATCAGGCCGCAGCCATGGTGGCCGACATGTTCCACCAGCGCGGGGCGGTGAACCTAGCAACCAACGGGGCCGGATACGAGGCGATCGACGTCGCCGCGGCCACCGGCGCGCTGCTCTAAGAGGATTTCCCGCTTGACGGGGAGTGCACCGTGACCTTGCCTGCCTTGGCGCCGCCGGACTACGCCGTGTTGCCGCCGGAGATCAACTCGGGACGCATCTACGCCGGCCCGGGTTCGACCTCGCTGGCCGCCTCCGCGGCCGCGTGGCAGGCACTGGCCGCCCAAGCGTTCCAGGCGGTGGTCAACGGCCTGGCCGCCGGCGCCTGGCAAGGACCGTCCTCGGCGAGCATGGCCGCCGCCGCCGCACCGTATGTGGCGTGGATGACCGCCACGGCAGGCCAGGCCGAACAGGCCGCCGCCGCCTCCGCGCAAGCCGCCTCGGCGTTCGAGACCGCACGGGCCGGGGTGATCCCGCCGCCGGTCATCGAATTGAACCGCAACACTTTGGAAACGCTGATCGCCACCAATTTCCTGGGGGTGAACACTCCCGCCATCGCCGCAACCGAAGCCGCCTACCAGGAGTTCTGGGCACAGGACGCCTCGGTGATGTACGCCTACTCCGCCGACGCTGCGGCGCTG
>CAZHUU010000247.1:0-3822 GCA_964535335.1 uncultured Mycobacterium sp.
GTCGGCCGCCGCCCGCGCCACTCCGACGCAACAGACCCCAAGGCCGAGACGGCCTGATGACCGAGCGGTCGATGCCGGTTCCCGAGGGTCTGGCCGGCATGCGCGTCGACGCCGGGCTGGCCCGGCTGCTGGGCCTGTCGCGGACCGCCGCGGCCACCATCGCCGAAGACGGTGGTGTGGAGATCGACGGCGCCCGGGTCGGCAAGTCCGACCGGCTCGAGGAGGGCGCCTGGCTGCACGTGCGGCTCCCGGAGGAGCCGGCGCCGCCGGAGAACACGCCGGTCGAGATCGAGGGCATGACCATCCTGTACGCCGACGACGACATCGTCGCCGTCGACAAGCCGCCCGGGGTCGCGGCGCACGCCGGAGTCGGCTGGCACGGCCCGACCGTGCTCGGCGGGCTGGCCGCCGCGGGCTTCCGGATCAGCACCTCGGGCATCCACGAACGGCAGGGCATCGTGCAACGGCTCGACGTGGGCACCTCCGGCGTCATGGTGGTCGCCCTGTCCGAGCACGCCTACACCGTGCTCAAGCGCGCGTTCAAACAGCGCACCGTCGACAAGCGCTACCACGCCGTGGTGCAGGGCCATCCCGATCCGTCCAGCGGGACCATCGACGCGCCGATCGGCAGGCATCGCGGGGGCGAGTGGAAGTTCGCGGTCACCGAGGGCGGTCGGCACAGCATCACCCACTACGACACCCTGGAGATGTTCCGGGCCGCCAGCCTGCTGGACGTCCACCTGGAAACCGGTCGCACACACCAGATCCGGGTGCACTTCGCCGCGCTGCACCACCCCTGCGCCGGTGACCTGACCTACGGCGCCGACCCGGTCCTGGCCAAGCGGCTCGGCCTGGAACGGCAGTGGCTGCACGCCCGGTCGCTGACGTTCGCGCACCCGGCCGACGGCAGGCGGATCGAGATCACCAGCCCGTATCCGGCCGATCTGCAGCACGCGCTGGATGTGCTGCGCAGCGGGTCGTGACCGCGATCGGGCAGCGCGCCGGCGAGACCCGGGCCGCCGGCCTGCTGTTCGGGGTGGGGGCCTATGCCTCCTGGGGCGTCTTCCCGGCCTTCTTCCCGCTACTCAAGCCGGCCGGCGCGGTCGAGGTGCTGGCGCACCGCATCGTCTGGACGTTGGTCGTAATGACGGCCCTGCTGCTGGTCACCCGCCGAATGGGCGACCTCGCCCGGATCACCCGGCGCAGCTGGCTGCTGCTGGTGTGCGCGTCGGCGCTGATCTCGGCCAACTGGGCCATCTACGTCTACGCGGTCAACAACGGCCACGTCGTCGACGCCGCGCTCGGCTACTTCGTCAACCCGCTGGTGAGCGTGCTCCTGGGGGTGCTGATCTTCCGCGAACGGCTCAACCGGGCCCAGCTGGTGGCCCTGCTGATCGCGCTGGCCGCGGTCATCCTGCTCTCCGTTGAGGTGGGCGATGTGCCGGTGGTCGCGCTCGGGCTGGCCTCGTCGTTCGGGCTGTACGGGGCGGTCAAGAAGGTGGTGCCGGTGGATCCGCCGGTCAGCGTCGGGCTGGAGGCCGCGATCGCCGCCCCGTTGGCGATCGGCTACATCGTCGCCCTGCAACTGGCCGGGCACGGCCAGTTCACCAACCACGGTCCCGGCCACCTGGCGTTGATGATCCTGTCCGGACCGATCACCGCCGTCCCGCTGCTGTTCTTCGCCGCCGCGGCCCACCGGCTGCCGCTGGTCACGCTGGGGCTGCTGATGTACCTCAATCCCGCCATGCAGATGACCTGGGGCGTGCTGGTCGGCCACGAGCCGATGCCGCCGGGCC
Source organism: uncultured Mycobacterium sp. (assembly GCA_964535335.1). Lineage (GTDB taxonomy): Bacteria > Actinomycetota > Actinomycetes > Mycobacteriales > Mycobacteriaceae > Mycobacterium. The sequence goes on from CAZHUU010000247.1 coordinate 1,797, forward strand.
GCTGGATCGGCTTCGCGTTGATCTGGGTGGCGCTGGTGGTGTTCACCGTGGACGCCGTGCGGCGGGCCCGGGGCGATCAGGCCGTGCAACCATGACCGATCCCGCCCGCCGGAACCGGCGCATCCTCATCACGATCACCGCGGCGCTGGCCATCGCGGCGATCATGGTGCCGCTGCTCAGCACGCTGTTGGCACCGCGCGAGCGTCGGCAGGCCGCGCCGGTCCCGCCGACCACCAGCGCCACCGCGGCGCCCACCATCAAGCCGCTGGCGGTGCGCCCGGTGCGCACCGCCTTCGTCACCAAACCCGAGCAGTGCCCCCCGGTCGTGCCGGCGCCGCCCGAGCAGCCCCTGCGCACCTGCGACATCGCCCGCACCGCGGTGTACGAGCTGGGACCCGAGGAGGTCCGGTTGCAGTTGACCAACGCGGATTCGTTCCGGAATCCGCTGGCCGACGGCCACACCGTGCAGATCTCCCTGACCGCGGAATCGGCGGCCGACTTCGCCCGGTTCACCGGCGCCCACATCGGCCAGCAGGCCGCGTTCATGCGGGGCGGGTTGGTGGTATGGGCCCCCAACATCACCGAGCGGATCGACGGCCAGACGTTGCAGCTGTCCGGTGAGGTGACCGCCGAGCAGGCCACCGAGATCGCCCGGATGCTGCGCGACGGCACCTGACCCGGGCGCTTCGCAACCCGGCCGAGCGAGTTGCGGGACACGGGCCGCGACACGCCGGAGGTGTCGGTCGACGGCCCTAGACTGACGGGCCTATGGGTAGCAACAGCTTCGTGCACCTGCACAACCACACCGAGTACTCGATGCTGGACGGTGCGGCGAAGATCACCCCGATGCTCGCCGAGGCGCAGCGCCTCGAGATGCCCGCCATCGGCATGACCGACCACGGAAACATGTTCGGTGCCAGCGAGTTCTACACCGCGGCCACCAAGGTCGGCATCAAACCGATCATCGGTGTCGAGGCGTACGTGGCCCCCGGTTCGCGCTTCGATACCCGCCGCATCCTGTGGGGCGATCCGGGGCAGAAGAGCGACGACGTCTCCGGCAGCGGCTCGTACACGCACCTGACGATGGTGGCCGAGAACGCGACCGGCCTGCGCAACCTGTTCCGGCTCTCGTCGCGGGCGTCGTTCGAGGGCCAGCTGGGCAAGTGGTCGCGGATGGACGCCGAGATCATCGCCGAACACGCCGAGGGCATCATCGCCACCACCGGCTGCCCCTCCGGTGAGGTGCAGACCCGGTTGCGCCTGGGCCACGACCGCGAGGCGCTCGAATCGGCCGCCAAGTGGCGCGAGATCTTCGGACCGGACAACTACTTCCTGGAACTTATGGACCACGGGTTGTCCATCGAGCGCCGGGTCCGGGAAGGCCTGCTCGAGGTGGGCCGCAAGCTGGGGATCCGGCCGCTGGCCACCAACGACTGCCACTACGTCACCCGCGAGGCCGCGCACAACCACGAGGCGCTGCTGTGCGTGCAGACCGGCAAGACGTTGTCGGATCCGAACCGGTTCAAGTTCGACGGCGACGGCTACTACCTCAAGTCGGCGGCCGAGATGCGCGAGATCTGGGACACCGAGATCCCCGAGGCGTGCGACTCCACCCTGCTGATCGCCGAGCGGGTGCAGTCCTACGCCGACGTATGGACGCCCCGGGACCGGATGCCGATCTTCCCGGTGCCCGAGGGCTACACCCAGGCCACCTGGTTGCGCCGCGAGGTGGACGCCGGCCTGGCCCGCCGGTTCCCGGACGGGGTGCCCGCCGACTACACCGAGCGGGCCGGCTACGAGATCGAGGTCATCTGCGACAAGGGTTTCCCGTCCTACTTCCTCATCGTCGCCGACCTGATCAACCACGCCCGCTCGGTGGACATCCGGGTCGGCCCCGGCCGCGGTTCGGCCGCCGGATCGCTGGTGGCCTACGCGCTGCGGATCACCGACATCGACCCCATCGAGCACGGTCTGCTGTTCGAGCGCTTCCTCAACCCCGAGCGCGCGTCGATGCCCGATATCGACA
>CAZHUU010000248.1:0-3765 GCA_964535335.1 uncultured Mycobacterium sp.
TCGCACCGAAGGATCCGGACAGTGTGCAGTGGCCGCCGGAGGTGGTGGCCGACGGCCCCATCGCGCTGGCCCGGCTGATCCCGGCCGGGGTGGACGTTCGCGGTAATGCCACGCGAGCCCGAATTGTGTTGTTCCGCAAGCCGATCGAACGACGGGCGAAGGATTCGATCGATCTCACCGATTTGCTGCATGAGATTCTGGTGGCGCAGGTCGCCACCTATCTGGACGTCGATCCGTCGGTGATCGACCCGAGCCTCGGCGCGGACTAGAACAGCGTCAGATGATGCCGCGCTTGAGGCGGCGGCGCTCGCGCTCGGACAGCCCGCCCCAGATGCCGAACCGCTCATCGTGGGCCAGGGCGTAGTCGAGGCAGGCGTCCTTGACCTCGCAGCCGAGGCAGATGCGCTTGGCTTCCCGGGTCGATCCGCCCTTCTCGGGGAAGAACGCTTCCGGATCGGTCTGCGCGCACAATGCGCGTTCCTGCCATTGGTCTTCTTCGCCGCTTTCCGGAACCACATCGAAAACCGGTTCGGGCACCAAACTCAGGTGAGCGCGTGCCGTCGTCCCCGAATTCGACGGGCCGGTAATGGTATGCGGCGCCCCAAGCGATCCGATTAGGTGCTCGTAGGACATCTCCGCCTCCTCACCTGGTCTAGTCGATCCCCGCATCGATATTCGAACATTTGGTCGAATCCCCGTCTGCGACACCGAAACCGGCAGGTAGAACAGGAAATGACACTGATGTGATTAGACACGGGTTGTGAGGTCCGGTCAAGCGATTCAACGGAAATAAATACCATTTTCCTCGCGGATTCCGGCGTGTCGACACTCCGGCGTTTCATCACAGTGACCCAGGCGTGACCGCGTGCGCCCCGCGGACACCGACCGCCTAGTGTCGGTCGGTGTGAAGATCACTGTTCTGGTGGGAGGCGTGGGGGGCGCAAAGTTCCTGCTCGGAGTGCAGCGCCTGCTGGGTCTGGGCCATTTCGCCGGCCAGATCTCCGGAGCCGCAGGCGATCTTGATCATGAGCTCACCGCGGTGGTCAACATCGGCGACGACGCCTGGATTCACGGCGTGCGGATCTGCCCCGACCTGGACACCTGCATGTACACCCTGGGCGGCGGGATCGACCCGGAACGCGGCTGGGGGCACCGCGACGAGACCTGGCATGCCAAGGAGGAATTGGCCGCCTACGGCGTGCAACCGGACTGGTTCGGGCTCGGCGACCGCGATCTGGCGACCCATCTGGTGCGCAGCCAGATGCTGCGGGCCGGATACCCGCTCTCGCAGGTCACCGAGGCGTTGTGCGACCGCTGGTCGCCCGGCGCGCGACTACTGCCCGCCAGCGACGACCGCTGCGAAACCCATGTGGTGATCACCGATCCGGAAACCGGCGACCGCAAGGCGATTCACTTCCAGGAGTGGTGGGTGCGCTACCGGGCGCAGGTGGAGACCCACAGCTTCGCCTTCATCGGCGCCGAAAAGGCCACCGCCGGGCCGGGAGTCGCCGACGCGATCACCGACGCCGACGTCGTCATGCTGGCGCCGTCCAACCCGGTCGTCAGCATCGGCGCGATCCTGGCGATCCCCGGCATCCGCAGCGCGCTGCGCACCACCGGGGCGCCAGTCATCGGCTACTCGCCCATCATCGGTGGAAAGCCGTTGCGCGGCATGGCCGACGACTGCCTGTCCGTCGTCGGCGTCGAGAGCACCTCGCACGCCGTCGCAAGGCATTTCGGCGCCAGGTCGGCCACCGGCATCCTGGACTACTGGCTGGTCCACGAGGGTGATCGTGCGGATGTGCCTGGAATGACGGTGAAGTCGATCCCCCTGCTGATGTCCGATCCGGCTGCCACCGCCGAGATGGTGCGCACCGGAATCGATCTCGCCGGTGTCGCGAGGTGAGCCAGGAACACGGCACGGCCGCGACCGTCGAGATCCTGCCCGTGCCGGGGCTGCCCGAGTTCCGGCCGGGTGACGATCTCGCGGCGGCCGTCACCACCGCTGCGCCCTGGTTGCGCGACGGCGACGTGCTGGTGGTCACCAGCAAGGTGCTGTCCAAGTGCGAGGGCCGCATCGTTCCAGCGTCGGCCGACCCCGAGGAGCGGGATGCCCTGCGACGCAGGCTGATCGACGAGGAGGCCGTCCGGGTGCTGGCCCGCAAGGGCCGAACCCTGATCACCGAGAACCGGCTCGGCCTGGTGCAGGCGGCCGCAGGCGTGGACGGGTCCAATGTCGGCTCGACCGAGTTGGCGCTGCTGCCCATCGATCCCGACGGCAGCGCCGCAATGCTGCGAAACGCGTTGCGGGACAGTCTCGGCGTCGACGTCGGGGTGGTCATCACCGACACCATGGGCCGGGCCTGGCGCAACGGGCAGACCGACGCCGCGATCGGCTCGGCGGGCCTGCCGGTGCTCTACGGCTACGCCGGCGCGGTCGACGGGCACGGCAACGAACTGGTGGTCACCGAGGTCGCGGTCGCCGACGAGATCGCCGCGGCCGCCGATCTGGTCAAGGGCAAGCTCACCGCGGTGCCGGTCGCGGTGGTGCGCGGGCTTGGCCTCGCCGACGACGGGTCCACCGCAGCCCGGCTGCTGCGCGGCGGCGAGGACGACCTGTTCTGGCTCGGCACCGCCGAGTCGATCGAACTCGGCCGTCGGCAGGCCCAGCTGTTGCGCCGATCGGTGCGCCAGTTCGCGTCCGATCCGGTCGCCCCGGAGCTGATCGAGTCCGCGGTGGCCGAGGCGCTGACCGCGCCGGCCCCGCACCACACCCGGCCGGTGCGGTTCGTCTGGCTGGCCGACCGCGGGCGCCGGATGGCGCTGCTGGACCGGATGAAGGACAAGTGGCGCGCCGACCTGGCCGCCGACGGCAAGCCCGCCGATGCCGTCGAGCGGCGGGTGGCCCGGGGGCAGATCCTCTACGACGCACCCGAGGTGCTCATCCCGTTTCTGGTGCCCGACGGCGCCCACTCCTATCCGGACGCGGCCCGGACCGCCGCCGAGCACACCATGTTCACCGTCGCGGTCGGCGCCGCGGTGCAGGCCCTGCTGGTGGCGCTGGCCGTGCGCGGGGTGGGCAGCTGCTGGATCGGCTCGACGATCTTCGCCGCCGATCTGGTCCGCGACAGCCTCGTGCTGCCCGCCGACTGGCAGCCGCTGGGCGCGGTCGCGGTGGGCTACCCCGCCGAGCCGCCGCGACCCCGCGACCCCGCCCCCCTCGGGGATCTGCTGGTGCGCCGATGACCGACCCGGTGCGCGAGTCGGCGATCGCCCTGCTGACCGACTGGGCCGCGCCGGACGCCGCCCAGGACACGCTGCGGCATTCGGTGCTGGCGTTCCTGCTCGGCCGGGAGGACAGCTGCCGGCGCAGCTGCGTACCGGGACACATCACCGCCTCGGCCCTGGTCGTCTCCGATACGGGCGATCAGGTGCTGTTGACCCTGCATCCCCGGCTGGGCCGCTGGGTGCAGCTCGGCGGGCACTGCGAGGACGGCGACACCGACATCGTCGCCGCCGCGCTGCGCGAGGCGGTCGAGGAGTCCGGCGTCGCCGGCCTGCGGATCGAACCGGACCTGGGGGCCGTCCACGTGCACCCGGTCACCTGCTCGCTGGGGGTGCCGACCCGGCACCTGGATCTGCAGTTCATCGCGCGGGCGCCGGCGGACGCCGACATCGCGATCAGCGACGAGTCGCTGGACCTGCGCTGGTGGCCGGTCGACGACCTGCCCGGCGGCACCGACCCGGCGCTGGCGCACCTGGTGG
>CAZHUU010000249.1:0-3729 GCA_964535335.1 uncultured Mycobacterium sp.
GGCCGCCTCCAGTAGATCCGGGCGCAGATAGCGCTGCATCACCCATAGCTCTCCGAGTGAGTTGGCGATCGGTGTTCCGGTGGCGAAGGTGGCGACCCGCTCGACATACTGATCGCCGCGGATACCGGCGATGGCGGCTTCGTCGCGGCGGCGCTGACGCAGAACTTCAAGCTTGAGGGCCAGATCCTCGGCGCGCTCCGAGGACTGGGTGTAGCTCAATTCTTCGATGTTGCAGAGTCTTTGGAGGTTCTTGAAGTGGTGCGCCTCGTCCACGAAGAGGTAGTCCGCGCCGCTTGACTCCCACGTCAAGCCGGTGTCCTTGTTGGCCTGGCTGAGCTTCTGGTCGAGGCGCTTCTTGGCGTTCTTGATGGCCAACTCGATGCGTTTTTTGGAGCGTGGGGTCTGCGCCGTTTCCATCTGCGCCCGCAGCGCGTGCAGCTGCTCTTCGATGTATTTCGCCTTCGTCGCCTCGCTGACGCCGATCAGTTTGAACATCGACTGCGGCACGATCACCATGTCCCAGTCCGAGGCCGCCGACTGCGCGATCAGCCGACGGCGCCCATCGGCATCAGTGTTGGTCTGTCCCAGAAGGATTTTCGCCCCAGTTACCCGGGACAGGGCCCCTCTGCCTACTTGCTCGCAGATGTGGTTAGGAACCACGACCCAGGGCTGGCGCACCAGGCCGAGGCGACGCAGCTGGTAGGCGGCCACGACCATGACGCCGGTCTTGCCGGCGCCGACAACATGGTCGATCAACGTCGTCGGCTCGGCGAGGATTCGGGCAATGGCGTCACGCTGGTAGGGATGCGGCGTGATCTTCTCCGACAGGCCCGGCAGTGGGAGGTGCTGCCCATCGTGGCGGGGCGCGACCAAAGATCGGAAGCGCTGGTTGTATTCGTCGGTGAACACCCAGCGTTGGAACTCCTCACCGATCTTGGCGCACTTGGCTTGGGCGGCGAAGGTCGCTTCGGCGTTGAGGGTCCCGTCGTCGTTATTCACCACGACTGAGCGGGAATTGCAGAGCGCTTCGAGCAGGCTGATCGCGTCGAGACCCCTGCCTTCCATGCCCCACGTTTCGGTCAACAGCCGGCCCCGGCGCATCCACGAGGTGACCTCGACGACCCAACGCCCGGCCAGGTGTTCGGCGGTGACCGACTGTGTTCCAAAGGTTTCCCGCGCGAACTGCGCCACCACATCGGCCGGAATCCACGGTGCGCCCGGTCGCGCCTTGATCTCCTCTGCGGTGCGGTCAGCGGGAACCACGGCCTTCAGCGCGGTGATGTAGTCGTTGTAGATCACCGGATCCTCGCGGCCGGCCTCGATGGCCTGGGCGAGCTTGACCCGCACGTTGCCCGACAGCGCCCTGCTGGCCGGGATGAGTTCGCCGGGATCCTCCAGGCGGGGATAGACCAGCCCGCGCAGTTGCGCTCGGGCGGTGTCGGTGTCGGTGTCGAGCAGCTCGGCGATCAAGGACAGATCGACGCGCCGGCGGCGGTGCAGGCTGATCGCCAGCGCTTCGGCGGGGCTGCCCGCCCGGCTGACTTCGACCGGTGCGCTGAGCAGGTCGGTGGAGAAGATGGGTGCCTTGCGGGCCTCGCCGGTGGCCTCGTCGAAGATTTCCAGGGCCGCGACCACAGCCCAACCCGGATCGTCTTTGAAGGCGTCGAGGTGGGCGCGGCGCTTGTGGGGATCGCGCTGCTGCCAGGCCTTGGTGTCCCATTCCTCGGCCAGCTGTGGGGGTACCTCGCCGGTGTAGGGCCTGCCGGGTTCCCCTTCCTGCTCGCGCCACTTGGTTTCCGCCTCGGCGACCTTGCGGTCATGGACGTCCTGGGTGATGTCGGCGGGGATGACCCAGGTGAACCGGTTGAGCGGGCCGTGCACCCGCACGTAGCGGTCGTAGAGGTAGTTGAGGTGGCCGCGGACCTGGTTGCGTTCGGCAGCGCTGCGACCGTCGCGCTGTGCGGCGATGAGGGTGTTGGCGGCATCGCGCAGGTCGATGAGCTGTCGGGTTTCTGCCTCCCGGGACCTGGGGACCCGCCGGGGTTCCCAGGTGTGCCCGGTCCACTCTTCGAAGCGGCTGTGGTCGGCGTTGTAGCGCAAGGTGTACAGCGGTGTCAGCTCGCCCTGATCGGCCGGGCTGAGCAGGCCGGGGTCGAAGGAGCGCTCAGAGACGGTGGTCAGCGAAGCGGGCGTGGCGGTCAACCCCCGCCCGTCGGATACCGCGGCGGCGATGACGGGTTCGAGCAGGTCGCGCATCTGTGCGGCCAGGTCTGGGCCGGAGCGGCCGGAGACGACGAGGTTGGCGCTGCCGTACATGCCATGTCCCACAGCCATCTGGCCGAGCACATTGCCCGGATGTGCCTGGAAGTAGGCGTTGACGTCTAGGCGTTGCTCGCCGATCTCCAACGGTGTGGATTGCAGCCAGATCGGTTTGTCCTCCGCGCTGCGCGGCTCGGTGCGCCGGCGCAGGATCAGCAGATCGGTGACCGCCTCGGTGCCCGCGACGCGGGAGAAGGCCTGGGAGGGCAGCCGCAGGGCGGTGATGAGGTCGGCGCGCTCGGCCATCTCTGTGCGGGCTTTGTCCGAGACGGCGTCGAGGGTCCACCGGCTGGTCAGCACAGCGACGTAGCCGCCGGGTGCGGTCAAAGCGAGTGACTTGAGGATGAATGCGTTGTGGATCGAGTGCTGGCCGGTCGGGTTGTAGGCGGGGTCATGCACCACGTAGCGGCCGAAGGGGACATTCCCGATCGTGGCCGCGAAGGAATCCTGCGGTACACGGGTCTGCTCGAAACCCTCGTTTCTGATCTGTGCCGACGGGTAGAGCGCGGCGGCGATTCCCGCGGTGATGGGGTCGACCTCCACCCCCACCATCACCGCCGATGCGGGGGCATGGCCGATGAATGTGCCGCTGCCGCAACCGGGTTCGAGGACTCGGCCGCCGGTGAAGCCGGCCTTAAGCAACGCCTCCCACATCACCGCCGCGACCGCGGGATCGGTGTAGTGCGCATTGAGGATCGAGGCCTCCGCACGCTGGTACTCATCACGGCTGAGCAGTGCTGCCAACTCGGTGCGTTCGGCAGTGAAGCGGTCATTGCGCTTGTCGAACACCTCGGGCACCGCTCCCCAGCCCGACCAGGCGGCCAGCACCTGTTGCTCGTCGCGGGTCGCCGCGCGGGCCGCCTCACGCAGGCTGGTGACCAGCTTCAGCGCGGCGATGTTGGCCTGCACCCGCGCCTTAGCGCCGGAGGGCACGAGCACGTCGGTGCCGGGGACGAAATCGGTGGGGCTCAGCAGCGCCGCATCGACGGGATCGGCGTCGACTTGCGGTGCCGGCGGCGGCAGGTCGGCGCCGCCGGGGTCGATGCTGCGCGGATCGGTGGGCCGGTCGGTCGCCGGGTCGAACAGCGAGGACGAGTCGGTTAGCGCTCCGGCAGGCCGTCGCTGCGCAGGTCCTGGTAGATCATCGCCGCCAGTTCCTGCGCCAACGCCGAGTCGCTCGTTGTGGGGATCGCCAGCCCGTCCTCCTCCCTGGAGGCCAGCAGGTAGCCCGCCTTGATCCGGAACAGCATCGAAAATCTCGGCTCCGGCCAGATCTGCTCGATCAAGGTCTGCATCGCCTCGCTGGGCTCGCTCCGCCAGTCCGGGTCGGTCCACCTCCGGTCCCACGGGATCTCGTCGCGGGCCTGTGCTGGTTCCTCGTGGATCGCGTCGCGGTCCTCGTCCGTCTCC
>CAZHUU010000250.1:0-3676 GCA_964535335.1 uncultured Mycobacterium sp.
AGCACGCCGAAGCCATCCATCCCGGGCATCATCACGTCCAGGATCACCGCGTCGGGCCGCACCTCGCGGGCGCGGTCGAGCGCGGCGGGACCGTTCGCGGCGGTGTGGACCTCGAAACCCTGGAACTTCAGGCTCACCGAGAGCAGCTCGACGATGTTGGTCTCGTCGTCGACCACGAGGACTCGCGCTTCGGGCTTGGTCTCGGGTGTCGCTGCTGCGGTCATAGTTGTCAATCTCCTCCCATCTTGGTGAATACAACCTGCACGGCGACTGTGAGGTTCCTGTGAGTCGCAGTTCTTCCTGATCGGAGCGATACCGCCGGTAGCGGCATCGGACGCCCATACACTTGTCAGATGGACCTGGCTAAGGCGCTGGTGGGGATGGCGACGGTACCGATGCGGGCCGGCCTCGCGGCGGCCGACCTGGGTCTGGGGGTCGCCGAAGCGGGCATTGAGCTGGCCAAACGATCGTTCACCGAGGCCGGTGTGCCGATGGGACCGAGCTCGGTGGCCCAGGTGTTCGGCCTGGAGGACACCATCAGCCGGGCGAACAGAATCGCCCAGTTGGTCGACGAGGATGCACCGCTCGGCCGAGCGCTGGCGCCGGACGGTCCCCTGGACCGGTTGATGCGTCCCGGCGGGCTGATCGACCGGCTGACCGCTCCCGACGGTGTGCTGGATCGGATGACCGCCGAGGGTGGCGGGCTGGATCGCGCGCTGGCCCCGGGAGGACTCGTCGACCGGTTACTGGCCGAGGACGGGTTGTTCGAACGGGTGCTGGCCGACGAGGGTGTCGCCGCCCGGCTGCTGGGTGAGGACGGACTGCTGGAGCGGTTGCTGGCCGAGGAGGGGATTGCCGACCGGCTGCTGGCCGAGGAGGGGATTGCCGATCGGCTGCTGGCCGACGGCGGTTTGATCGACAAGCTGACCGCCCGGCACGGGCCGCTGGAGCAGTTGGCCGACGTCGCCGACACCCTCAACCGGCTGACTCCGGGGTTAGAGGCACTGGCACCCACGATCGAGACCTTGCGGGAGGCGGTGACCACCCTGAGCCTGGTGGTCAATCCGCTGAGCAACATCGCCGACCGGATCCCGCTGCCGGGGCGGCGGCGCTACTCCGGCCCGCGCCCGGTCGCCCCCGAACGGGTCCGCAGCGAGCGGCTGTCCCGCGAGGACGACGAGGGCTGACCGGATAGGCTGTTGGCGGTCGTGACCGGTTGAGCCGGTTCGGCCACGCCTCCTTAGCTCAGTGGTAGAGCAACGCTCTTGTAAAGCGTAGGTCGTCAGTTCAATCCTGACAGGGGGCTCCACCCTCGCTGCGGCGCAACGATGACCACGCCCCTGCTAGAGCCGGCGCGCCGCGAACGCCGCCCCCTGACCGGTCAATCCGTTCATGCCATACAGCGCGTGCGCGATCGATGGCGCGCCACTGGGCGCGCCGTTGCAGATCGTGTCGCCATCCGCGCACAGGCTGATGGTCTTGGGCACGTACAGCGGACCGATCACCACCGGCGGCACGCCGTTGTCGTTCATGAACTCGTCCGACGGTTCGCCGAACAGCACCACCGCCGCAACGTGATTCGCCACCTCCGGTGGCATGGGCTGCGGAATGTAGGAGCGGAAGGCCGCCGGCACCGAATCCGGGATCGCGGCCGCGGTGACGTACCCGGCCAGTGCGGCGCCCTGCGAGTAACCGCCGAGCACGATGCGGGTGTTGGGACAGTTCGCCGCGGTGGACTCGATATGGGAGCCGGCGTCCCGGATGCCGTCGACCACGGTGCGGGCGAAGTCGATGCCACCCCCGAAGTTTGAGCTGGCTTCGTAGGCGACCGGGTAGACGTCGACCGACCGGGAGCCGGCCTGCGAGCGCAGCCCGTCGACGAACGCCTGGCCGGTCCCCCCGATCCCCGGTGGTTCGCCGGTACCGCGGGCGAACACCACCTCGACGTCGGGGCACGGCTGTGCCGACGCCGACGGCGCCACCGCCAGCACCGCCCCGCCGACCGACACCGTCGCAGCTACCACGCCGACTATCGTGCGAATCCCGCCACCGATCTCGCGTCGGCGCCCACCGAACCACCGTGATGACATAGCTGCTGCTCCATCTCTCAGAGCTCAGGTCGCGTGCCGAGCCGAGCTATCACATCGGCCTGGCATACCCGGAACGCAGCAAACTCACACGATGACTACCCATCGTCATGCGGGATCGGCCCAATCGCTTGTAATCCGCCCGCCCTCGAGGCGGATGACCGTCAGGAAGGGCGCTGAGGAGAAGGCGGCGTCATCGGAGCGGTACTTGCCGGGCTACGACTCGGCCCCATCCGTCCGGGCCCCATCTCGTCGGGTTCCATGCCACCGGGACCCATCATTCCGCCGGGACCCATACCGCCGCCGGGGCCCATCATCCCGCCCGGACCCATGCCGCGGCCGCGCATCATCGGGCACCCGTTCATCGGTCCGCCCGGGCCCATCTGGCCGTTGTGGTAGCCGCGGTGCCAGCCGTAACCGCCCGTCCTACCCAGGAATACGCCGGCGAAGAACACCATCCCGACGATCAACAGCACGCCGGCGATGATGCCGACCCACGCCAGCGACTGGTAGAGCCGATTGGGGCGCTGACGCCCGTCGGTGTTTGCAACCGGAACGGCTTCCGGTGCCGGAGCGGTCGAGTCGGGTGTCTCGGTCATGATGGTCCCTCCCTGTGTTCGGATGTGTAACCCGCCGGAACTATATACCCCTACCCTGTATGGTATCTGTGAGATCCAGCCCGGGGGCGCGCGATCCTTCGGGCGGGCAGCAGTTCCAGCCGTAGCCGCGCAGCATCCGCCCACCCCCTGTGGTCCCCGATGGAGCGGGGAACCTCCCAAGCCTGCGCCGGCGAGGTGTCAGCCTCCTAGGGCCGATGGTCCCCGGTGCCCGAGCGGCTCACCGCATCCGCAGATATGCGGCGATGGCTTCGGCGAGCCCGCGCCGGGCCAGATCGAGATCGGAGTAGCTGCCCAGTTGTCGCTCCGAGGTGATGCCGCGCATCGCCCCGGGCAGGAAGGCGGCGACCGCACCGACCCGCACGGGGTCGACGTCGACGTCCGCAAAAGCCTCGTGGCAGGCCTGGATCCAGCTCTGTCCCCAGGAGGCGAGTTCCGCCGCGGTCTTGGGATACAGGCGCTCGAGTTCCGCGCTCTCTCGCGGCAGTGCCATGCGCAGGGTCTCGATGGCCCGCGAATCGGGGGCGGTGAGCCCGTTGTACATCGTGTCGATGATCGCGGCGATCCGCTCCTGCAGGGGTACCGGGTGATTCGGTCGCATCGGCAATTGCCCGCGTCGCTCGGCGGTGCGCTGCAGCACCGCCGCCCACAACCCGTCGATGTCCCCGAACTGATACTTGACCGCACCCCAGGTGGCGCCGGCCTCCTTGGCGATTCGGTTGGCCGAGACCGCACCGGCATCGCCCGACGCCAGGCAGCGCAGCGCGGCGTCCAGCATCGCCTCGCGGGTGGCCTGCCCGCGCCGGTTGGGCCGCCGCACCGCCACCGGCGTCTGCTTCATGCTGGGGATCGTAGGCGAACCGACCTTGACTTTCATAGAACCCACTGTGATTGTTACGGAGAGCCGACTCAGAGAGGAACTCGACCGATGGCCAAGCCGACGCTGTCGATGAAACCGACGGGCTGGTTTCA
>CAZHUU010000251.1:0-445 GCA_964535335.1 uncultured Mycobacterium sp.
CCGTGCTGATCATCCCGCTCGGGCTGGTGCCGAGTTGGCTCGCGCTGGCCTCGACGGGCTTCGACGTCCTGCTGCTCGGGGTGGCGGTGGCGCTGTGGGACGCGTTCGACGAGGGGCAGGCCCTGCGTGCGGACATGTTGCGCTCGTTCGCGGGCACCGTCGTGGTCGCCGTGTTGTTCGGCGGTCAGGCGCTGCTCGGGATGGCGGTCACCGGCGGCGACGGCCCGGCCCGCACCGCGCTGACGGTGCTGCTGTTCAGCAGCCTGGCGATCGCGATCGCCATCAACGTGTTGGCCGACCCACTGGCCGGGCTGCTGGACCGCCTCGCCTTCTCCCGTTCCCCGGCGCTGCGTGCCGACCGCGCCGCGCTGCGCAGCACCGAGGCCGCGCTTCCGCTGCGCTCGCCCGGACCGCTGGACCACCTCGACGACGACACCTTCGCGCG
>CAZHUU010000251.1:455-3665 GCA_964535335.1 uncultured Mycobacterium sp.
CCCTGGGCCATTACGCCGACCTTTCCAAGCTCGTCGCCAGCCCGCTGACCCAGCTGCCGGTGATCGACCAGCGGCTCGCCGCGCGGGGCGCGTCGGATCAGCCGCTGGAACGGGCCAACGAACTCAAGGCGCTGCTGGCCGACCACATCGCACGGCTCAAGCCGCGCGACGGCGGCGAGTTCGGCACCACCGAGCAGTGGCGCTACTACAACTCGCTGTACTTCCCGTACGTCGTGGGGGTGCGCGCCTACGCGCAGAACGCCACCGCGGCCGGCCTTGATCCGGTGGCCCGGCAGGCCTGGCAGTGGTTCGTCACCGAGGTGCCGCAGCGCTCGCTGCACAACTGGCAGAACGCGGCGGCGCGGTTGATCGCGGCCGACCTGCGTTCGCAATCGGCGGTCGCCCTGCCCTGACCCGGGCTGACCGAGCCCTGACCTGATCCTGACTGGCCAGCCCCTCCGCGGGCTCATTCCTCGCCCGCATCGTCGCTGACCTGGGCCTGGCAGTATCTGGCAGCTCGCTGTGTCGATCTGGCAGTGGCTTCCGCGCAGTGTCGATGATGTCCGACACCGCCGCTCACCGAGGAGCCGACGAGATGACCGCCATCGTCACCCGACCACTGTCCGAATCCACCGACTCACTGCTGCGCTTCGCGATGCGCCTCGACGCCGTCCTCACCGGTCTGCTGGGGCTCGCCATCGCCGTGGCCGCGGATCCGTTCGCCGCACTGACCGGTCTGACCCCAGCCCAGGGCTATATCGTGGGCGCCGCCTTCGTGCTCTACGGCCTGGTGGTGTACTCGCTGGCCGCGATGCCCCGGATCCGCCGCGTCGGCACCGCGCTGGCTGCGGGCAACGCGGTGGGCACGATCGGCTTCGTCAGCATCGGCGCGACCGGTCTGCCCGCGCATCCGTCCGGTGGCGTGACGGTCGTCCTGGCCTGCGGGGCCTACACCGCGATCTTCGCCGTCCTGCAATACCTCGGAGTGCGCCGGCTGGCGTGACTCCCGCCCCGCCGGTGTGGGGCTGCTGTCGCCGTCGCGGCGGTGCGCCCCGCACCGGCTCTCAGTTACCCGACTTCCCATCACGGAAGGAATTCTCATGACCGCTCTGTCCAGCACCCGCACCTCGTCCGACTCACTGCTGCGCCTGGCCATGCGGGCCGACGCGGTGCTCTCCGGCCTGTGCGGCATCGCCTTGATCGCGGCCGCCGGCTGGTTCTCCGATCTGACCGGGCTGCCGAGGGCCGCCGAGTATGGCGCCGGCGCGGCGTTCGTCGTCTATGCGACGGTCGTGTTCCTGGCCGCCGGGCTGGATCGGGTGCGATCGGCGGGCATCGCCACCGTGGTGGCGAATCTGCTGTTCACCGTCGCCGCGGTGCTCGTGGTACTGGCGCGGCCGGTGGAGCTGACCACCGCCGGTGTGGTCGCGGTGCTGGCCGGTGGGGTGTACACCCTGGTGTTCGCCGACCTTCAGTACCTCGGCCTGCGCCGCATGCGCGGTTGACGACGATCAGAGCTTGCGCAGCCGCAACCGGTTGATGGCGTGATCGGCGTCCTTGCGCAGCACCAGCGTGGCCCGCGGGCGGGTCGGCAGGATGTTCTCGATCAGGTTGGGCCGGTTGATCGAGTGCCAGATGTCCCGCGCCGCGGCCACCGCCTGTTGGTCGGTCAGGTCCGCGTAGTGATGGAAGTGCGATGCCGGATCGGCGAACGCGCCACTGCGCAGCGCCAGGAACCGCTCGATGTACCAGTGCTCGATGTCCTCGATGCGGGCGTCGACGTAGACCGAGAAGTCGAACAGGTCCGAGACCATCAGGGTGGGTCCGGTCTGCAGGACGTTGAGGCCCTCCAGGATGAGGATGTCCGGGTGGGTGACGACGTGCTTCTCGCCCGGGATGATGTCGTAGATCAGATGCGAGTACACCGGCGCGCACGCCTGATCGGCGCCCGACTTGACCGACGTGACGAACCGCATCAGCGCGCGCCGGTTGTAGCTCTCCGGAAAACCTTTGCGGTGCATCAGGTTTCGGCGGTTCAACTCGGCGTTGGTATGGAGGAACCCGTCGGTGGTGACGAGGTCGACGCGGGAGTGGTCCTCCCAGCGGGCCAGTAGCGCCTGCAGCACGCGGGCGGTGGTCGACTTGCCTACCGCGACACTGCCCGCCACCCCGATGACGAACGGCACCGGACGGTCCGGGTTCTGCTGGGGCTCGCCGAGGAACTCGGCGGTGGCGGCGAACAGCCGTTGGCGGGCGGCCACCTGCAGGTGGATCAACCGGGCCAGTGGCAGGTAGACCTCCTCGACCTCGAGCAGGTCGATCTGCTCACCAAGGCCGCGCAGCCCGATCAGCTCCTCCTCGGTGAGCTTCAACGGGGTCGACATGCGCAGCGCACGCCATTGAGTCCGGTCGAACTCCACGTAGGGGCTGGGTTCGCTCAGCCGCGCCATGCGCTCAGTCTTGCAGTTAGCGTGGTTTCCATGCAGCCCGGCACCCTGATACGCGACTACCTGATGCTCGGCTTGCGGTTCGACCGGATCGAGGAGGGCTACGTCGACGCCTTCACCGGCGATGCCGAGTTGCGCCGGCTGGTGGCCGACGAGCCCGCTCCCGAGCCCGTCCAACTGGTCCGCCAGGCCGAGCGCCTCCTCGCCGAGCTGCCCCAGATGCCGCGCACGGACAGCTTCACCGAGCAGCGGGCCGGCTTCATCGGCGCGCACCTGCGCGCCCTGGCGTGCGCGGGGCGCAAGTTCGCCGGCGAGTCGGTCGGCTTCGTCGAGGAGGTGCGCGACTACTTCGACGTCGAGATCAGCCGTGGCGACCCGGATCGCTACCGCGCCGCGCACGCCCGCCTCGACGAGGTGCTCGGCGGCAGCGGCCCACTGGCCGAGCGGATGGAGGCCCACCGCACCGTCGAGGAGATCCCGCCGCAGCGCCTCGAGGAGTGCATCCACGCGTTCTCCAGCGCGCTGCGGGACAAGGTGCGCGCGGTCTACCCGCTGCCGGAGACCGAGACCGTCGTCTACGAGGTGGTCACCGACAAACCCTGGTCGGGGTTCAACTACTACGAGGGCGACTACCGCTCCCGGGTGGCGGTCAACGCCGACCTCAAGCAGCAGATGTCCAACCTGCCGCGACTGGTGGCCCACGAGTCGTATCCCGGGCACCACACCGAGCACTGCCGCAAGGAGGCCCGACTGGTGGCCGGGC
>CAZHUU010000252.1:0-3604 GCA_964535335.1 uncultured Mycobacterium sp.
TGACCTGTACGTCACCGTGCACGTGCGTCCGGACAAGGTGTTCGGCCGCGACGGTGGCGAGCTGACGGTGACCGTTCCGGTGGGCTTCACCGAGTTGGCCCTGGGGACAACGCTTTCGGTGCCCACCCTGGAGGGCAAGGTGGGTGTTCGGGTGCCCAAGGGCACCGCCGACGGCCGCATCCTGCGGGTCCGCGGTCGCGGTGTGCCCAAGCGCAGCGGTGGCCACGGTGACCTGCTGGTGACCGTCAAGGTCGCGGTGCCGCCCAACCTGGAGGGCGCGGCGCTGGAGGCGTTGGAGGCTTATGCCGCCGCCGAACGGTCCAGCGGGTTCGACCCGCGCGCCGGATGGGTGGGTAACCGGGCATGAGTGCACCCAGGGAATCGCGGGACTCTCGGACGTTCCTGATCTCGGTGGCCGCCGAGCTGGCCGGTATGCATGCGCAGACACTGCGCACCTACGACCGGCTCGGCCTGGTCAGTCCGCAGCGCAGTTCCGGTGGGGGGCGGCGCTATTCGGAGCGTGACGTGGAACTGCTGCGCGAGGTGCAGCGGTTGTCCCAGGACGAGGGCGTCAACCTCGCCGGCATCAAGCGCATCATCGAGCTGACCAATCAGGTCGAGGCGTTGCAGTCCCGGCTGCAGGAGATGGCCCAGGAACTCGATTCGTTGCGCGCCGGGCCCCGCCGGGACCTGGCGGTGATGCCGAAGAGCACCGCGCTGGTGGTCTGGAAGCCCCGCCGGTAGACGCGGTGAGGCGGCGAATCGGGCCTGCGCCGCTGAGCACTTCTGACGTTGAGTCGGAACTCTCGCACAAGAAATGCGAGTAGCACTGTGCGTGAGTTCCATTTCGATGGTCGATTCAGTTGACGCGAATGGTGAACACCGACACGTCGGGCCGTCCCGGCAGCGCCACCCGGTAGTCGCCGGTCCGCAGCGCATCGGTGGGCGCGGCCATCGGCTCGAGCGCGACCACGTCCTCGGTACCCGGTGCGAAGATCTGCGCGGCGGGAAAGCCCTGGTCGAATACCACCTCGATACGCCGGCCCCCGCCGGATAGCGCGAATACCGCGCCCGCTGCCACCTCGTCGAAGCCGTCGTCAAATATCCTGTCGCCCAGCACATCAGACGATGCCGACCATCTGTCGGACTCCCCGGTCGGGATCCCCCGGTCATCCACCGCACGGTGCCGCAGCCTCGGGGTCTGCAGCGCCCACTCCGCGCGGGATACCTCCGGGATCGTCAGATACGGGTGGAAACCGAAACACAACGGCACTGGCGCCGAGCCGGTCGGCGTCACCGTGGTCCGCACCGTCAGAGCGCGGTCGTCCAGCGTGACGTCCAGCTCGAGAACGTGGGGGAACGGGAAGCTCGCCAACAGCCGTGGCTGTGCGCCGAAGTCGAGCTGTGCGGTCAACCGATTCCCGGACTGCCCGGTGACCGACCAGCCCGGATACGCCGACAGGACACCGTGGATCGGCAGGCCGTGCTCGTCGGTCCGCACCCCGTCGGCCCCGGGCGTCAGGGTCACCGAAGTATCCTCCACCTCATAGGTGTTGGCGCTCAACCGGTTAGCCCACGGGTACAGGATGGGGATACCCATCGTCTTCCCGTTGTCCAGATAGGCCTGCAGGCCGCGGCGCTGCCCTAGCAGTTCCAGACCATCGTCGGACAGCGACGTGCACACCATGCCGGCGGACGGGACGAAGGTGGCGGTCAGCGCGGAGGCGGGATCTCGCAGGACGACGGACGGCAACTGGGCCATCGCCGAAGTCTAACGATGAGCGTCGATGTAATTCGTGAGGTCGTCGATGGTACGGAGCGAGGCGTACTCCGATTCCGGGATGCCGACGTCGAAGCGCTTGTGCAGCGCCACCAGGAAGTTCAGCCAGTCCATCGAGTCCAGGTCGACCTGGTCGCGCAGCAACTCGCTGTCGGACAGGTCACCTTCCTCGACCTCGGGGGCGATCGCGATCAGTTGCGCCACCACCCCGTCGCGAATCTCAGCTCTGCTCATGTCTCCTCCTACAGCGCGTTACAGCTCTTGGGGCTGCTGCAGCAGCCGGTTGATCTCGGCCAGGAACAGCGCACCGCGCGCGCCGTCGCTGGCGCGGTGGTCGGCGGCCAGGCTGTTCTGCACGGTGGTGGCCACCCGGATACCGCCGTCGACGACCACCACCCGCTGGGCCGGCTTGCCGAACCCGACGATCGCCACCTGCGGCGGATAGATGACACCGAACACGGCGTCGACGCCCTTGTCGCCGAGGTTGGTCAGCGTGATGGTCGGGTCGGACATCTCCGAGCTGCGTAGCGACCCCGCCCGAGCCCGGCCGACGAGGTCGGTCAGGTCGCGCATCAGCTCGTCGAGCTTCTTCTCGTTGACGTCGTGGATGGCCGGGGCCACCAGGCCACCGCCGCGCAGCGAGATCGCCACGCCCACATGCACTTGGGCGGACGGCTCGAAACCGTCGTCGTTCCAGAAGCCGTTGAATTCCTTGAACTTCTGGGCGGCCAGCGCAACCGCCTTGAGCTGCAACACCGCGGGCAGCATCCGCTCGGTGATGGACAAACCGGCGTTCTGCTCGGTGAGCCAGCCCAGCGCGGTGTCGAGGATGACCTCGTTGGACAGGTAGTAATGCGGAATCTCGCGCTTGGAGCGGCTCATCGCCGCCGCGATCGACGCGCGCATGGCGGCGCCGCGTTCCCGCGCCTTCTCGGCCGCCGACTTGGGCTCGGCGGACGTCGCCGGCTTGGGCGCCGGGGGCGGCTTGGGCGCCTCGTGATGCGCGGTGGCGGCGGCGTGTTCGACGTCGGTCAGGGTTATCGCGCCCTGCGGGCCGGTGCCGCTGAGTCCCTTGAGGTCGACGCCCAGCGAGGCGGCGGTGCGCCGCGCGACCGGGGAGACCCACTGCCGGTGCCCGACCGGCGGGGACGTCACGGTCGCCGGTGTGGCGGCGGGTGCCTGCTCGGCGGCGGGTTCGGACTGCGGGCGGTCGGTCGCACCCGCGGGCGCTGCCACCGGGCGTGCCTCGGCCTTCTCGCCGGGCTCGAGGATGGTGGCCAACGGGGTGCCGACGGCCACGGTCTGCCCGATGGGCACCAGCAGTTCGCCGACCACGCCGTCGTGCCAGCATTCGATTTCGACTGCGGCCTTGGTGGTTTCGACGACGGCGACGATCTGGCCGCGGCTGACGGTGTCGCCGGGCTGCACCAGCCACTCGTTGAGGGTGCCCTCGTCCATGTCGGCGCCCAGCGCCGGCATCGTGAACTCGATCATGCTTGCCCGCCATCCCCGAACAGGCCACGTACCGCGGCCACGATCTTGTCGGGCTGCGGCAGCGCCGCCTCCTCGAGATGTTTGGCGTACGGGATCGGCACCTCCACGGTGCAGACCCGTCCGACGGGCGCGTCGAGGTCATAGAACGCACCTTCGACGATGCGGGCACTGACCTCGGCGGCCAGGCTGCCGGTCCGCCAGCCCTCATCGACGATCACCGCGCGGTGCGTCTTGCGCACCGACTCCAGGATGGTCGCATCGTCCAGTGGTCGCAGCACCCGCAGATCGATGACCTCGCAGTCGATCCCGCTCTGGGCCAGCTGCTCGGCG
>CAZHUU010000253.1:0-3603 GCA_964535335.1 uncultured Mycobacterium sp.
CACCCAGTGCCCGTCGTCGAGCCGGGCGGTGGTCTTGGTGGCGCCGGCGTCGGTTCCCCCGCCGGCCTCGGTGAGGCCGAACGCCCCGAGCGCCTCCCCGGTGGTCAACTGCGGCAACCACTCCCGCTTCTGCGCCTCGGTACCGAACCGGTACACCGGCATCGCCCCCAGCGAGACGCCGGCTTCCAGCGTGATGGCCACGCTCTGGTCGACCTTGCCGAGTTCCTCCAGGGCCAGGCACAGCGCGAAGTAGTCGCCGCCCATGCCGCCGTACTCCTCGGGGAAGGGCAGACCGAACAGTCCCATCTCCGCCATCCCCGCCACCACCTCGTAGGGGAAGGAGTGTTCGGCGTCGTGTCTGGCCGCCACCGGGGCGACGACGTTGCGGGCGAAGTCGCGCACCGTCTTGGCCAGTTGCTGGTACTCGTCGGGCAGCGTGCCGGTGGACAGGAAGTCAGTCATCGTTGTTCGCCTTCTTCGTTCTTCGTTGCGGTGATCCTGGCCAGTGGCTGGCCCACCTTGACTTGGTCGCCGACGGCGACGAGAAGTTCCACCACACCGTCGACGGGTGCGGTCAGCGAGTGCTCCATCTTCATGGCCTCGACCGCGACCACGACGGCGCCCGCCGTCACCGGATCGCCATCGGCGACGCCGACGGCGACCACCGAGCCCGGCATCGGGCTGACCAGTTCGGCGTCGCCGCTGTGCTCGTCATCCGGCCGCACCGGTGCCTCGCGCACCTCCTCGAGCACCACCGTCCGGTCGTCACCGGCCAGCCAGATCTGATGCCCGGCGTCAGCGGCGAGATAGGCATGGCGCACTCCATCAACAGTGACCACCAGCATCGCACCGTCGGATTGCACTGTCAGCGAACGCGTCTCGCCGTCCTCGACCCGTGCCGTCGCCTGATCCGGGGAACCGATGATGTGAACGTGATCGATACGCTCACCGCAGCGCAACCGGATGCTGGTCGGGGCAGCCGCACCGATCCGCCAGCCGGACGGGGACTCCCACGGATCGGCACCGGCCGCCGCCCAGCGTTGTAACCAGCGGTAGGCGGCCGCGGCGATGAACGACTCGTCGTCCGGCGGTGCCGGGGTGAAGTCTCCGGCGCGCAGATCGAGCAGCCCGGTGTCGAGCCGTCCGGCGACGACATCGTTGTCGGCCAACAGGAACCGCAGGAATTCGATGTTGGTGCCGAGCCCCAGGACGGCGGTGTCGGCCAGCGCGCGGTCCAGGCCGCGCAGCGCCGCGGCCCGGTCCTCGGCGTGGGCGATCACCTTGGCCAGCATCGGGTCGTAGTCGCTACCGACCGTCATCCCACGGCGCAGTCCCGAGTCGACCCGGACACCCGCTCCCGCCGGTTCCACCAGCCCGAGCACCGGTCCACCGGTCGGCAGGAACCCCGCAACGGGGTCCTCGGCGTACACCCGCGCCTCGATGGCGTGCCCACGCATCTCGATGTCGTCCTGGGTGGCGGGCAGCTTCTCGCCCGCCGCGATGCGGACCTGCCACTCGACGAGATCCCAGCCGGTGACCATCTCGGTGACGGGATGCTCGACCTGCAGGCGGGTGTTCATCTCCATGAAGAAGAACTCATCGGGCTGGGCGGCGGAGACGATGAACTCCACCGTTCCGGCGCCCACGTAGTCGACGCTGCGGGCGGTGTCGCACGCGGCCGCGCCGATCCGGGCGCGGGTGGCGTTGTCCAGCAACGGCGACGGCGCCTCCTCGATGACCTTCTGATGGCGTCGCTGCAGGCTGCACTCGCGCTCGCCGAGATGCAGCACGGTGCCGTAGCCGTCGGCGAGCACCTGCACCTCGATGTGTCTGGGCCGCAGCACGAATCGCTCGAGGAACAACGTGTCGTCCCCGAACGCGGCGGCCGACTCCCGGCGCGCCGAGGCCAGCGCCGCGGGCAGGTCGGCCGCGTCGTCGACCCGGCGCATACCCTTGCCACCACCGCCCGCCGACGGCTTCACCAGGATCGGATAGCCGATATCCACGGCGGCCGAGATCAGGTCGTCGTCGGTCAGACCCGGCCGGGCGACACCGGGAACCACCGGCACTCCGAAGGCCGACACCGCCGCCTTCGCGGCGATCTTGTCACCCATGGTGCGGATGGCGGCGGCCGGCGGACCGATGAAGACGATGCCCGCGCGCTGCAGCGCCGCGGCGAAATCCGAGTTCTCCGCGAGGAACCCGTATCCCGGGTGCACCGCCTGGGCACCGGTTCGCCGGGCGGCGTCGACCACCGCGTCGATGTCGAGGTAGCTCTGCCGGGCCGGCGCCGGCCCGAGCCGCACCGCGGTGTCCGCCTCGGCGACGTGGCGGGCGTCGACGTCGGCGTCGCTGTACACCGCCACCGACCGGATACCCATCGCCTTCAGTGTTCTGATGACGCGCACCGCGATCTCGCCGCGGTTGGCGACGAGCACGGTGTGCAGTTCGTGTTGTGTCATGTGCCTACATCCGGAAGACGCCATAGGACACCGGCTCGACCGGTGCGTTGGCGGTGACGGAAAGCGCCAGCCCGAGAACAGTTCTGGTATCGGCGGGGTCGATCACACCGTCATCCCACAGCCGTGCGGTCGAGTAGTACGGGTTGCCCTGGTGTTCGTACTGGGCCCGGATCGGCGCCTTGAAGGCTTCCTCCTCCTCGGCGGTCATCTCAGCGCGCACCGTGGCCAGCACCGAGGCCGCCTGTTCACCGCCCATCACCGAGATCCGGGCATTGGGCCACATCCACAGGAAGCGCGGCGAATACGCCCGACCACACATCGAGTAGTTGCCCGCGCCGTAGGACCCGCCGATCACCACGGTCAGCTTGGGCACCCGGGCACACGCGACGGCGGTCACCATCTTGGCGCCGTGCTTGGCGATGCCACCCGCCTCGTAGTCCCGACCGACCATGAAGCCGGTGATGTTCTGCAGGAAGACCAGCGGCACCATCCGCTTGTCGCAGAGCTCGATGAAATGCGCTCCCTTGACCGCGGATTCGCCGAACAGCACGCCGTTGTTGGCGACGATCCCCACCGGGTGGCCGTGGATGTGGGCGAAGCCGGTCACCAGGGTGGTTCCGTACTCGGCCTTGAACTCGCTGAACTCGCCGCCGTCGACGATGCGGGTGATCACCTCGCGGACGTCATAGGGAACCCGGGCGTCGACCGGGACGACGTCGTAGAGCTCATGCTGGTCGGCGATCGGGTCGACGCCTTCGCGGACGTCCCACGGGCGTTGTTCCCGGGGGCCGAGGGTGGCCACAATCCGGCGGACGATGCGCAACGCGTCGCGGTCGTCGTGGGCCAGATGGTCGGTGACCCCGGAGGTGCGGGAGTGCAGATCACCACCGCCGAGCTCCTCCGCGGTGACCACCTCACCCGTCGCGGCCTTCACCAGCGGCGGGCCGCCCAGGAAGATGGTGCCCTGGTTGCGCACGATCACGGCCTCGTCGCTCATGGCCGGAACGTAGGCGCCGCCGGCGGTGCAGGAGCCGAGCACCGCGGCGATCTGCGGAATGCCCGCCGCGCTCAACGTCGCCTGGTTGTAGAAGATGCGGCCGAAGTGGTCGCGGTCGGGGAAGACCTCGTCCTGGTTGGGCAG
>CAZHUU010000254.1:0-3552 GCA_964535335.1 uncultured Mycobacterium sp.
CGTGGGCGATGGCCTCCGACCCCGACGAGCAGGCCGATACCGGTGTGATGACACCGGCACGGGCCCCGAGCTCGAGGCCGACGACCGCCGCCGCGCCGTTGGGCATGATCATCTGAACGGCGAGCGGGGACACCTTGCGGGGCCCGCCCTCGTTCATCGCGTCGTAGGTTTCGACGATCTTCTCGCCACCACCGAGGCCGGTGCCGACCACAACCGCGAAACGGTCCGGGTCGACCTCCGGCTTACCGGCGGTCTCCCACAGCTTCGCACTGAGGAACTTCGCCATCCGCTGCACGTAGGACATCCGGCGGAAGTCCAGCCGACCCATGTGGTCGTCGACCGGGTCGGCGAGGTGACCCCCGATACGCACCGCAAGGTCCCACTTGGTGACGAAATCGTCCTCGAGAACGCGGATGCCGCTCTCGCCGGCCAGCAGACCCTTCCACGTGCTCTCAATGTCACCCGCGAGCGACGTGGTCGCCGCAACGGCGGTCACCACGACATTCGGGAAACCGCCGTTAGCAGTGGAAGGCCTGCTCACTGGGCGAACTTCTCGCGAAGCGCTGCGGCAGCCTCGGGGTTCTCTTCCTCGAGCTTCTGGATGTAGGTGACGACGTCACCGACGGTGCGCAGACCGGCGAGGTCCTCGTCGGGGATCTTGACGCCGTACTTGTCCTCGGTCTGCACGGCGATCTCGACCATCGACAGCGAGTCGATGTCCAGGTCGTCGACGAAGGACTTCTCCGGGGTCACCTCAGACGGCTCGATGCCGGTGACCTCTTCGATGATCTCGGCGAGACCGGCGATGATTTCTTGCTGACTGGCGGCCACAGCGTGGCTCCCTTCTTCATTGGTTGTGCTACTTGGTAACAGTGGAAACGCGATTTATGTGGTTGTCCTGGACCGCTTTCGGCTGATCAGATCTCAGCCAGTCCGTCCAGGTCTGCGGGTGCCTTGATGGCGTGCGTCGCGACGCCCCGAAGTTCACGTTTGGCGATCCCGGTCAAGGCGCCCGCGGGCGGGAACTCGACAATCGCCGTGGTGTGGAGCTGGCGCATGGTCTCGGTGCACAGGGCCCAGCGCACCGGGCTGGTCAGCTGCGCGACGAGCTTGGTCATCGCATCCTGGCCGGAGGTCACGGCCTGACCGTCGGAGTTCGACAGCAGCGTGGTGGTCGGGTCGGCGGTCGCCACTGCCGCCGCGGCCGCGGCGTAGCCGTCCAGCGCGGATGCCATGTAGCCGGTGTGGAACGCACCCGCGGTGGCCAGCTGGCGAACCCGGGCCTTGGCGGGGGGATCCTCGGCCAGCTTCTCCAGTGCCGCGACGGCGCCGGCGGCCACGATCTGGCCGGCGGCGTTGCGGTTGGCCGGGATGAGGTCCAGCGCCTCCAGGCGGGCCAGCACCTCGGCCTCCTCGCCGCCAAGCACCGCGGACATGCCGGTGGGTTCGACCGCGCAGGCCTTGGCCATCTCGGCGCCGCGCACCGCGGCCAGCTTCACCGCGTCGTCGGGAGAGATGACACCGGCGATGGCGTAGGCGGCGATCTCGCCGACCGAGTGGCCCGCCACAACGGTCTGCTTGCCGGCCAGCACACCGCGCTTGGTCAGCTCGGCGTTGGCCAGCAGCGTCGCAGCCACCACCAGCGGCTGGGTGACAGCGGTGTCGGTGATCTCGTCCGCGGTCGCGGTAGTGCCCAGGCGGGCCAGATCGAGGCCGCTGATGTCGGACCATCGGGCGATCTGATCAGCCGCGCCGGGGAGCTCGAGCCATTCGGCGAGCATGCCGGGGGTCTGTGATCCCTGGCCGGGGGCGAGCAACGCAATCACATGTTTAAGAGAACACTGTGAAACCGGTTTTTCGCGGTGTAAGAGATTATGAACCTGATCTTAGGTTTTTGTGGGAACCCCACAAATCTGCATTCGATGCGACTTTATTGATATCTCGCCGCTATCTGCTTAACGGCGGAATCCGGATTGGTGGATCCGACCAGCGGCGGTGTGAGCGAGTTAACTGTGCCGTTTGCCAAGGTCTGGCGCGGCGCCTGGTACGCCAGTCTGCCGACCGTGGCGGCGACCCGCAACACGTAGGCGTCGCGCGGCAGAGTCGGATCCCGGCCGGTGAAGTCGGTGATCCGCTTGAGCCGGTAGCGCACCGTATTTGGATGAACGAACAGTTTCCGCGCACACGCTTCGATGGCGCCACCGCTGTCCAGATAGGCGTCGAGGGTCTCGGTGAGCGTGGGGCCCGCATCGGCCAGGGGTCGCATGATCTCGCTGTGCAGCGCGGCGATAGCTGAGGCGTCGCCGAGCAGGGCCCGTTCGGGCAGCAGTTCGCGGGCCAGCACCGGGCGGGGGGCGCCGGTCCAGCCGCCGACGGCGTTCATGCCCGATATCGCCTCGCTGGCGCTGTGATAGGCCGCCGTGAGCATCGGCGCGGTCGGGCCGATGACCACCGGGCCGGTGGAGAAGGCGGTCAGTAGATCGTTGAAGAATTTGTCGGTTGGCGACAACGGACCGGAGACGATGGCGATCAGCCAGGTGCCGTGCACATCGGCGAGTGCGGGCCTGCCATGGCGCAGGGCGATGTTCCGCAGGTCGTCGCTGGCCAGTTCCTCGCGACCGGGCGGAGGGGTGCCGACCAGCACGGTTGCCGGAGCGGTGGTGTCCCAGTTCAGCGCGGCCGCCCGGGAGAGCAGTTCCGGCCCGGTGTCACCCCGGACCACCGCGTCCACGACACTGGACTCCATCCGGCTGTCCCAGGAGCCGCGGGCCTCGGCGGCGTCGGCGTACACGGAGGCGGCGGCGAACGCCAGGTCGCGGCTGTAGCGCAGGATGCCGACCGTGAGCGCGGTGAGCTGCTCTTCATTGCGGGCCAGCAGCGGCACCACCTCTTCGAAGAACTCCATGGTCACCCGCACCATGTCGACGGTCTGGGCCAGCGCGATCCGGCGGGTCAGCTCCTGTGGCACCAGCTCGAACGCCTGCGCCGTGTAGCCGACGTCGCTGGACGGGTTGCGCATCCACTCGACGAAGTTGACCACCGCGGCCTGCACCACCAGCTGGACGCTGGCCCGCTGGGAGGCCTCCAGGTCACCGAAGAACGGCAGCCGCTCCGACATGGCGTGCACGGCCTGGGTGGCCAGCCTGCCCGAGTACTGACGCAGCCGGCGCAGCGTCGACTCGGGCACGGAGTCCAACAGCTGCAGCGGCGACCGCGGCGCCTCGAAGCCCGGGTTGTCGATCATCCCTAAAAGGTACGCCGCTTTTCTGGATGAACCCACCAAACGGGCCGGTCGACGTGGCCATCGGCTGCCGTCACGGCCGAGGACGAGACCCGCGGCCGAGCGGCGTAGGCCACGCCGCCCTGTCCCCGGTGACCATCGGCGTGCCCGGCTTCGAGCGACTCTTGCCGCCGTGCCGGCATATAGTCGCTCAGAGCCGGGCACAAGGTATGTCCACTCCCAGACCGGCCCCGGGTGCCGACTGAGCGACTCGGGACCCCGATGTCGTGGCCTACGCCACTCCCAGCCCCGATGTCGTGGCCTACGCCACT
>CAZHUU010000255.1:0-3524 GCA_964535335.1 uncultured Mycobacterium sp.
GATCAACGCCCAGGCCGAGGTGTACGAGGAGGCCCTCACCGAGGCCGGTGTCACGTTCCAGGTGCGCGGCGGGGAAGGGTTCTTCAGCCGCCAGGAGATCCGCCAGGCGCTGCTGGCACTGCAGCGCGCGGCCGATCGCCCCGACGGGATCGACGCGCCGGTCCCCGAGGTGGTGCGGGCCGTCCTGGAGCCGCTGGGGCTGACCGCCGAGCCGCCGGCGGGCACCCGCGCCCGGGAACGCTGGGAGGCGTTGACCGCACTGGCCGAACTGGTCGACGACGAGGTCGAGGCCCGTCCCCAGCTGGACCTGCCGTCGCTGATGACCGAGCTCCGGCTGCGCGCCGACGCCCGGCACCCACCAGTGGTGCAGGGGGTGACGCTGGCGTCGCTGCACGCCGCCAAGGGCCTGGAATGGGACGCGGTGTTCCTGGTCGGGCTGGCCGACGGGACCCTGCCGATCTCGCATGCCCTGGCGCACGGCCCGGACAGCGAGAACGTGGAGGAGGAACGCAGGCTGCTCTACGTCGGAATCACCAGGGCCAGAGTGCATTTGGAGCTCAGCTGGGCGCTGGCCCGCACGCCGGGTGGTCGGCAGGGCCGCCGGCCGTCGCGGTTCCTCAACGGCATCGCCCCGCAGACCCAGGCCGAGCCGACGCCGAGCAAGCCGCGCCGGGCCCGCGGCACCACCCCGCGGTGCCGGGTCTGCAACGCCGTATTGACCACGCCGCCGGCAATCATGTTGCGGCGCTGCGAATCCTGCTCGGTCGACATCGACGACGAGCTATTGGCCCAACTGAAGGACTGGCGGCTGCGCACGGCCAAGGAGCTCAGCGTGCCGGCCTATGTGGTGTTCACCGACAACACCCTCATCGCCATCGCCGAGTCGCTGCCCGCCGACGACGCCGCGCTGGTCGCGATACCGGGCATCGGTGCGCGCAAGCTCGAGCAGTTCGGCCCCGATGTGCTCGAGCTGGTGCGCGCCCGCCGATGACTCAGGAGTGGCCGGGACCGTAGTTGTCCGTCCGGTCGGTGGCGTTGGTGCCGTTGTTCGCAGTGCCGCCGGTGGCTCCGCCGGTGTAGCTGTTGACGTCGCCGACGCCCCAGGTCGCGGTGCCGCTCGGGGTGTTGGCGGTCCCGGCGCCGGTGTAGCTCGACGGCCCGCCAACGCCGACCGTGGCGGTCCCGCAGGTCGCGTAGCAGAAGTTGTTGGACGTCGATCCGCCCGTGTAGCTCGACGGGTCGCCGACACCGAGGGTCGGCCCGAAGCCGGCACCGGTCACCGCACCGGAATCCTCCGACGCCGGCGGCGTCCAGCCCGGTGCCGCGGCGGCGACCGGGGAGACGGCCACGCCGATGGCGGTACAGAACGCGGTGATGACACCCGTCCGGATAGTTTGTCTTCTGTTCATCGTTACGTACCTTTACCTTCTATTTCTGGCCGCATTGATGTGGTAGTGGCCGACGATACGCCTGTGCTCCCGGAGTTCGAATGCTGTTAGTCGCCGAGGTCCGTCGCGTGTCTCGTCAGCCGAGGACTGCAATCGGTGGGGCCCCGGTGGCGGCGTTGCCGCTGTGCGTGAGTTGCAGTGCCGGGTCCGGCCCGCTGGAGGACGTCGGGGCTCGCGTGGGTTTGTGACACAGCGAGGTCACCGCGTCGTCGTGACAGTCGCGGACGTCGGAGCCGGCATGTGCCGGCGGTGCGAGGCCGATGGCGGCAGCGCCGCACACCGTGGCGAGCAGTGTGCGGCGGATGCGCGAGATCCTCATGGTGCGTCCTTTCTCGATACCTCGAGAATGGGCGCGGAGTACCGCCTAGGTCACGCGACTCATACTGAAGACAAATGTGTTTGGACCCGCTGTGCGCGGATCCCGTCGACTATCCGAGCGCGGAGATCGCCGCGTCGTAGTCGGGTTCGGAGCCGATCTCCGGCACCAGTTCGGTGTAGGCCACCTTGCCGTCGGGGCCGACGACCACCACGGCGCGGCCCAGCAGGCCGGCCATCGGCCCGTCGGCGATCGTGACGCCGTAGTCCTCACCGAAGCTGCTGCGGAAGGCCGATGCCGAGACGACGTTCTCGATACCCTCGGCGCCGCAGAACCGGCTCAGCGCGAACGGCAGGTCCTTCGACACGCACACCACCGGCACGCCGGTGGCCGCGGCCCGCTCGTTGAACGTCCGCACGCTGGTGGCGCACACCGGGGTGTCCACCGAGGGGAAGATGTTGAGCACCACGGCCTTTCCGTCGAACTGCCCGCTGTCCACGGTGCCGAGGTCGGTGCCGGTCAGGGCGAAAGCGGGAGCCTGGGCGCCGACGGCGGGCAGGTCTCCAACGGTGTTGATCGGGTTTCCACGCAGGGTGATCTGTGCCATGGCGACAAGTCTGTCAGCATCGTCCGCCGGGCCGCATACCGGGTTACCCGATCCTAAAAAGCCCTGGTCAGAAATTCGCTTGTGGCCAAACGGTGCTAGGCTTTAGCCTCGATTCCGAAATCTCTTGCCGAGAGGAGGCCCCGACGATGATCACCCATACCGCTGACCGCGGCGTGTACATGGCGCATCGCGCGTGGCCCTTCGGCACCGCCGTAACGACGCACGCCACCCACGCCGCCGCGGCTATTGCGGCGCAGCGTAAGCGTCGCGCCAATGCCGCCCCGACCATCGCGTCCGTGGACAGGAGCTTTATCTAGGAAAGCTCCCAGACACAGCCACTGGCCACGGACCCGAAGTCAACCGGATCCGTGGCCATAGTTTTTTCCTCGAAGATTCCTGGTCCGGATCCCCAGAACCGAACGCGTAAGCCAACCGACCAGGAAGCAGGTGAACGGACATGTCGACACTGACAGTCCGGAAGGAGAAACTGCCGGTGTTGCCGTGCCACGTCGAAGACCCCGACCTGTGGTTCGCCGAGAGTCCCGTCGACCTCGAACGCGCCAAGGTGCTCTGCGCAGGCTGCCCGATCCGGCGGCAGTGCCTTTCCGCCGCGCTGGAACGCAATGAGCCGTGGGGCGTCTGGGGCGGGGAGATCATCGAGCGCGGAACCATCGTGGCGCGCAAGCGTCCGCGCGGCCGTCCCCGCAAGGACGTGATCGCGGCATAACCGCGGCTGGATGGCCGAGGGGCGAATCAGCCGGCGAAGCCCGGAATCAGCTCCTCGGCCATCGCCCGCACCGGAACGTGGGCGTCGAGTTGGGCGGAGATCGCCACCGTCGACGCGATCACCCGCAGCGGGATCGCCAGCTTCGCGGGCAGGTCCATCTGCCGCGCGGTCTTGATCTGCTGCGACGAGACCTGCATGTTGGCGGCGGCCATCTTCTGCAGCCACTTGCGGGTGTAGTGGAACACCTCGACCTCGATCGGCTCGACGTACTGGCGCAGCATGTCGTCGATCTCGGTGGGCGCCACCTGCTCACCCTTCTGGATGAAGCCGACCTTCTCCATCGTCGGCAGCAGCAGGTCGTAGTCCTTGTCGCGGGCCAGCCGGATCATCATGCCGAGCTCGATGGGCAGCCCGCCCGGCAGCGGC
>CAZHUU010000256.1:0-3522 GCA_964535335.1 uncultured Mycobacterium sp.
CCGCTCCTGCGCGTGCGGCAGCCCGCCGCACAGCAGCGGCGCGAACTGAGCCGCCGTCTCGGTGGCGATCCAGGTGCCCGCCCGAACGTCGAAATCCCTTGCCGCGCCGGTGCGTTCGTCGGTGGTCTCGACCACGCCGGCCCGGAACCGCTCGGCCCACCCGTACAGGTCACGCACGTCGGCGTGCGGGCGCTTGTAGTCCTCCCCGATATTGGCCAGCACATCACAGGCCACCGAGAAGATCGCCGAGACGAACACGTCCTCCACGGCGAAGCTCATCACCTTGGGCAGCAACTGGTCGTCATAGCCGGCCGCCTTCATCTCCTCCAGCAGCCACAGGTAGCGGTCGTACTCGCCGTCCGACGGGCGCTGGCTGGAATCGGTGATGATGCTGTTGTCCTCGCGCTGGTACTCCGGGACGTTGCCCGGAATCACGTTGGCGTACGGGGCATCCCAGCGCGGCGAATTGTCCATACCGGACTCCCAGCCGTGGTAGAGCGTGATCCGCCCATGGCCCTGCTGGTCGCCGCCCGCGGCCAACGAGCGGTGCCACCGGACCAGATCGGGGCGGCGCCCGTCCAGGAACGCCGCGGCGACCGCCCGGGTGGACCGGCCGCGGGTGCGCGCCCGGTCGAGGATGCGCTGCACCGCGATGGCGTGCACCGGTGGCTGCGTGATCCCGGAGGTGTGCCGATGCCGCGGCGCGTTGGTAGCCAGCGCCGAACAGGCCCACCGCGCCGGGCCCGGGAAGTAGCCGTCCACCCCGTTGGCGAAGACGATGTGCGGGATCATCCCGTTCGCCCACTGCGCCGAGAGCAGCGTGTCGAGTTCGACCACCGCGCGTTCCACGCTCAGCGGGGCCAGCCCGACCGCGACGAACGCCGCGTCCCAGCTCCACATGTGCGGATAGAGCAACGGCGCCGCCGACGTCATCACGCCCAGGTCGTTGCCCCGCAGCAGATACGCCGCCCGCGCGGCAAGCTGCGTGGGCGCGAAGCTCGGGTCGAAGGCCACGCATTCATTCTGCGGTGCGCTGCCCCCGAACGCAGGTCGGTAGGGTGACGGCATGTCGACCGGTGAGCAGAACCGCCGCACCGCGTTGATCACCGGAGCCAGCGGCGGCATCGGCGCCGCGATCGCCGAGGCCCTGGCGCCGACCCACACCGTGCTGCTGGCCGGCCGGCCGTCGGCGCGCCTCGACGCCGTCGCCGACCGACTCGGCGCGCCCACCTGGCCGCTGGACCTGACCGACCTCGACGGCATCGAGGCGGCGACCGAGGTGCTCAGCGAACTCGACGCGCTGGTGCACAACGCGGGGGTGGCCTACCCGGGGCGGGTCGACGAGTCGATCCCCGAGCAGTGGCGGGCTACCTTCGACGTCAACGTCACCGGCGCGGTGGCCCTGACGCTGGCCCTGCTGCCCGCGCTCCGGGCGGCTCGCGGACAGGTGGTGTTCATCAATTCCGGTTCGGGACTGAATGTTTCGCCCGGCCTGGCGGCGTACTCGGCCAGCAAGTTCGCGCTGCGCGCCTTCGCCGACTCGCTGCGCGCCGACGAACCGCTGCTGCGGGTGACCAGCATCCACCCCGGCCGGGTGGACACCGAGATGCAGCGCGATCTGGTGGCCTACGAGGGCGGGGAGTACGACGCGTCGCGCTTCCTGAGCGCCGAGACCGTCGCCCTGATCACGGCCGAAGCCATCAATGCGCCCTCGGACGCGCATGTGCACGAGGTGATCGTCCGGCCGCGGCCCGGCCGCTAGGACCCCGAGCTCATCGAGCCGAGGTAGTAGGTCTCTTTGCCGGTGGGGTATCCGCC
The DNA here is from genome assembly GCA_964535335.1 of uncultured Mycobacterium sp. Taxonomy (GTDB): domain Bacteria; phylum Actinomycetota; class Actinomycetes; order Mycobacteriales; family Mycobacteriaceae; genus Mycobacterium. The sequence goes on from CAZHUU010000256.1 coordinate 1,819, forward strand.
GCCGTCGGTGGCGATGTGGACGTGGTCGTAGTGGTTGGCGGTCTCGTTGCCGTAGTCGGCCGTCCAGCTCGGGGCGCCGATGCCCGGGTAGAAGCCCTGCCGCCAGATCACGTGCAGCACCCCCCAGCGCTTGGCGTTGGCCAGCGCCAGCCCGGCGATCTCGTTGCCCAGCTCGATGCCTTCCTGGCTGTGATAGTTGGGGATCATCACGTCGATCGCCAACCCGTTGGGATGCCATTTCAACGCATCCTGGCGGTAGCCGCCGATGGTGGTGATCTGCGGGTACAGGGTGCTGATGGCCCGCGCCACCCAGATGGTCTTGACCTGGAGCCCCTGTTCCGGGGCGATCCCCTTCGCCAGCGCCAGTTGGTAGTCCTGGGCGGCGATCGGTGCGCTGGCGGCCAAGAGGTCGGCCTGGGCGGCCGGGGCGGGCCCGGGCAGGGGCGCGGCCGCCGCCGGTGGAGCCGCCGCAGATGCCGGAGCGGCCGCCAGTGCGTCGATGCGGGCGGGGTGCTCGCCGTTCTGGACGTAGATCACGGCCGCGGAGAGCGCCACCGAAACCAGCAGCGCCAGAACGCGGCCCTTACCGCTGGCTAACTGCCGGACACCCATGACGGGCATGGTACGTCGGCGCGCGGGGCGGTGTGGCAATCTCGGGCAACGGTTTCGTCTCGCCGCTAGACCACCAGGTTCACCAGCCGGCCCGGCACCACGATGACCTTCTTCGGCGTCGCACCGGCCAGGAAGGCCAGCACCTTGTCGTCGGCCAGGGCGGCCGCCTCGACGCTGGCGTTGTCGGCGTCTGCGGGGACGGTGACGTGGCCGCGGACCTTACCGTTGACCTGCACGGGGTATTCGACGGTGTCAGCAACCAGGTACTGCGGGTCGGCCGCCGGGAACGGGCCGCGTGCCAGGGAGGTGTCGTGGCCCAGGCGCTGCCAAAGCTCCTCGGCCAGGTGCGGGGCCAGCGGCGCCACCATCAACACCAACGGCTCCAGCGCCGCGCGCGCGGTGATGCCCTCCTTGGTCAGGTGGTTGGTGTACTCGATGAGCTTGGCGGCCGCGGTGTTGTTGCGCAGCGCCGCGTAGTCGTCCGACACCCCCGCGACGGTGCGGTGCAGCAGCCGCAGCGTCTGCTCGTCCAGCTGCCCGTGGTCGGACACCCTTGCGGCGCCGGTGGTTTCGTCGACCACCAGGCGCCACACCCGCTGCAGGAACCGGTAGGCACCCACCACGTCCTTGGTGGCCCACGGCCGGGACGCCTCCAAGGGCCCCATCGACATCTCGTAGACCCGAAGGGTGTCAGCGCCGTAGTTCTCGCAGATCTCGTCGGGGGAGATCGAGTTCTTCAGGCTCTTGCCGATCTTGCCGAACTCCTGGAAGACCTCGATCTCCTGGGCGCGGCCGCCGTCGCCGGGCAGGAAGAACCTGCCGTCCCGCTCGATCACGTCGGCCGCCGGCACGTAGGCGCCGCGTGCGTCGGTGTACGCGAAGGCCTGGATGTAGCCCTGGTTGACCAGGCGCCGGTACGGCTCACGCGACGTCACATGGCCCAGGTCGTAGAGCACCTTGTGCCAGAACCGCGAATACAGCAGGTGCAGAACGGCGTGCTCGACACCGCCGACGTACAGATCGACCCCGCCCGCGTCGGCGGGCCCGTGCTCAGCGGGACGGGGGCCCATCCAGTAGGACTCGTTCTCCTTG
>CAZHUU010000257.1:0-3215 GCA_964535335.1 uncultured Mycobacterium sp.
GAGGAGAGGCGGACGGCTACGCCGGGGAGTGGCCGAGCACTTTGATGGCCGACACCGCGAAGGTGGTGTCGACCGGATCGGTGGAGGCTGCGGTGGTGGGAAGCCCTGGCAGCGAGAAGGTTTCGGTCGGGGCTGCGGCCGGCAGGGGGGCCCCCGGTGGGGGCAGCGCGGGGTCGAACATGTTGCCGCTGCCGCCGGGGGTGGGGGCGGGGTTCACGTCGGCGGGCGGTCGTGAGGTCTGCAGGACGATCATGGTGATCTTGGAGGCCAGCACTCCGCGCCCGGGAACGGGTTGAACCGCTTCGCCGCGGATGTTGCCGGTGTTCTGGGTGATCACGGTGGAGGGATCACCGTCGAACACCCACTGGACGCGGGTGAGTACCCGATGGGCCAGCCATTGGTCATTGCCGGTGGCGTCGGCCCCGACCCAGCCGGGGGTGATCGACAGTGCGGTGACGAGCATGGTGCGGCCCAGGTCCAAGGTGAGGACTTGACCGTCCACCCCGCCGCGCACGCAGACCCATGCCCGGCTGGGATCGCCGGCGGCCACAGACTGGGCCGGTGTCGATCCGGCGGGGCAGTCGGCGCTGGCGACGAAGGGGATCGGAATGTCGGAGTCGCCCGGGTCGGCGGTCGCCGACGGCGCGGGTGCGGCCACCACGCTGATCTGGGTGGAGCCGTCCTGGTCCATGCCGGGGTCAGGGGTGGGGTCTGGCCGCATGCCCAGCAGGATCGACGTCACCGCAATGGTTCCGACCACGGTGGCGGCGACGAAACTCAAGGCCAGTGCCTTGTTGAATCGCGGAGCTTCGCGGTGGGGTTGGTCACCGGCGGGGACGGGTACGGGCGTGGTGACCGCCGCCGGCGTCGCGGCGGGCGCACTGGATGGGTTCGCCGTGTGCGGTATCCAGGCATGGTCCTCGGCGGCGTCGAATCCTTGCTCGAAGTCGGCCGGTCCCTGTGAAGGCGAGGCCGATGGCAGGGTGTGGCCGTTGCGCCGTGACGATGCGCGGGGGTGGGCTTTCCGGCCGCGTGACTGCGGGGGCCCGAGGGGCTCATCGAGGTCGACCGGATCGAGGTCGGGGTAGTCGAACCGGTCGTCCGGCGGGGGCTCCTGGAGCCACCATGAACCGTATTCGTCGGTCGCCGGGTCGTTGGTGGTCGTGCCCGCGGGCGGCTCGCTGCCCGCCTCACCCCCAGTGTCGTGCGAGGCGGCATCGACGGCCGTCGTGTCGAGCAGCGGAAACTGGTCGCTCAAGTCCTCCCCGGCGTGGGTCAGCTCATCAGGCGCGCTCGGCCTGTCAGAATCGGTGCCCGCCGCCTCGGCGGGCACAGCACCGTCGTCAATGGCACCCCGGGCGCTGTCGTCGCGGGTCGCAGACTCTTCACCAGCGACTGGTTGTGCGGCAACGGATTCCACCGGAAAGAGAGCATCGGTGGAATCGCTATAGAGGTCGTCGAGCCACAACTGCGTTTGGTCCCAGGCATGTTGGACTGAGGGGCGGATGCCGGTCATCGCACTGGCCTCGGGGGCAGCGCACGGGCACGGTGAGCTGACGCGGCATACGGGGTGCCGTAAGCCATCGCAGCCGGCGGCCCCACCGCAATGACAGGCCTCGGCGCCGGCGGGGGGGTTGTGCCCCGGCGGCGCCCGTACCCGACGATGAGCGCGACCAGCAAAGCGACAACGCTGACGGCGACAAGGTGGGTGGCGAGCAGTGAGACCACCGCGAGTGCGGTGGCCACCATGAAGAACAGAGCGGTCGTCACCGCTGCGACGATCACCTTCAAGGCGGTCATAACCGGGTCCTTTCCTTGACCTTTCCGTCACGGTAAGGGCGGTGGGGTAGTTGTTACGGCCACCGCTGAGGCTGGCAGTAACAAGTCCCCGGCAGCGTTACGTTGCCTGTGTGGACGGAATACCCGAGACCGGCTGGGCGCGCCTCAGCTACTACATCGACGTGCGTTTGGCGCAGTTGCGGTGGTCGCTGGAGGACCTCGCCGCTGCCGGTGGGCCGGCTCCCGGGACGCTGTACAAAGCGCGTCGACAAGAGCGGCCCCTGCGGGCGCGCACCGCGACCCGGTTGGAGGCGGCGTTGGGGTGGCCGCTGGGCTCGGTGCCCAAAGTGCTCTCCGGAGGAACACCCGAGTTCACCCCTGCGCCGTTGGACGCCCGGGTGGGCGAGGTCGCGGCGGAACTGGCGGCGGCGGGCGGGGTGAGCGCGGCCCGTCGGGAGCTGCTCATCAAAGAGGTGCTGCTGGCGGTCGCCAGCGTCCTCAACGGCCCGGAGGCAACCAGTCCCGACGATCCCGGTCGGGAGGTAGCCGATGCCCACGCCTCCTGACCGGTTCGACGAAATCCGCCGCAAGTGGATTGCCCGCTACCAGCACGGGTTCACCTTCCAGAAACGCCGCCAGGAGGTTCTGGCTCGCCAGATCCGCGACCGCGCGCAGGAGAAGACCGGTGCGCGCGTTGATCCCGCCGACGACGACGTCATCCACTCCCTGTTTCGCCGCGGTCACACCACCGTGTACGCGGTGCAGGACTTGGCGGTCATCGGTGTGCTGGCTATCGCCGCACCGGTGGGGTGGCCGCTGGGTAAAGCCCTCTACCACAGCATCATTCAACTCATTCCCGATGAGCTCCGCTCGTATCCGATTGCCGCGCTGGTATGGTCGGCCGTCGCGGTCGGTCTGCCCCTTCCGCTGCTATATGGACCGGGGCAATCGTGGCTGTCCACGCTGGTCCTCCCTTGGGTCATCGCGCAGTTGCCCGCTGCGCTCTTGGCAGCTGGGATTTACGGCATCGTGGAAGGCTGGTTGGCCGTCGACGGCGCCCGCGACTGGTGGCCGATGCGGCCCCCGGAGGACCAGGACATGGTCGATTTCGGACTGCACGCCGACGACATGACCATGCCCCCAACGCCGTTCAACACCATCGGCGAAGCGCACCTGGGGGAGCGCACTCCCATCCGCCCTGACGCGGAGCATCATGTTTAAACAGCCACAGACCCCGTACTGCGGCTTCATCCGCGACGAGAACGACCACCTTCACGTCGTGCGGACGGCGGCGCATGTTCTTGTCTCCGGTCCGACCGAGATCGGCAAGTCGCGGCGAATCCTGTTGCCGGCCGCGCTGCTGTGGGGCGGCCCAGTGGTGTTTGTGTCGTCGAAAGATACCGAACTGCAATTGCTTTCGGCGCGGCGCTGTTTCG
>CAZHUU010000258.1:0-3141 GCA_964535335.1 uncultured Mycobacterium sp.
CCGTGGTGGTGCAGGAGAAGATGACCCACCGCGACCCCAACCCCGAGGTGGTGGTGGACGTCACCGCCTTCCAGTGGAACTGGAAGTTCGGCTACCAGAAGGTCGCCTTCAAGGACGGCAGCCTCACCTACGACGGCGCCGACCCGGCCCGCAAGGCCGCGATGGCGTCCAAGCCCGAAGGTGTCGACGCCCACGGCGAGGAGAAGGTCGGCGCGGTGCGCGGCCTGAACCCCGAGGACCGTACCTACCTCAACTACGACAAGGTCGAGACGCTGGGCACCAGCGACGAGATCCCGGTGCTGGTGGTGCCGGCCGGTAAGCGCATCGAGTTCCAGGTCGCCTCCGCCGACGTCATCCACTCGTTCTGGATCCCGGAGTTCCTGTTCAAGCGCGACGTGTTCCCGGACCCGGCGGCCAACCACTCGGAGAACCGGTTCCAGGTCTCCGAGATCACCCAGACCGGCGCGTTCGTCGGGCGCTGCGCCGAGATGTGCGGCACCTACCACTCGATGATGAACTTCGAGGTCCGAGTCGTCCCAGCCAACGATTTCAAGACCTACCTGCAGGCGCGCATTGCCGGAAAGACCAATGCCGAGGCGCTGCAGGCGATCAACCAGTCACCGGTCGCGACCAGCACTCACCCGTTCGACACCCGGCGTGGCGAACTGGTGGCGCAGGCGAGCAAGTAGGGGAACAGCTCATGCATGTCGAAGCCAGGTTGTTCGAGATCCTGTGCGCGTTCTTCGTCCTCGCGACGGTCGTCTACGGCATCTTGACCGCGTTGTTCGCCCCGGGTGGGCTCGAGTGGGCGGGCACCACCGCCCTGGCGCTGACCGCCGGGCTCTCCCTGATCATCGGAACTTTCTTCCGGTTCGTCGCCCGTCGCCTGGACACCCGGCCCGAGGACTACGAGGACGCCGAGATCAGTGACGGGGCAGGGGAGCTGGGCTTCTTCTCGCCGCACTCCTGGTGGCCGATCCTGATCGCGCTGGCCTTCTCCACGGCGGCCGTCGGCGCCGCGCTGTGGCTCACCTGGCTGATCGCCGCGGGCCTGGTCATGGTGCTGGGCGCGGTGGCCGGGCTGGTCTTCGAGTATTACGTCGGCCCCGAGAAGCACTGAGCGGCTGCGGCGAAGGTCACAATCGGGGCGTCACTTGCCCCTTCAACCGTGTGCTGGCGGGCACCCGGGCCGTCCGGTTCGGTAGTGTTCTGCCAGGGCAACGGGAGCCGTCGGCCTGCTGTGCGCCAGTCACTGGCCCGCATGTCGCGGTGATGTAGTCGAGCGAGGATAGGCGAGGATGAGCGGGCCGAATCCGCCAGTTGGGGACCCGGGAGATCAGGACGAACTGACCGACACCGGCTTCCATCGCGCCTATTCCGCGCCGGAATCCGAGCAGTACACCCTCGCCCCCTACGTCGCGGCCGATCCGGCGCTCTACGACTACGACACCTACGAGCCCTACGGTGCCACCACGGAGGTGGTGGCCGACGCCGTGCCGCCGAAGTGGCCCTGGGTGGTCGGGGTGACCGCGATCGTGGCCGCGATCGCCCTGGTGGTCTCGGTGTCGCTGTTGGTCACCAGCACCGACTCGGAGAAGCTGGCCACCCCCGCGACGACCACCGTCAAGGCGCCCCCGGTGCAGGACCAGATCACCACCCCGGAGCCGCCCCCGCCGCCGCCCCCGCCGACGACGGAGGAGCCGCCGCCCCCGCCGCCCGAGACGGTCACGGTGACCTCGGAGCCACCACCGCCGCCACCACCGCCCGCCACGACGGAGGCGCCCCCGCCGGTGACCACGACGCCACCTCCGCCACCGCCGACCACCACCACGCCGCCGCCGGGGCCACGTCAGGTCACCTACTCGGTGACCGGTACCAAGGCGCCCGGCGACATCATCTCCGTGACCTACGTCGACGCCTCGGGGCGCCGGCGGACCCAACGCAACGTCTACATTCCGTGGTCGTTGACAGTCACCCCGATCTCGCAGTCGGATGTCGGCTCGGTGCAGGCCTCCAGCCTGTTCCTGGTCAGCAGGCTGAACTGCTCGATCACGACCAGCGACGGGACCGTGTTGTCATCGAATCAGAACAACGCCGCGCAGACGAGCTGCTGATGGCGACCGAATCGGATTCCGTCGCGACGGCCGACGCCCGCTCCCCGGAGACGGTGGACCGGCTGCTGGTGGGGCTCTGCGGGGCGATCTGGCTGGTGCTGCTGGCCGTGGGAGTCACCGCGATCGTGGCGCTGGTCGACCTCGGCCGTGGGCACACCCTCGGCGGCGACGGCAAGCACACCCCGTGGTTGCTCTACAGCGTCATCGTGGTGTCGGGCCTAGTCATCCTGGGCGCGATCCCGCTGTTGATCCGGGCGCGCCGCACCGCACTGGCCGAACCGCACGATCCCGCCCCGGTCGCCGCCAAGGCCACGCCGGCCGCACCGCCACCCACCCCCGCAGCGGCCCCCAGCCGGGCCGCTGACGCGCCGACGGAGAAGCTCAAGGTATTCGGGACGGCGGTGGATCCCTACGAGCGCTATCAGCCGGATTACGTGCAGTCGTCGGCCTCTCGGCGGTCCGACCCGCTGATCCCGGCCACCGAGCTGGACCGGCTCTGGCTGCGCTGCACCGTGAGCATCCTGGGCGCGATCGGCCTGGCCCTGGTGGCCGTGGCCACCGCGACCTACCTGCTGGCCGTCGACAAGGAGACGATCGCCTGGGTGGCGCTCGGCGTGGCCGCCGTCATTACGGTGGCGATGCCGGTGATCCCGGTGGTCTACCTGCGTCAGCTGCATGCGGCGCTGGAAGAGGCCGCACCCGCTGAATAGCGGTGCGGTGCCCGTGAACGACGGAACCCCCGCGCCCTCTCATGCTGAGGGGCCCGGGGGTTCCGTCGTTTCGATCTTCTAGTGGTGCCCGTTGGGCGACCCGTTGCCGCCGGCGGGGGTCTCGTCGTCCTGCCACTCCCGCAGCGCGGTCAACGCCCGCTGCTCGGACGCGTGAGCCGCCTGGGTCAGCGCGGCATCCTCGGACGCCGGATCGGCCCGCAGGAAGCTGCCCCGGCCCGGCGAACCGGCGGAGCCCAGTTTATTCATCCGCTTGGGGAGCGCGGCGCCCTGGTATTCCAGCGGGATGGGGTGGCCGT
>CAZHUU010000259.1:0-3131 GCA_964535335.1 uncultured Mycobacterium sp.
CGGGGTTCCGTACGGGCCGACGACCGTCGCGGCCGCCGCGTGGTCCTGAGTGGAGAAGATGTTGCACGACGCCCACCGAACCTCGGCGCCGAGCGCCACCAGCGTCTCGATCAGGACGGCGGTCTGCACGGTCATGTGCAGCGAGCCGGAGATCCGCGCACCCTTGAGTGGCAACACGTCGGCGTATTCGCGACGCAGCGACATCAGGCCGGGCATCTCGTGCTCGGCGAGCCGGATCTCCTTGCGGCCGTACTCGGCCAGTCCCAGGTCGGCGACCTTGTAGTCGATTCCGTTGCGGGTGTCCGCGGTCAAAGTCATGGCAAGAGGTTATCGTGCGACACCCGCCTGGTAGCAAACCGGGTCAGCCGACCTTGACGACCAGCTTTCCGACGTTCTTGCCGTCGAAGAGCATGTTGATCGCCGTGGGCAGCTGCTCGAAGCCCTCGACGACGGTCTCGAGCGGCTTGAGCTTGCCCTGCTGCATCAGGCCGGCGATCTCGGTGATCGCCTCCGGCGCCTGCCCGAAGTGGTCGAGCACGATGAAGCCCTTCACCAGGGCGCGCTGGATGAGCAGGTTGCCGAAGGCCCGCGGACCGGGCGGCGGGTCCTCGGCGTTGTACTCCGAGATCAGCCCGCACAGCGCCACCCGGGCGCCGATGTTCAGCCGGCCGAAGATGGCATCCATCACCGGGCCGCCGATGTTCTCGAAGTCGACGTCGATACCGTTCGGCGTCGCGGCCTTGAGCTGGGCAGCCCAGTCGTCGGCGCGGTGGTCGACGGCCGCGTCGAACCCGAGCTCGTCGGTGAGCAGTGCACACTTCTGCGGCCCGCCGGCGATGCCGACCACCCGCGCGCCCGCCGCCTTGGCGAGCTGGCCGGCCACCGAGCCGACCGCGCCGGCGGCGGCGGAGACCACCACGGTCTCCCCGGGCTGCGGCTTGCCGATTTCCCGGATGCCGATCCACGCGGTGAGCCCCGGCATGCCCAGCGCGCCGAGGTAGGCGCTCGGCGGGACACCGTCGGCGACGTCGACCGGGTTGACCATCGAGGTCTGGTCGAGCACCGCGTACTCCTGCCAGCCCAGCAGGCCCTGCACGGTCTGGCCGACCGCGTAGTCGGGGCGCTTGGACGCCACCACCGTGCCCATGCCGGCCGCGCGCATCACCTCACCGAGGCCCACCGGGGGCAGGTAGGTGGGGGTGTCGTTGATCCACATCCGGTTCGTCGGGTCCAGGGAGATCCACTCGACCCGGACCAGCGCCTCGCCGTCGCCGATCTCGGGGACGGGCTGTTCGTCCAGCTCGAAGGTGTTGGGCCCGATTCGTCCGGCGGGACGTTCGTGGAGCAGGAAGCGACGGTTGCGTTCGGCCATCAGCGCACCGTACGTCAGGAAATATCCGCCACGCCATAGCGTTCGGCGAACGGGGTCATCAGGCGGGCCAGGTCCGCGGCGACGTCGTGGTCTGCCTCCGGCGGCATCGACACGTAACTCATCGCCAGCCGGACGGTCGCCCGGGCCAGCACGCCGGCGTCCTCCTCGGGGGTGCCGACCCAGCTGTTGATGAACGACTCGGTCAGCCGCGCCGAGCAGTGCGTGATGATCGGTCCGCTGTCGGTGGTGATGAGCTGCAGCAGGTCGGGCTTGAACTCACCGGAGAGCAGGGAGATGACCAGCGGGTCGGCCGCCGAGTCGGTGAAGAAGGCCCGGAACCCCTCGAGGAACGCGGCGTAGACGTTGCCGACGTTGGTGTCGATCGCGCCGGCGACCGCCCCGACCAGCCGGTCGGCCAGCCGCATGGCGTAGGCCTGCGCCAGGCCCTGCCGCGAACCGAACTCGTTGTAGATGGTCTGTCTGCTGATGCCGGCGGTGCGCGCGACGTCGGACAGCGTGACCGCCGACCAGTCCTTGGCCAGCAGCTCGTCTCGCATCGCGTCGAGCACGGTGTCGCGCAGCAATGCGCGCGAGGCCTCGGGATAGGGAACCCGAGGCCTCGTCACACGGGCGACACTAGCCGTCGCGGCCGGGCGACTTCCACCATCTCGAAGTCCGACTTGGCCGCGCCGCAGTCCGGGCAACTCCAGTCCTCCGGGATGTCGTCCCATCGGGTGCCCGGTGCGATGCCGTCCTCCGGCCAGCCCTTCGCCTCGTCGTACTCGAATCCGCACTGCACGCAGATGAACAGTTTGTAGTCCTGCTGGCTCACTGCTTCACACCCATCTCTTCGAAGTCGAACTTCTCGCGGACCCCGCAGTCGGGGCAGCACCAGTCGTCGGGGATGTCGGCCCAGGCGGTGCCGGCCGGAAAGCCTTCCCGGGCGGCACCTTTCGCCTCGTCGTAGACGTAGTCGCAGACCGGGCACTGATAGGCGCTCATGCCGTCGCCTCGGCAGCCCCGTACCGGGCCAGGATCTTGGCGCGACGACGCGGGCAGACGTTCACCTTGGTGATGTCACCGTTGTAGTGCTCGAGCACCCGGTGGTCCATCATCCGGCGCCACACCCACGGGAAGTAGGTGACGCCGATCAGGGTGGCGTAGCCGCTGGGCAGCTCCGGAGCGCCGTCCATGTGGCGCAGCGTCTGGTAGCGCCGCGTCGGGTTGGCGTGGTGATCGCTGTGCCGCTGCAGGTGGTACAGGAACAGGTTGGTCACCAGGTGATCGGAGTTCCAGCTGTGCTGCGGGGTGCAGCGCTCGTAGCGCTTGCCGTCCGCCGTCTTCTGCCGCAGCAGCCCGTAGTGCTCGAGGTAGTTGACCGACTCCAGCATCGCGAAGCCGAACACCGCCTGGATGATCACGAACGGGATCAGGGCCGGGCCGAAGACCGCGATCATGACGGCCCAGAACGCCACCGACATCAGCCACGCGTTCAGCACGTCGTTGCCCAGCCAGGTGCGGGGATCCCAGGGGCTGCGGCCGGTGCGACGGATCCGGGCCGCCTCGAGGTGCAGCGCCGACCGCGCGCTCCCCCACACGCTGCGCGGCAGGAACTCCCAGAAGGTCTCACCGAAGCGCGATGTCGCGGGGTCCTCCGGGGTGGCAACGCGGACGTGGTGGCCGCGATTGTGCTCGATGTAGAAGTGGCCGTAGCAGGTCTGCGCCAGGCAGTCGGTGCCGCCGGCACGCAGTTCGGCGA
>CAZHUU010000260.1:0-3093 GCA_964535335.1 uncultured Mycobacterium sp.
AAACAACAAACAAAAACCACCAAACACACTATTGAGTTCTCAAACAACACACCCGCGAAACCCGCGAGCAGGCAACCCTGCCAGCTTACTTCACGTTAGGGGCGAGGTCAATCCCCGCTGCCAGCCAATTTTGCGAAGGTCCGGCGCGGGTCCCGCTTGATCTACTACTGTACCCGCTCGATCTCGGCGCCGAGACTGACCAGGTTCTCGACGAACAGCGGATAGCCGCGGTCGATGTGGAATACATCGTGGACCTCGGTCTCTCCGTCGGCCACCAAACCGGCGAGCACCAGGCCGGCGCCGGCACGGATGTCCGAGGACCAGACCGGCGCACTGGACAACTGCGGGATGCCGCGCACCACCGCGTGATGGCCGTCGGTGCGGGCGTCCGCACCGAGGCGGATCATCTCCTCGACGAACCGGAACCGCGCTTCGAAGACGTTCTCGGTGATCATCGACGTCCCGTCGGCGATCGACGCCAACGCGATGGCCATCGGCTGCAGATCAGTCGGGAACCCCGGGAATGGCAGCGTCGCGACATTGCCGGCCTTCGGCCGCTCGTACTGCACCACCCGAAAGCCGTTGTCGTGCTGGGTCACGGTGGCACCCGCATCGTGCAGCTTGTGCAGCACCAGCTGCAGATGCGCCGGGTCGACGCCGGTCACCGATATGTCGCCGCGGGTCATCGCCGCGGCGATCCCCCACGTCGCGGCGACGATGCGGTCGCCGATCACGCGATGCTCGGTCGGATGCAGCTTCGGCACCCCGTTGATCGTCAAGGTCGGGGTGCCTGCGCCCTCGATCTGGGCGCCCATCTGGTTGAGCATGTCGCACAGATCGACGACGTCGGGTTCGCGCGCCGCATTGTGAATCGTGGTCACGCCCTCGGCGACCACCGCGGCCATCAGGATGTTCTCCGTGGCTCCCACCGACGGGAACTCCAGCTGGATCTCGGCGCCGTGCAGCTTGTCGGCGGAGGCGACCACACAGCCGTGCTCGATGTTGCAGTCGGCGCCGAGCTGGCGCAGCCCGGACTGGTGCATGTCCAGCGGGCGCGAACCGATGGCGTCGCCGCCGGGCAGGGCCACCCGAGCCCGCTTGCACCGGCCGACCAGCGGGCCGAGCACACACACCGAGGCCCGGAACTGCCGAACGGCGGCGAAATCGGCCTCGTACTTCGGTTCGTCGGGTGCGGTGATCCGGACGGTCGAACCGTCCAACTCGACGTTGGCGCCCAGCCCGCGCAGCACCTCGGCCATCAGAGGGACGTCCAGAATGTCGGGGCAGTTGGTGATCGTCGTGGTGCCCTCGGCGAGCAGACTGGCCGCCATCAGCTTGAGGACGCTGTTCTTCGCGCCCCCGACGGCCACCTCACCAGACAACCGGTTGCCACCGGTCACCAGGAATCGCTCGCTCACGGGGTCAGTTTAGTGGAGCCGGGCCGATGTCCCGTGCCACTCGGCCGGTACGGTTTGACCATGGGAGTGCACTTGACCCGCATTTATACGCGGACCGGCGATGACGGAACGTCCGGGCTGAGTGATTTCTCACGCGTCGCGAAAAGCGATCCCCGGCTGATCGCCTACGCGGACTGCGACGAGGCCAACGCCGCCCTCGGGGTAGCGGTTGCGCTCGGCCAGCCCGGCGAGGAGCTGCGCAAAGTCATCCTGCAGATCCAGAACGACCTGTTCGACGCTGGGGCCGACCTGTCCACACCGGTGGTGGAGAACCCCGAGTACCCACCGCTGCGCATCACCGAGCCGTACATCACGCGCCTGGAGTCGTGGTGCGACCACTACAACGAGGCGCTGCCCGCCCTGAACTCGTTCATCCTTCCGGGCGGCACCGCCCTGTCCGCGCTGCTGCACGTGGCGCGCACGGTGGTGCGCCGTGCCGAGCGTTCGGCCTGGATCGCGGTCAAGGCCTACCCCGACACCATCAGCGTGTTGCCGGCCAGATACCTCAACCGGCTCTCGGACCTGTTGTTCATCCTGGGGCGGGTGGCCAATCCCGACGGCGACGTGCTGTGGCAGCCGGGTGGGGCGAACGCCGAAGGGCCGCAGCAGAAGAAGTAGCGGCGCGACGGCTCGGCTACATGGCGCCGCGTCGTGCCCGCGGGGACGGCCGTGACTCGACCCAGGAGAGAAACGCGGTCAAGGCGCCACGGTCGAGTGCCATCTCGTAGCCACGTCGGCGGTCGGCGGTGGTGTCGCGCAGTTCCAGCACGACGATCTGCTCGGTCATGATGTCGAACTCGTCGCCGCGCGGCGCGCGCCTGCCGATGATCTCCAGACCCCGCCGGCTCAACCGGCGATCGGGCCACCACCGCAGGCTCGAAAGGCGGTAGAACCGCGCCTCGTCACCGCGATACCGGATCACGCCGTGCCGCCAGCCGTGGCCGCCGACGGCGGGAGCGTCGCGCAGGATCGCCGCCGTCCCACCCTGGCGCAGCTTCCACAACCGGTAGCTCAGCGCGACGACGGCGAGCAGCAGCACACACACGAGCGCGGCCATGACGAACATCGGCGCGCTCATCGGTCGCGGACCGGCTAGTCGAGTTGGCCGATGGCCCGCAGCCGGGCCCGTCCCCGGGCCGCCGTCTGCGGGTCGTCTGAGTCGGCGTCGCTCTTGGCCGCGTCGGCGTCGATCTCCGACTCGAAGGCCGCGGACTCGGCGAGGATGGTCACCCCTGCCTCGGTCACCGACAGGTAGCCGCCGTCGACGGCGATGCGCAGATCGTCTTCACCCTCACGCTCGACCCGCACCATTGCGTCGTCGACGAGTTGCGCCACCAACGGAATGTGGCGCGGCAGGATGCCGATCTCACCGGAGGTGGTGCGGGTGAAGACGAACGTCGCCTTGCCGGACCAGATCTTCCGTTCGACAGCGACGATGTCGACGTCCAGTTCGGCCATCTCACATCACCTTTCGGATCGTCGTCCGCTCAATCACAGCTTGGCGCCGAGGCTCTCGGCCTTCTTCGCCAGGTCGTCGAGGCCGCCGATCAGGAAGAACGCCTGCTCGGGCAGGTGGTCGAAGTCGCCCTTGCAGAGCTTGTCGAACGCCTCAACCGTCTCCTTCAGCGGCACCGTC
>CAZHUU010000261.1:0-3090 GCA_964535335.1 uncultured Mycobacterium sp.
CCTCGCCGATCATCTCCTCGATCAAGTACTTCCGCGACGAGTACGAGGCGCACCTTGGGGTCACCTGCCCCTTCGACCCGTACGCCTCGATGCTGGCCGCACCGGAAGGAGTGGGAGCGTGACGGTTCCTTCCGCGAGCAGACAGGAAAGTCCCCGACACGCCGAGGAAAAGGGGACTTTTGTGCCTGCTCGGCAGGAAGAGATGGTCCACCTCGTCATCGACGACGTCGAGGTGTCGGTTCCCAAGGGCACGTTGGTGATTCGCGCCGCCGAACTGCTCGGCGTGCAGATCCCCCGGTTCTGCGATCACCCGCTGCTCGACCCGGTGGGTGCGTGTCGGCAGTGCCTGGTCGAAGTGGAGGGCCAGCGCAAGCCGATGGCCAGCTGTACCACCACCGTCACCGACGGCATGGTGGTGCGCACCCAATACACCTCGGAAGCGGCCGACAAGGCCCAACACGGCGTGATGGAACTGCTGCTGATCAACCACCCGCTGGACTGCCCGGTCTGCGACAAGGGCGGTGAGTGCCCGCTGCAGAACCAGGCCATGTCGAGCGGGCGGGTGGAGACCCGCTTCACCGACATCAAACGCACCTTCCCCAAGCCGATCAACCTGTCCAGCCAAGTCCTGCTCGACCGCGAGCGCTGCGTGCTGTGCGCCCGGTGCACCCGATTCTCCGAACAGATCGCCGGTGACCCCTTCATCTCCCTGCTGGAACGTGGTGCGCTGCAGCAGGTCGGCATCGCCCCGGGTGAGGCGTTCGACTCCTACTTCAGCGGCAACACCGTGCAGATCTGCCCGGTGGGCGCGCTGACCGGCACCGCCTACCGGTTCCGGGCCCGGCCGTTCGACCTGGTGTCGAGCCCCAGTGTCTGCGAGCACTGCGCGTCCGGCTGCGCGCAGCGCACCGACCACCGCCGCGGCGTGGTGCTGCGCCGGCTGGCCGGCGACCACCCGGAGGTCAACGAGGAGTGGAACTGCGACAAGGGCCGCTGGGCGTTCACCTACGCCCGGGTCGGTGACCGGATCACCACTCCCCTGGTGCGCGACGACGACGGCAGCCTGCGCCCGGCGTCGTGGTCGGAGGCCGTCGCGGTGGCCGTCGCCGGCATGACCCCGGGACGCACCGGCGTGCTGGCCGGTGGCCGGGTCACCGCGGAGGACGCCTACGCCTACTCGAAGTTCACCCGAATCGTGCTGGGCAGCAACGATATCGACTTCCGGTCGCGCCCGCACTCGGCGGAGGAAGCGCAGTTCCTCGCCGCCCGGGTGGCCGGTCGCCACGAGGTGCGTTATGCAGACCTCGAGGCCGCGCCGGTGGTGGTGCTGGCCGGATTCGAGCCGGAGGACGAGTCGCCGATCGTGTTCCTGCGGCTACGCAAGGCGGTGCGTAAGCACGGGCTGCGGGTGGTGTCGATCGCCCCGTTCGCCTCGTACGGTTCGGTCAAGCTGGGTGCGCGGGTGATCCCGACTGCGCCGGGCGGCGAGGCCGCCGCCCTCGATGCGCTGGACGAGGCGCTTCTCGCCCAGCCGGGTGCGGTGATCCTGGTCGGTGAGCGGCTGGCCACCAGCCCGGGTGCGCTGTCGGCGGCCGCGCGGCTGGCCGAGCGCACCGGGGCCGCGCTGGCGTGGGTGCCCCGCCGGGCCGGTGACCGCGGCGCTGTGGACGCCGGTTGCCTGCCCAACCTGCTCGCCGGGGCGCGCCCGGTGGCCGATGCCGCCGCCCGCCGGGAACTCGCGACCGCCTGGCACGTCGACGAGCTGCCCGCCGAGTCGGGCCGCGACATCACCGCCATCCTTGCCGCGGCCGCCGACGGGGAACTCGACGCCCTGCTGATCGGCGGGGTCGACCCCGCCGACCTGCCCGACCCGCACACCGCGCTGGCCGCGATCGAGGCGGCCGGATTCGTGGTCAGCCTCGAGTTGCGCCAGTCCGCCGTGACCGCGCTGGCGGATGTGGTCTTCCCGGTCGCGCCCGTGGTGGAGAAGGCCGGTTCGTTCATCAACTGGGAGGGTCGGACCCGGCCGTTCGAACCGTCGTTGTCCTCCAACGCGTTCTCCGATCTGCGGGTGTTGCAGACCCTGGCCGACGACCTCGGGGTGGACCTCGGTTTCCGCACCGCCGAGCAGGCCCGCGCCGAGATCGCGGCGCTGGGTCCGTGGGGCGGGACGCCGGCCGCGGCGCCCGACATCGCCGCGAAGCGCGCACCGTCGCTCGGCAGGGACGAAGTGGTGCTGGCGGGCTGGCGAATGTTGTTGGACAACGGCCGGTTACAGGACGGCGAGCCGTACCTGGCCGGAACCGCGCGACCCGCGGTGCTGCGGCTCTCGGCAGGCACCGCCGCCGGGATCGGCGCGGCCGACGGCGATCTGGTCGCCGTGTCGAGCGGCCGCGGCGCGATCAGCCTGCCGCTGGTGATCACCGACATGCCCGACGGGGTGGCATGGCTGCCGCTCAACTCGCCCGGCAGCGCCGTGCACGAGCAGCTGTCCGTCACCACCGGTGCGGTGGTCCAGATCGAGCGGGAGGCCACTTCGTGAACTATCCGGACCCGACGGTGTTCGGGCACGACCCGTGGTGGCTGATCGGAATCAAGGCGGTCGCCATCTTCGTGTTCCTGCTGCTGACGGTCCTGGTGGCGATCCTGCTCGAGCGCAAGATCCTGGGCCGCATGCAGATGCGCTACGGTCCCAACCGGGTCGGACCGTTCGGGGTGCTGCAGTCGTTGGCCGACGGAATCAAGCTGGCCCTCAAGGAGGGCCTGGTCCCGGCCGGGGTCGACAAACCCATCTACCTGATGGCGCCGGTGATCTCGGTGACCACCGCGATCCTCGGATTCGCGGTGATGCCGATGGGCCCGGTGGTGTCGGTGTTCGGCCACCGCACCCCGCTGCAGCTGACCGACCTGCCGGTCGGGGTGCTCTACGTGCTGGCCATCACCTCGATCGGGGTGTACGGAATCGTGCTGGCCGGCTGGGCATCCGGGTCTACCTACCCGCTGCTGGGCGGGCTTCGCTCCAGCGCCCAGGTGGTCTCCTACGAGATCGCGATGGCACTGTGCTTCGCCGCGGTGTTCCTCTACTCCGGC
>CAZHUU010000262.1:0-3016 GCA_964535335.1 uncultured Mycobacterium sp.
GGTAGCCGAAGGTCATCGCCGGGCCGATGGTGCCGCCCGGGCCGGGATAGGTGTGGCCCATCACCGGTGCGCTGACGTTGCCCGCCGCGTACAGCCCCTCGATCACCGATCCGTCATCGCGCAGCGCCCGGCCGTGCACATCGGTGCGGACACCGCCCTTGGTGCCCAGATCGCCCGGCACCATCTTCGCCGCGTAGAACGGGCCGTGGCTGATCTCGCCGAGATTCGGGTTGGGCTTGTTGGTCGGATCGCCGTAGTAGCGGTCGTAGGCGCTCTCGCCGCGATGGAAGTCCTCGTCGACGCCCGAGCGGGCGAAGCCGTTGAAGCGATCAACCGTCGTCAGGAAGTCCGCGGCGGGCAGGCCGGTCTTCTGCGCGAGTTCGTCGAGGCTGTCGGCGGTGACAATGACCCCGGACTCCAGCCATTTCTTGGGGATGCGTTGCCCCGGTTGCGGCCCGGCGAAGAGGTGGCGATCCCGGTATTGCTGGTCGAAGACGAGCCAAGCCGGCACATTCTCGCCCGGCCCCGAACCCTGACCGTACTGGCCGCCGTACATGTGGTGGCAGGCCTCGACATAGGGCATGGACTCGTTCATGAACCGCTTGCCCGCCAGGTTGACGATGATCGATCCGGGGGAGTTGCGCTCGGAGAGCGCGAACCACGGCGCGCCGACCAGCGGAACCGTCGGGCCCCACCAGGCGTCCTCCATCAACTCCAGTGCCGCGCCGAGCTTCTCGGCCGCGAGGATGCCGTCACCGGTGTTGGCGACGGCGCCGACGGTCCACTCGGTGGTGATCGGTGCGCGCTGGTACTTGACCCGCATCTGCTCGTTGTGCTCGAACCCGCCCGAACCCAGGATGACCCCGCGGCGGGCCCGGATGATTTGCGGATCGGCGGCTTCCGGCCCGGTCATGTCCCGCACGTAGATGCCGCGTACGACGCCGCCCTCGACGTACAGGTCGGTCAGGGCCGTGTTGAGCAGCACGGGCACGCCGGCCTCGCGCAGGGCGATCCGCAGCGGCGCGATCAGCGCACGTCCCATGCCGACGAGATTCTTGCCGCGCACACCGGCCCACATGGTGCGGGCGCCGACCTTGAGGCTGCGCAGCACGCCGCGGGGATGCCGTTTGAGCTGGTTCAGCCGGACGTAATCCTGCTGCATCACAACGACATTGAGCGGCACCTTGCCGTACGCCGGCTCGAGACCGGACTCGTCGGGGCCGAGCTTGCGAGCGTTGAACGGCTTGGGTTCGATGGATCGGCCCGCCGGACGCCCGCCCGGCGCCTCCGGGTAGTAGTCCGAGTATCCCGGGACCCAGCACATCTTCAGCGGGCTGTTGCGAAGCACGAACGAGAGCATCTCCGGCCCGCGCTCGAGGTAGGTGTCGATCCGTTCGGGCTCCACCACGTCGCCGATGATCGCGTGCAGATAGGTCCGCGCGGCTTCCTTGGTGTCGGTGACGCCGTCGCGCTTGAGGATCTCGTTGTTAGGGATCCACACCCCGCCGCCCGATCGTGCCGTCGAGCCGCCGAAGTGCGGCGCCTTCTCGACGACTACAGCCGATAGTCCCTGGTGGGCGGCGGTGAGCGCGGCGACCATGCCCGCCGCGCCGCTTCCGACGACGATGACGTCGAACTCCTTAGCGGTCATACTAGAACACGTTATAGAATTCCCCCGTCGCGGCGCTACTGGGCTGCCCTTTCCGGTCAGCGGAACGCTTAGCGCCGAGACGTCGGGATCGCATTACAGTTGCCCCTGCCGGGTGTGGAGAGCCCGGTCACGTCGACGATTGGACTCATGGATGCTGAGTGTTGCGACGCGAGACGAACTAGCCGCTGAACTGGCCGAGGCCGAGCGCCGCCGGACCCCGTTGACCCCGCTCACAGTCGTCCACCCAGACATCGACGTCGTCGATGCGTACGAGATCCAGCTGATCAACATTCGCCAACGAGTGGCCGAGGGTGCCCGGGTGGTCGGCCACAAGGTCGGGCTGTCGTCTGAGGCCATGCAGAAGATGATGGGTGTCGAAGAGCCCGACTATGGGCACCTGCTCGCCGAGATGGAGGTGTTCGAGGACAAGCCGGTTGCCGCAGGGCGCTACCTGTTCCCGCGCCTGGAGGTCGAGGTGGCGTTCATCCTGGCCGACGACCTGCCGGGTGCCGGCTGCACCGAGGACGACGTCCTGGCCGCGACCGCCGCATACGCCCCGTCGATCGAGATCATCGACACCCGTATCAAGGACTGGAAGATCAGTCTGTGCGACACCATCGCCGACAACGCTTCGTCTGCCGGCTTCGTGCTGGGCCGGGAGCGGGTTTCCCCCAAGGACATCGACGTCAACTCCATCGAAGCGGTGCTGACCCGGGATGGTGAAGTGGTGGCCGAGGGCCGCAGTGATGCTGTTCTGGGCAGTCCCGTCACCGCGGTGGCGTGGTTGGCTCGCAAGGTCGACAGCTTCGGCGTGCGACTCAAGGCCGGCGACGTCATCCTGCCCGGGTCGTGCACCCGGGCGATCGACGCACGGCCCGGCGAGAGTTTTGTCGCCGATTTCACCGGTCTAGGCTCAGTCCGGGTTTCGTTCGAATAGAGGAGCGTCCATGGCGCAGAAGAAATCCGTCGCGATCGTGGGGTCGGGCAACATCAGCACCGACCTGCTGTACAAGCTGCTTCGATCGGATTGGCTCGAGCCGCGCTGGATGATCGGTATCGACCCGGCCAGTGAGGGCCTGGCCCGGGCGCGCAAGCTCGGCTTGGAGACCAGCGCCGACGGCGTGGACTGGCTGCTCGCGCAGTCGGAATTGCCGGACTTCGTGTTCGAGGCCACCTCAGCCTACGTTCACAGGGAGGCCGCCCCCCGGTACGCCGAAGCCGGCATCAAGGCCATCGACCTCACGCCCGCCGCCGTCGGTCCCGGCGTGGTGCCCCCGGCCAATCTGCGCGAGCACCTGGATGCCCCCAATGTCAACATGGTCACCTGCGGCGGGCAGGCCACCATCCCGATGGTCTATGCGGTGT
>CAZHUU010000263.1:0-3000 GCA_964535335.1 uncultured Mycobacterium sp.
GCTGTTGGCCCCACTGGGCGTCGAGCACTCACTGCGGTACCGCCGCGGGGTGCCGCCGGTGGTCAACGAGGAGCGCTCCACCCAGATCGTCACCCACGCCATCGAGGCCATCGGGCCGGACGCGCTGGCCGACACCCGGCAGTCCGGCGGTGGTGAGGACTTCTCCTGGTACCTCGAGGACGTCCCCGGCGCGATGGCGCGGCTCGGGGTGTGGAGCGGCAGCGGCCCCCAACTCGACCTGCATCAGCCGACCTTCGACCTCGACGAGCGCGCGCTCGGCGTTGGGGTGCGGGTACTGGTCAACATCGTCGAACAGGCTGCTCAGTTCTGATGAAGCTGTTGGTCACCGGTGGGGCCGGCTACGTCGGCAGCGTCTGCGCCCAGGTGTTGCTCGAGAACGGGCACCAGGTGGTCGTCGTCGACGACCTGTCGACCGGTAACGCCGACGCGGTGCCGGCCGGCGCGCGGTTCGTCCACGACGACATGGTGGCCGCGGCCCCGGGGCTGCTCGGCGACGGATCGTTCGACGGGGTGCTGCATTTCGCGGCCAAGTCGCTGGTCGGTGAGTCGGTGGTGGCGCCGGAACTGTACTGGTATGGCAACGTCGTCAAGACCCTGGAACTGCTCGAGGCGATCCGGGTCTCCGGCACCCCGCGGCTGGTGTTCTCCTCGACCGCGGCCACCTACGGCGAGCCGGAGTCGGTGCCGATCACCGAGGACGAGCCCACCCGGCCGACGAACGCCTACGGCGCTACCAAACTCGCGATCGACAACGCGATCACGTCCTACGCCCTCGCGCATGGCCTGGCCGCGACCAGCCTGCGCTACTTCAACGTCGCCGGCGCCTACGCGGGGCTGGGCGAGCGGCATGCCGTGGAGACCCATCTGATCCCGCTGGTGCTGCAGGTCGCCAGTGGCAAGCGCGACGAGATCCTGGTGTTCGGCGACGACTGGCCGACCCCGGACGGCACCTGCATCCGCGACTACATCCACGTCCGCGACCTCGCCGACGCACATGTGCTGGCGCTGGCCACCGCGCAGCCCGGTGCGCACGGAATCTACAACCTGGGCAACGGCACCGGCTTCTCGGTACGCGAGGTGATCGCCTGCTGCGAACGGGTCACCGGCAAACCCATCGCCGCCCGTGACGTCGAGCGCCGCGCGGGTGACCCGGCTGTGCTGATCGCCTCCAGCGAGAAGGCGATCACCGAACTCGGCTGGCGGCCGCGGCACACCTCGATCGACGAGATCGTGGCCGACGCTTGGGAGTTCACCCAGTCGCGCGGCTAGCCTCGACTCTGCGTTGTGTGAGTCGGTGTCGGGCCTAACCGCCGTGGCCGGGTCCGATGTTGCGCGACGGGCGGGTGCGGAGGTCGTGCACGTACTCGGCCGGTGCGCCCGCGATCTCGGCGGCGTCGGCCATCACCCCCAGATATCGCGCCGAGGGCAGGCCGCCCTCCCAGGCGTCCACCACATACAGCCAAGCGAGCACGGGATCGGTTGTGGTGTCCGAGGATTCGCGTTCGATGCGGCAGCGGATCTTCTTGTGGAAGCCGAGCTCTGAGCCTTCCCAGCGGTCCAGGGCGTCCTCGTCGGCCGGTGTCATGTCGTAGAGCACGACGAACACCTTGTCGTCCGGGTCCTCGACGAGGGTGGCCAGCGCACCCTCCCAGCCGATGTCCTCACCGGCGAAGGTCAGCCGCCAACCGTGCAGCCAACCGGTTCCGGCCATCGGGGAATGCGGTGCACGTTCCAGCATCTGCTCCGGATGCATGTTGGATCCGTACGCGGCATAGATCGGCACGGAGCAAAGCCTAGAGGTTCTTCAACGGGAGGGCGCAGCGACTCGGGTGATTAGCTCCGGCGGGCAGGAGCGCAGCGACCCGGGTGGATAGGCTGTGCCGCGTGGTAGCGCGGATCGTGATCATCGGCGGGGGACCCGCGGGCTATGAGGCCGCGCTGGTCGCCGCCGGCCGCGGCAAGGACATCGCCGAGGTCACCGTGGTGGACTCCGACGGCATCGGCGGGGCCTGCGTGCTGTTCGACTGCGTGCCCTCCAAGACCTTCATCGCCTCCACCGGCGTGCGCACCGAACTGCGCCGCGCCTCCGGGCTCGGGTTCGACATCGGTATCGAGGACGCCAAGATCTCGCTGCCGCAGATCAACAACCGGGTCAAGACGCTGGCCCGCTCGCAGTCCGCCGACATCGGCACCCAGTTGCTGCGCGAGAAGGTCAACGTGGTGGCCGGCCGCGGTGAGCTGATCGACAGCGTGCCCGGCATGGCGCACCACCGGGTGAAGGTGACCACCCACGAGGGGCGCGAAGGCATCCTCAAGGCCGACGTGGTCCTGATCGCGACCGGCGCCAGCCCCCGGGTGCTGCCCAACGCGGTGCCCGACGGCGAGCGGATCCTGACCTGGCGTCAGCTCTACGACCTCACCGACCTGCCCGAGCACCTGGTCATCGTCGGCTCCGGGGTCACCGGGGCGGAGTTCTGCAACGCCTACACCGAACTCGGCGTGAACGTGACCGTGGTGGCCAGCCGCGACCAGATCCTGCCGCACGAGGACAGCGACGCCGCCGCCGTGCTCGAGGAGGTGTTCTCCGAGCGCGGCGTCACGTTGGTCAAGAACGCCCGCGCCGATTCGGTGGTGCGCACCGACGCCGGCGTGCGGGTGACGATGGCCGACGGCCGCACCGTCGAGGGCAGCCACGCCCTGATGACCGTCGGATCGGTGCCCAACACCAGCGGGCTGGGGCTCGAACGGGTCGGCGTCGAACTGGGCCCCGGCAACTACATCCCGGTGGACCGGGTGTCGCGGACCTCCGCGGCGGGTATCTACGCCGCCGGCGACTGCACCGGCCTGCTGCCGCTGGCCTCGGTAGCGGCCATGCAGGGCCGCATCGCGATGTACCACGCCCTCGGTGAGGGGGTGGCGCCGATCCGGCTGCGCACGGTGGCCTCGGCGACGTTCACCCGCCCGGAGATCGCGGCGGTC
>CAZHUU010000264.1:0-2984 GCA_964535335.1 uncultured Mycobacterium sp.
TGGAGTGGATCTCCGGGTCGTTCATCCAGTCCCACTGGCCATGCATGACGTTGTGGCCGATCTCCATGTTCTCGATGATCTTGGCCACGCCGAGCGTCACGGTGCCCGCCCACCACGCCGAGCGCTTCGAGCCGGCGGCCAGCAGCAGCCGGCCCGCGACCTCCAGGCCGCGCTGGGCGGCGATGGTGCGGCGGATGTAGCGCGCGTCGCGCGTGCCCAGGGAGTCCTCGATGTCGGCCCGGATGCTGTCGAGCTCGACGGCCAGGCTTTCGATATCGGCCTCGGTGAGGTGTGCGAATGCGTCGACATCAGTGATCGCCACGGTCATGCCCCCTTCCGGTGCCTACGCTAACGTAACCTACGTACCCGTAGGTTACCAGCCAGTAAACCTTAGACATCCACCACGCAATCGCCCGCCGCGGCCGAGATGCAGGTCTGCACCCGGGTACCCGGCTCGTGCTCGGCCCCGGTGCGCAGATCGCGGACGTGGCCGTCGACCAGGCTCACCACACAGGACTGGCAGATTCCCATCCGGCAGCCGAACGGCATCTGGACCCCGGCCCGCTCACCGGCGTCCATCAGCGAGGTGGCGGCATCGGCGGTGACGGTCTTACCGCTGCGGGCGAACGTCACCGCGCCTCCGGTGCCCTGCACACCGGCGCGGACGGCCGCGAACCGTTCCAGATGCAGATGATCGGTCAAACCCGCTGCGGTCCAAAGCTTTTGGGCGTCGTTGAGCATGCCCTCCGGGCCGCAGGCCCAGGTCTGACGGTCACGCCAGTCGGGCACCTCGGTATCCAGGCGGGCCAGGTCGAGCCGGCCCTGGGTGCGGGTGGTGCGCACGGTCAACCGATAGCCGTCGTGGCTGCGACCGAGCTCGGCCAGCTCGGCGGCGAACATCACGTCGGCTTCGGTGGGCGCGGAGTGGACGTGCACGATATCGCCGATCTGACCGCGACGGGCCAGCGTGCGCAGCATCGACATCACCGGGGTGATGCCGGAGCCGGCGGTGAGGAACAGTACCGACGCCGGCGCCGGGTCGGGCATGACGAAATTGCCCTGCGGGGCGGCGAGTCGCACGATCGTGCCCGGCGCGACGCCGCCGACCAGGTGGGTGGACAGGAATCCCTCGGGCATCGCCTTGACGGTGATGGAGATGGTGCGCGAGTCCCCTCTCGATGTCGCCGGCCCGGCGGCTCCGCTTCTCGATGTCGCCGGCCCGGCGGCTCCACTTCTCGACGACACCGGACTCGACGTCAGCGAGTACGACCGCCACCGCCAGCGACCCTCCACCAGCAGGCCGATCCCGATGTATTGGCCCGGCTGGTAGTCGAAGGTGAATCCCCACCCCGGCTTGATCACCAGCGTCGCGGAGTCCTCGGTCTCCCGGCGGACCTCCACCACCCGGCCGCGGAGTTCGCGGGCCGACCACAACGGATTGGCCAGCTTGAGGTAGTCGTCCGGCAACAGGGGCGCGGTGACCCGGGTGACGATCGACCGCAGCGCGTCGACCGCGGGGCGCCGTCCGGCCCCGGCAATACGCGGGCGCACGGTGTCGACCACGTTCGCGCTGATCTTGACTTGATTCTTGGCCATGCCGGCAGCTCCAAACCGCAGATCGATTAACCTACGGTACCGTAACCTACGGTTGCGTAGCCAGTCGCTCACAGCAGTTCGAGCAGAAACGGCAACTCCTGGGTGGCGTACCAGGCGAGGTCGTGATCCTGGGCGTCGCCGACGGTGAACTCCGCGTCCTCGTCGCCGAGGTCGGCCTCGTCGATGACGTCGATCGCGGCCCGCACCGCCGGTTCGGCGTCGGCGTTGTCCACATAGGCGGCGACAACCTGATCGAGGTCCACCCAGCCGCCGATCCGCACCACCGCGTCGTCCAGATCCGGCCGGGGGGTCACCAGGGCGTCGGCCGCGTCGGCCACCACCACGGCGCGGCGCAGCGGCAGCCGGTCGGCGTCGGGCTCCCCGCCCGATTCTCCACTCGATTCCGCAGCCAGCAGCCGCAGCGACGCCAGCGCCGCCTCGCCGAGGGCCACCTCGGCGAGTTCCTCGTCGTCGCCCTCGGCGTAAGACTCGCGCAGGGTCGGGGTCACCGCGAAGGCCGTGCCGCTCAGCGGCTGCAGCGATCCGTCGGCCACCAGTCGCTGCAACATGGCCAACGTGGCCGGGATGTACACCCGCACCGAGTCAGCGGCCGTTCTCGGGGTCGCCGACCAAGGTGGAGACGTAGTCAGGCACATAGGTCGACAGCTCGCGGGGTGGGCGGTGGTAGTTGCCCAGCACCGGCCGTTTGGGCAGATCGACCTCCGGTAGCTCGACCTCCTCATACGGGATCTTCGAGAGCAGGTGGGCAATCATGTTCAGCCGCGCGTGCTTCTTGTCGTCGGACTCCACCACGTACCAGGGACTGGCCGGCGTGTCGGTGTGCACCATCATCTGGTCCTTGGCCCGCGAGTACTCCTCCCAGCGGTAGATCGACTCCAGGTCCATCGGGCTGAGCTTCCAGCGCCGCAGTGGGTCGTTGCGCCGGGACTTGAACCGGCGCAGCTGTTCGTCGTCGGCCACCGAGAACCAGTCCTTGAGCAGGATGATCCCGCCGACGACGAGCACCTGCTCGAAGATCGGGCAATGCCGCAGGAACAGCGAATGCTCGGCCGGCGTGCAGAACCCCATCACCATCTCCACGCCCGCCCGGTTGTACCAGGACCGGTCGAACAGCACGATCTCACCGCGGGCGGGCAGGTGTTCGATGTACCGCTGGAAGTACCACTGGCCACGCTCGCGCTCGGTCGGTGCCGGCAGCGCGGCGATGCGCGCGGCGCGCGGGCTGAGGTACTCGGTGATGCGCTTGATGGTGCCGCCCTTACCCGCGGCGTCCCGGCCTTCGAAGATCACCACGATGCGCGCGCCGGTGGCCTTGACCCATTCCTGCAGCTTCACCAATTCGGTTTGCAGGCGGAACAATTCCGCCT
>CAZHUU010000265.1:0-2964 GCA_964535335.1 uncultured Mycobacterium sp.
GGTCGGCCGCGACTGATGTGCATGACGAGAATGTCGACCTTCGATGAGTCCGAGACGATCAGCATCACGCCACTGCGGGCGTTCCCGGTGATCCGCGACCTGGTCACCGACGTGTCGTTCAACTACGAGAAGGCCCGCGAGATCCCGGCGTTCGCACCGCCGAAAGATCTGCAGCCCGGTGAGTACCGGATGGCCCAGATCGATGTGGAGCGCTCACAGGAGTTCCGCAAGTGCATCGAGTGCTTCCTGTGCCAGAACGTCTGCCACGTGGTGCGCGACCACGAGGAGAACAAGAAGGCCTTCGCCGGTCCTCGCTTCCTCATGCGGACCGCCGAGCTGGACATGCACCCGCTGGACACCCTGGACCGCAAGGACATGGCCCAGGAGGACTTCGGCCTCGGCTACTGCAACATCACCAAGTGCTGCACCGAGGTGTGCCCCGAGCACATCAAGATCACCGACAACGCGCTCATCCCGATGAAGGAACGCGTGGCCGACCGCAAGTACGACCCGGTGGTGTGGCTCGGCAACAAGCTCTTCAAACGCTCGAACTGAGCCCGGCCCGCGAGATCTCCAGCGGATTTCTCGCGACCCGTTGACGTTCGGCCCCATCGGGGTAGCCTCCGATTCATGGGAACCACCCACAGCGTCAACGAGATTCGCACCGCGATCCGTGAGCTTTCCGTGCGCGCCGACCTCGCGCGCAAGGAGGGCCGCCCGAATGATGCCGCCGAGATCGAGCGGCGCATCACCGGCTACCGCGACGAACTCGCCGAGCGGCCCTGATCCCGCGCCGCCGATCAGGCTGGGCCTAGTTGCCCAGCCTGCGGAATGTGCTGCGGTGGAAGACGATGGGCGGCACGTCGTCGTGCACGGTGATGTCGCTGATCCGCAGGATCACGATCGTGTGGTCGCCGGCCGGCACGGTCTGCTCGATCGCGCTCTCCAGCCACACGCAGGTGCCCTTGACGAACACCGCGCCGGCCTGTGATGACTGCGTCTCCAAACCGGCGAACCGGTCGCCGGTCTTGGCGGCCAGCGTGCGGGCCGCGGTGTCGTGGGCTTCGCCGAGCACGCTGATGCCGAGCACCGGGGCGCCCTGAAGTTTCGGCCAGGTCTCCGAGGTGTTCTGCACACAGAACGACACCAGCGGCGGGTCCAGCGAGACCGGAACGAAGGTGCTGGCGGCCAGGCCCACCCGGACGCCCTCCACCTCGGCGGCGATGGCGATGACGCCGGTCGGGAATTGCCCGAACGCCTCCCGCAGGGAGGTGGGGCTTAGGTCCGTGCTGCTCATCTCCCGCTCTCGCTCAGGTCACGATCATGGCAACCCTACCGGCGGCGGTTGCAGGTGTCACCCGTCCGAATCCCATTGATCGGGAGGCGGCCACTGACGTCGCCCGATTGCAGCGGAACCCGCGAAACCGCAGATCAGAGGCCATCACGACGGGCTGCGTCGATGCCGACCAACCGTCGGGTTAGTTAGCCGATGCAATCTACGTCACACTGGCTTTGACGTGAAGTTACCGAACGGTATAGTTGGCCACGTTACTGGTGGGTAACTTAGATCCAAGTACCCAACCACAAGTGGCGTTCTCATCGAGGAGGAATAGTGAGCCACTACAAGAGCAACGTTCGTGACCAGGTATTCAACCTTTTCGAGGTGCTCGGCCTCGACAAGGCGCTCGGTCAGGGTGAGTACAGCGAATTCGACGCCGACACCGTGCGCGAGATGCTGACCGAGTCCGCCCGCCTCGCCGAGGGTCCCCTGGCTGCCTCCTACGTCGAGGGCGACCGTAACCCGCCGGTCTTCGATCCCGAGACCCACGCCGTCACCCTGCCCGAGAACTTCAAGAAGTCGGTGAAGGCGTTCATCGAGGGCGGCTGGGACCGGGTCGGCGTCAGCGAAGAGCTCGGCGGTATGCCGATGCCCCGAATCCTGGTGTGGGCCATCCACGAACACGTACTCGGCGCCAACCCCGCGGTGTGGATGTACGGCGGCGGCGCCGGCTTCGCCCAGATCACCCACAACCTCGGCACCGAGGAGCAGCAGAAGTGGGCGACCTTCGCCGCCGAACGCGGCTGGGGCTCCACCATGGTGCTGACCGAGCCCGATGCCGGTTCCGACGTCGGCGCCGGCCGGACGAAGGCCGTCAAGCAGGACGACGGCTCGTGGCACATCGAGGGCGTCAAGCGGTTCATCACCTCGGCCGACTCCGACGACCTGTTCGAGAACATCCTGCACCTGGTGCTCGCCCGCCCCGAGGGTGCCGGCCCCGGCACCAAGGGTCTCTCGCTGTTCCTGGTGCCGAAGTTCCTCTTCGACCAGGAGACCGGGGCGCCGGGCGAGCGCAATGGCGTCTTCGTCACCAATGTCGAACACAAGATGGGCCTGAAGGTATCGGCCACCTGTGAACTGACCTTCGGCCAGCACGGTGTGCCGGCCAAAGGCTGGTTGGTCGGTGAGGTGCACGAGGGCATCGCGCAGATGTTCGAGGTCATCGAACAGGCCCGAATGATGGTGGGCACCAAGGCGATCTCGACCCTGTCGACCGGTTACCTCAACGCCCTGGAGTACGCCAGGGAGCGCGTTCAGGGTGCCGATCTGACCCAGATGACCGACAAAACGGCGCCTCGGGTGACGATCACCCACCACCCGGACGTGCGCCGCAGCCTGATGACCCAGAAGGCGTACGCCGAGGGTGGCCGCGCGCTCTACCTCTACACCGCGAGCTATCAGGACGCGGCGCTGGCCAAGGCCGTGCACGGGGTGGACGCCGAGCTGGCGGCCAAGGTCAACGACCTGCTGCTGCCGATCGTCAAGGGCTGGGGCTCCGAGCAGGCCTACGCCAAGCTCACCGAGAGCCTGCAGACCTTCGGCGGTTCGGGCTTCCTGCAGGACTACCCGGTCGAGCAGTACATCCGCGACGCCAAGATCGACTCGCTCTACGAGGGCACCACCGC
>CAZHUU010000266.1:0-2961 GCA_964535335.1 uncultured Mycobacterium sp.
GCGAGTACAACCACTACCCGCTGTCAGTGCAAGCGGTCCCCGGTAACGAGCTGGAACTCCGCGTGGAGTTCGACACCGAGATCTTCACCAAGGCCCGGATCGAGAAGCTGGCTGATCGGTTCCGACGGGTGCTGCAAGCGATGACCGGCGCCACCGCTGAGGCATCGGGCACCTTCCGACAGGCCGATTCTCGTCAGGGTTAAGTTAGCTGTGACCGGTTCGAGTCCTTCGTCGGACAGGTCGACATCGACCCTCTAAGAATCCACCTGCTAGCACACTTCGGACCACCTCGCACCTTGGTCACGGTCGCAAAGAATGTTTGCTCGCGGCCGCATCTTGCGGTTAGCTGTGCGCTATTCTCAAAGGGCCTCACGCGCGTCAATTCTCAGTTAGGGGTCGAAACATCAACTCGTCCGGTGACGGCCGTCGCTGCCTTGCCGTCATCGGCACCAACGAACGGTCCAGCAGTAGACTGCCTGCTCTGCGTGCCCGAAAGGCGCGTGGAGTTGGGTGGATAAGGTGCTGAGCGGGCCTAGCAGCAGGCCGCGATCGACATGCGCAATCATTCTGAGGTTCGGGGACGGGTGGATCCTGGCGGGGGGCTGCCGCTAACGCGAGGTCAGCTCGATATCTGGCTGGCGCAGGAAGCGGGGCTGGCCGGTACCGAGTGGCAGCTGGGGCTGTTGGGGCGCATTGCCGGCCGAGTGGATCGCGGCCGTCTACACGAAGCGATTCGACGGCTGATCACGGAGGCCGAACCCGTCAGGGCGACGTTCTTCGTAGCCGGCGGTCAGGTCTTTCAGCGACCGATCGACTATCCGGACGTCGACCTCGACTTCTACGACCTGACCGGGTCGCAGAATCCGGCGCACGATGTCGGTGAGATCGCATCCTCGATTCGACGCACGCCGATGCCGCTGACCGGGCCGCTGTTCAAGTTCGCTCTTTTCCAGACTTCGTCCGATGAGTTCTATTTGTTCGCCTGCTGCCATCACATCGCGATGGACGGGCTGGGAATCGCCCTGGCCAGTCGGCGCATCGCAGCTATCTATTCCGCCCTGATCGCCGGTGAACCTGTCCCGCCGGCCTACTTCGGCTCACTCACCGATCTGGTCGAAGTGGAGTCGGCCTATGAGGCTTCGCCAGCGTATCTCGACGATCGGGATTACTGGAGCACACACCTTCCTCCGGAAGGTGGCGCACATTACCCGGCTTCCCAGACCGCAGTTGGGGATGACGCCGTCCCGTCGTTGCCGGTCGCGCTGGATTGCTCCGTCGTCGGCCAAGCCAAGGAACTGTCCAAGTCGTTGCGCATCCGGCGGTACTCGGTGCTCACCGCGGCGTGTGCCCTGTTGGTGCGCGGGTGTAGTGCCACCGGCGCCGCCGATGAGGTGGCCCTGAACTTCCCGGTCAGCAGGCGGGTAACCCCGGAGTCGAAGACGCTCCCCGGGATGCTCACCGGGGTGGTGCCGCTGGCGGTGAGGACCCCTCCGGCGTTGAGTGTGGCCGAGTTCTGCCGCGATGTGGACACCCGTATTCGCGAACTGCTGCAGCATCAGCGCTTCCCGGTGCGAACGCTTGAGAGCCGAACTTCCGGCGGCCCGCGATTGGAGGCGAACCGGGTCGCCGTCAACTTCATACCGTTGCGATTGACGTTGGACTTCGGCGGCGCCGAGGCCACGGCGGCGTACACCAATCTCGGTCCGGTGGGTCACTTCGGCTTGTTCTTCCTCGGCTCCGGTGACGAACTCTCGCTTTCCACCGCGGGTTTGGGTGAGCCGTTCGCGAGTATCGGAACCGCCGGCCTCGGTGAGCGGCTGCAGCGCATCGTCGCGGCGATGGCGGCCGATCCGGATAGACCGCTGTCATCGCTGGACGTGCTGGTCGACGATGAGCGCGCCCAGCTTGATCGCTGGTCGAATCGGAAGGTGCTGACCGGCCCGGCACCTGCGCGGGTGTCGGTGCTGGAGGTGTTCGCGGCCCAGGTGGCGCGGGCGCCGGAGGCCATGGCGGTGAGGTTCGAGGGCCGTTCGCTGAGCTACGCGGAGTTGGATGAGGCCTCGAATCGGTTGGCGGGTCTTCTCGTTGAGCGTGGTGTGGGTCCGGGATGCTCGGTGGCGGTGTTGTTGGCGCGTTCGGCGCAGGCGATCACCGCGATTCTGGCGGTGCTGAAGTGTGGGGCGGCCTATGTGCCGATGGATCCGGCCCATCCTGATGAGCGGATCGCGTTCATGCTTGCCGATGCCGCCCCGGTCGCAGTCCTCACCACCGCGCAGCTACGTCCACGAGTGGACGGCCACAAGGTGGCGGTCATTGATATCGAGGACCCGGCTGTTGGCCTGGAGTCCGGTGCGCTGCTGCCCCGTGCCGATCCCGATGACATCGCGTACATGATCTACACCTCGGGCACCACGGGTGTCCCGAAGGGGGTGGCCATCACCCATCAGAACCTGGCCTCGTTGATGCAGTCACGGCCTGCTGGGTTGGCGGCCGGGCAGGTGTGGACGCAGTGTCATTCGTTGGCGTTCGACTTTTCGGTGTGGGAGATCTTCGGGGCGCTGCTGCACGGGGACGGGTTGGTGGTGGTGCCCGAGGCGGTGGCCGGGTCTCCGCAGGATTTCCACGATCTGTTGCTCGCCGAAGGTGTCACGGTGCTGACCCAGACCGCTTCGGCGGTGGCGGCACTGCCCGCCGAGGGTTTGGAGTCGGTGGCGTTGTTGCTCGGTGGTGAGGCGTGTCCGGCTGAGGTGGTGGATCGGTGGGCACCGGGGCGGGTGATGGTCAATGCCTACGGCCCGACCGAGACCACGGTGTACGCGTCGATGAGCGCACCCCTGGTGGCGGGTTCGGGGGTTCCCCCGATCGGTGTGCCGGTTGCGGGGGCGGGGTTGTTTGTGCTCGATGGTTGGTTGCGGCCGGTGCCGGCCGGTGTGGTGGGGGAGTTGTATGTGGCTGGTGCCG
>CAZHUU010000267.1:0-1270 GCA_964535335.1 uncultured Mycobacterium sp.
AGCCAGGCCGCGGCGGTGGCGCAGGCCAGCGGGCAAGCGGCCGGCCAAGCCGGTCAGCAGGCAGCCATGGTCTCCCAGGAGACGTCGTCGCTGCCGGGCGGGATGGACGCCCAAACAATGCTGACCATGGGCCCCCAACTGATGTCGGTGGTCCCGCAATTGCTGCAAGGTCTTGCCCAACCGGCCATGCAGGCTTTCAGCGGGCCTCTGCAGGGCGTGGGCCAGTTCCAGTCCCTGCTCAGTCCGTTCATGTCGATGGCCTCCAACCCGTCGATGATGGGCGGCGCCCTCGGGGCCGTCGAGTCCGCGCCGCTGATGACCGCGGCCGGCATCGGCGGCGGCGGATTCGGATCGCTGGCTGCCGGGCTGGGCGGTGGAGGCATCGGCGGCCTCGGTGGTGCAGGGCTCGGACCGATTTCGGCAGGCCTGGGCGGGGTGGGCCGCATTGGCGGTCTATCGGTGCCGGCCAGCTGGGCGGCAGGGTCACAGGCCGGGGCGAACGCACCCGTATTGACCGCCGCCCGCGCCGCGACCTCGGCCGCCCCGGCCAGCGTTGGCGGCAGCCCGGGAGTGGCACCGATGAATGGCATGGGCAGCGCCCGCGAGTCCTCCGGCGGCGAAGCGGGGCCGCGCTATGGAACGCCGGTCCGCGTTCTGCCGAGGCCACGCTGATGGCAGGCAGCTCTGCCCTACAGGCAGGCCCCAACAGGGGGGAGTGGACTGGTTAATCGCCCAAGAAGACGGTGGCAGCAATAAGTCGCGGCCACCCCGATACTCGAGATACACAACAAAATATGAGCCCGTCAGCAAATCAGCCCGGGCCACACTGATACACAAGGAGCAACTCTTCCATGAGCTTGATGACCGATCCGCACGAGATGCGTAGCTACTCCCAGAAGTTCCGCGGCCACGCCGACGAAATCCTCGCCGAGGCCACCCGCGCCTTCGCGTCTTCGCAGAACATCTCCGGGGCCGGCTGGAACGGCCTGGCGAACACCGCGTCGTTCGACACCATGACCGACCTCAACCGCGCGTTCAAGAACATCCACGACATGATGCAGTTCACCAGCGACAACCTCGCTCGCAGCGCCGACGCCTACGAGGCTAACGAGCAGGACGCCGCCTCCAAGCTCAAGACCGTCTAAGACCCGATTCCCTCTTACAGAGAAAGAGACTCAATACACATGAGCATCACCTGGCATTACGGCGACGTCGCCCAGCACGCCTCCACCATCGGCAACTCGACGGCCAACCTGGAAGCGGTTCACAA
>CAZHUU010000267.1:1280-2486 GCA_964535335.1 uncultured Mycobacterium sp.
CAAGGCGATTCTCGCTGACGTCACCGCGTGCGCTGAGTTCTGGCAGTCCCAGGGCCAAGGCGTCTTCGACCAGTTCGTCAACGACCTCAACCGCAACTTCGCCGTCATCGCCGAGTCAATGGGCAATCACGGCACCAGCGTCTCCTCGACACTGGGCAACACCCAGGAGCACGACCAGATGGTCGGGCAGTCCTGGAGCGTCTGACCGCGCAACAACCGGTCGTTCAATCGCGACTAAGGCCTAGCGGCGGCATCCGAGGAAATCGGTTGCCGCCGTTAGGCTTTGAGCCGCCTCTCGCAGAGGAGTTCCTACTGTGCCCCCCACCGACAACCCCACCGTGACCGGTCCGGCCCACGTCAATGTCGACGCGCTGTGGTTGCTGCAGGCCCTGTGCGGGATCGGCCGGTTGGCCCCGGAGCTGCGGGCACGGCCCTACGGTGCGGCCCGTACCAACGACTGGCTCGACCAGCACCCCGGCGTGGACAGCCTCCGGGAAGCCGGCTTGGTCGACGCCGACGGCGCGGTTCTACCCGACCTCGCCAGCCGCTTGTCGGTCCTCACTGCGCCCGATGTGGAAGTGGTCATGGTGGTCTCGCGCGGCCGGATCGAATGGGAGGCAGAGAAAGTCGCCGATCCGTCGACCTGGCGTGCAGTGCCCGACGACCAGTTACGGGTGGTGCTCGCGCGCCGCGACGGGCGCTGGGTCTCAGCCGCGCGGGCCGGGGAGGACATCACCATCGACACCATCCCCGCCGAGGCCGGTGTGGGAGATCCGCCCTGGCTGGCGGCAACGCTGCTCGCCCTGCTCGACAGCGCCCATCTTTCCGAGCCCTCGCGGATCACTCCGATCAATGTTCCTGCCGATCAACTGATGTCAGTGGCCGCCGAGCGTGCCGGGGGAGGTGTAGTCGGCCAGACCGGATTGCGCGAGTTGGGGCTCCGCGGTGCGGCGTTGACCGAACTGGCGGAAGTTCTCGACCACCCCGCCGCTGAAGCCGTTCTCTACGCCCGGGTTTACGACGACGCCGAAACCCGTTCGGCCACTGGTGCGCTGGACATCCGCGCCACCGAGGCCGGCCGCGTGGCGATCTACCGTCTGGCCGCGGTTCGGGGCTCCGATCAGGAGTGGATGACCATCGCGCCCGCCACCCTCGCGCAGACCGAAGCCGGCAGCAGGTGCCTTGCCGCTCCCGGCCGGCATGGCG
>CAZHUU010000267.1:2496-2898 GCA_964535335.1 uncultured Mycobacterium sp.
AGTCTCAACATCCGGAACTGGGCTGAGCACACCCGCTTCTAGGGGAGCGCCGCAGCAATGCCCCCAACGGCAACCGAATACATGTTCGGTTACTGGTCGTAAGGCGCAAACGCCGCACCTAGAATTGCAACTACCAACCGTGTCAGACAACTACAGAACCAGGGGAAACCCGATGGATCCGAATTTCCAGAGTCGCTATCTGGAGAACTTCGATGAGCCCGTGGAGGCTGTCGATCCGCTGGCTGAGCCGCAGGTGCCGCCGACGCCCACCCTCGATGAACCGTCCGTGGCCGAGCCGATGGCGCGCTATCGGCCCGAGGACCAGTTCACAGAGATCTTGCCCGCCGTCCCGGCGGCACCGGCCCGTG
The DNA here is from genome assembly GCA_964535335.1 of uncultured Mycobacterium sp. Lineage (GTDB taxonomy): Bacteria > Actinomycetota > Actinomycetes > Mycobacteriales > Mycobacteriaceae > Mycobacterium. The sequence continues at coordinate 2,865 of CAZHUU010000267.1, forward strand.
ATGCCGTGGAACCCGCCGCGCGTTCTGCCCCGCC
>CAZHUU010000268.1:0-811 GCA_964535335.1 uncultured Mycobacterium sp.
AGACAGGCTGGGACGGCGAAACCAAGACCTACGCGCCCGGTCCCGAGCGAAGCGCTGCCGGGGACGTTTTCTGGCTCCTCACCGAGAAGGACCACGGCCGGGCCGACCCGCTGGACCTCGAGCAGTGGGAGTTCTACGTGCTGGCGACGAGTGTTCTCAACCACGAACGGCCCGACGCGAAGACGATTGGGCTCGAGCCGTTGAAAACCCTTGGCGCCAAACAGTGCAGCTACGAGGGGCTCAAAGTTGCGATCGAAAAGGCCGCGGGCAAGCCCGCCGCCGACACCTGACATCAGTGGTGGTGCTTCAGAGATACCACCTACTTCGACGGCAGGTCCTCCTCGTCGTCCTCGACCTCGCCGGCGAAGGTGACCGTGGCGGTGATGCCGGCCTCGCGCAGCCGGGCGGCGAGTTCGCCGGCGATCTCCTCACGGCGGTGGGCGCGGCGGGGCAGCTGCAGGCGGATTTCGTTGTCCAGGGCGCCGCCGACGTCGCAGGTGAGCCAGAACCCGTCGGAGGAGCGGAACGAGGCCAGGCACAGCACCCGGTCGAAGGTCTCCGCGGGATCGGGGTCGGGACCGGTGACGTTGACCAGGTAGTAGTCCTGCTCGCCGTAGCCGTACTTGTACGGATCGCCGTACTCGATCGGGATGTCGACACCGAGGCGCATCGCGGTGACCGCGCGGTGCATCCCGTCGAGCACCCGCGGCCGCAGGCTCCACCAGTTGTCGCGGCCCACACAGACGGGGTAGTCGAAGCCGCCGGCGGACAGTTCGGCTTCATTCGCGCGCAACGAATATTCGTAAAGCGG
>CAZHUU010000268.1:821-2865 GCA_964535335.1 uncultured Mycobacterium sp.
GGCGCTCGACGTCGTCGGCGAGCATGTGCCGTTCGGTCTCCTCCCAGCTGCCGTAGAAGACCGGCAGCACGTTCGCCCGGAACCAGGCCGGGGAGACGGTGCGGGCACGGCGGCGGCCGCGGGCGTGGCTGAGCAACTCCGCGGCGGCGTCGGAGACGAGCTCGAACGGGCGCATTTCTCCACGGTAGGGACAGCGGCTCGGGCCGGTGAAACGGGGCGCGACCGGACATGCCGCGTGTCGCCGCTGCGCCACCCACCGACCGGCCGACCCTCCCTACGATCACCTACATGACGCAGCTGCCGCCCGCCGGCTGGTACCCGGACCCCGCCGGGAAGGGTCCGCTGCAGTACTGGGACGGCCGGGTGTGGACCGCCGGGCCGCCGCAGCCCACCGGGGAGGAGCGGCGTGACGGCAACAAGGCGATGTCGCTGATGGTGGTCGCGTTCGGGCTGGCGGGGCTGTTCGGGTTCTGGTCGCTGTTCGCCATGATGATTCCCGCCGACGCCTGCACCCCGGAGAAGTGCCGGGAGAGCCTGATCGGTGCCGCCTACGTCGTCGCCTGGCTGGGACTGCCCGCCGCCATCATCGGCGGGCTGGTCGGGATCGGTGTCGCGACGAAACGTAAACGGCCGCGGGCGGTTCCGGCGCTGCTGAGCCTAGTCGCCGTCGTAGTGATCGTCATCGTTTGGTTCACCCTGATGCGCCTGGGCACCCCGAGCGAGATGTGGTGATCCGGTGAGCCGCCGCGGCGCTCCGTGGGCGCCCACCTCGCTGCCGCAGCTGCGCCGGCAGTGGTGCACGGTTCTCGACGAGGGGCTGGAGCGGACGCGGGATAGCGGCGCGGCGCCGGCCGAGGTGCTGGAGGCGGCCGAGGAAGACCTCGCCGGGGTCCAAAACTCGCGGCTCTACTGGGTGGTGAGAGAGATGGTGGATCTGGCGGTGGGCGCGGCGGCGTCGCTGCCGGAGTGGTCGCCGGCCGCGGCGATTCCCACCGAGTACGGCCTGATGTGTTTCGCCAAGCCGATCGGCACCTTCGACTGGCCGGTGCCCGGCACTGCAGAACGCCACCGCATGCCTGTTGACGCGATGGGGTGGGGGATCCGTGACTCGTCGGTGGGCGTCACGTGCGCCTTCCGCACCGACCGGATCACCGAGCAGCTCAATCCCGGCCTGGCACGACTGCCGCTGCTGTCGCACACCGTCGGCGCGTGGGACCTCGAGGAGCCGGTCGCCCACCGCCTCGACGGCGGGGCGGTGTCGCCGCTCAGTGTGCTGGGAACCTGCTGGCTGCTGATGGAGCAGCCCACTGTCACGTCCTCCCGCGAGATCCGCACCAGCGCAACGGGTTCGGGATCGGAAGGTCCGACAGCGGATGCCGCCGAGACGGTGAGCATCATCGAGCTGCGGCGTTTGCGGGCCGACGACGCCGGGTCGCAGCGGGGTTCGGGCCGCAAGATCAACAAGCGGTTCCTGGTGAGCGGCCATTGGAGACAGGTCGCTTGCGGTCCTGCGCGGTCACTGCGGAAGCCGCGGTGGATCGACGGCTATCTCAAGGGAAGTCCGGACGCCCCGCTGATGGCTCCGGAGGACCGGGTCTATCTGTGGCGCAGGTGATTTGGCTATTTTTCTACTCGGCCGCCGCCACCACCACTGCATTAACAACAGAAGAAGAAGAAGAATAAGAAGACGGCGGCGGCGCCTATGACGGGAGAGCTTCGCGGCTGCCTTCCGTTTAATGAGGGCCGTATCGGCAGTGCGCACCGAGCAGATCCCGCCGCGTCGTTGACAGCAGCTGCTACTTACTGCACCGCCCGTGCGCCACTGACTCACGCCAGTCGCGCAGGCGCGCCAAAACCTGGCGGCGGCCTAGTAACCCAAGTTGGGATGTAAGGGTGCGTTACCGTCTGTATGGATGATGCGCGAGCAGGTGCCGAATTGACGGACGGGGTGCGTGGCACCTGAACAGGGAGGGGGAACTAGTGGCAAAGAAACAGATCAAACAACGCCGCGCCGGCTGGGACGAGAATCTCTGCACCGACTGCA
>CAZHUU010000269.1:0-2842 GCA_964535335.1 uncultured Mycobacterium sp.
CATCTTGCCGCGCTTGGCATCGATGACGGCCTTCTTGTGCTTGGTGGTGGCCCATTTGGAATGGCCGCTCATCCTGGTACTTCCTCTTCTGTCCCGAAAGCGTCGTAGCCGCCGAGTCTACTGGCCTGGGCACCCGCACCCGTGCGGGGCGGGTGCTCGGGCACCATACGATGAATCCCTCTCGCTCGGCCGTGACACAGGAGCCCACGAATGGCCCACGCAGACAGCACCAGCACCGTGTCCGGAACCGAACCCGGTCAACGCCGGCTCAACGGTCCGCAGACCACCGGGCGCGGCTACCGCAACCTGAGCGGGCCTGCCCACCGGATCCGCCACGACCGCAATGTCGGGGTGGGCATGCGTGACGGCATGCGACTGCTGGCCGACGTGCACCGACCCGATACCGACGGACGCTTCCCCGCCCTGATCGCGGCCTCGCCCTACCCGCGCCAGATCCAGGATCTCGGGGCCCCGATGGGTTTCATCGAGGCCGGCGCCACCGACTTCTGGGTCCCCCGGGGCTACGTGCACGTGATCGCCAACCTGCGCGGCACCGGCGGGTCGGGCGGCACGTTCACCTTCTTCGACGCCCAGGAACGCCGCGACATGTACGACCTCGTCGAGTGGGCCGCCACCCAGCCGTGGTGCGACGGCACCGTCGGCATGATCGGGATCAGCTACTTCGCCATGACCCAACTGGAGGCGGCCGTCGAGCGTCCACCGCACCTCAAGGCGATCTTCCCGGTGGCCGTCACCGCGGACCTGTATGAGGCGGCCTCTCACCACGGGCTGTTCAGTTCCTCGTTCGTCACCCCGTTCCTCGCCATGACCGGGATGACCGCGGAGCGTAGCGACGGGTTCTGGCGCAGCGGCCCGGTCGAGGCCGCCCGCAAGCTGCTGAACACCCCGCGACTGCACCGCAAGTTCGCGACCATGAACGGGGAAGCCGCTCTGACGATCTTCAAGGCCCTACGGAAGGCGCCGCACCGGCCGGACCCCTGGGACCGGCTGTGGCTCGATGCCGCGGTGCGCCACCCGCTGCGCGACGAGTGGTGGGACGAACGAAACCTGCTGCCGCTGCTGGACAACGTCGACATCCCGGTCTATCTCGGCTGCGACTGGCAGAACGTGCCGTTGCATCTCCCGTCGACCTTCAGCGCCTGGACGCACCTGACCAAGAGTCCGTGTGTGCGCATCGGCATGCTCGACGAATTCGGCCTGACCTGGCCGTGGGAAAGCCTGCACATCGAGGCGTTGGCCTGGTTCGACCATTGGCTCAAAGGTCGCGACACCGGAATCCTCGACGGGCCGCCGGTCCGGTACGTGCTGCCGGGCGAGGGACGTTGGCACGAGGACGAATCCTGGCCTCCGCCATCCACGTTCACCGGGCTGGCGTTGCGCGCCGACGGTGCGCTGGCCGCCGACGACGGCGCGGCTGGCAGTCGCGAGTTCATGACGCTGGGCGCCGGACTCAACCGCGGCGGACCCAGCACCGTCGACCCGCCGGCACAGCTGACGTGGACCACCGCCCCGCTGACCGAGACCCTCGATGTCGTCGGCGACATCGAACTGCGACTGGTCGCGGCCGCCACCGCGATCGACACCGCCTGGATCGTCACACTGTCCGACGTGGCACCCGACGGCACCGCCACGCCCGTCACCGCGGGCTGGCTGCGGGCCTCGCTGCGCGAGGTCGACGACGCGGCCAGCCGCACCGGGGCGCCCGAGCTGCCCTGCCGCCGCGCCACCGCGGTTCCGGTCGGCGAGAACGTCGAGTACCGGATCCCGTTGGTGCCCAACGCCCGCCGCTTCGCCACCGGTCACCGCATCGCACTGACCATCACCGGGGACGACCAGAACCCGGAAACCCCGGCGATCATGGGGTTCCGTCATGCCAGCGTCGGCACCAGCAGCATCAATACGGTGCACTCGACGTCGCGCCTGCTGCTCCCGGTGCTCAACCCCCGAACAGCCAATACAGCCTGGTGAAGGTGTAGGCGACCGTTGTCATCTCATCGCCAGGTTTCGATCAGCGGCGTCAACCGATCAGGCCTCGGTCAGGCGGCACCGGTGACGATGTCGACGAACATCTTGTGCACGCGCCGGTCCCCGGTCATCTCCGGGTGGAAGGCGGTGGCCAGCACCGGGCCTTGGCGGACCGCGACGATGTGCTCACCGGCGCGGGCCAGCACCGCCACCTCGGCGCCCACCCGCTCCACCCACGGGGCGCGGATGAACACCGCGTGTGCCGGTCCGTCCAGCCCCTCGAACTCGATGTCGCCCTCGAACGAATCCACCTGGCGACCGAAGGCGTTGCGCCGCACGGTCATATCGATGGCCCGCAATGGAAGCGCCTCCCGGCCGGGCTCACCGGCATCGAGGATCTCCGATGCCAGCAGGATCATCCCGGCGCACGACCCGTAGGCTGGCATCCCTTCGGCCAGCCGCTCGCGCAGCGGCTCGAGGAGATCGAATTCCCGCAGCAGGTGGCTCATCGTGGTCGATTCCCCGCCGGGGATCACCAGGCCGTCGACGGTGTCGAGTTCGCTGCGCCGGCGCACGGTCGACGCCTCGGCACCCGCGGCCCGCAGTGCCGCCAGGTGTTCGCGGGTATCGCCCTGCAGGGCCAGCACGCCGACCCGAACGACGTTCACGCGCCGGCGTATCCGCGCTGGTATCGGGTCAATCCCTCCTGCATGACCGCCGCCACCATGTCGCCGTAACGGTTGAAGATCTTGCCCTGGGTCAGTGAGCGCCCACCGCAGGATGACGGCGAGGACTGGTCGTAGAGCAGCCACTCGTCGGCGCGGAACGGGCGCATGAACCACATCGCGTGGTCCAG
>CAZHUU010000270.1:0-2812 GCA_964535335.1 uncultured Mycobacterium sp.
CGTAGGGCAGGAACGCGGCGTAGGGGTGCTGGGGGCTGAGTTGGTCGCTGCCCACGCTATGGCAGGTGGCGGCGGTGACACCTTGGCGGGTGTCGATAGTCGCCGCGTAGCCCAGAGCGGTGTGCGCGGTGACGTACTGGGCGGACAGACGCACCACCGCAGCGGGGTCTCCGCCCAACGGCGATACGGTCAGCGACCCGTCCGCGGCGACGGCGCGGATGATCCAGCGGTGGCCGTTCTTGACCCAGGTGCGGTCGCTGCTGCGCAGCCAACGGGCGTTGCTGCGGGTGGTGATCCAGTCCCCGACCGACGCGGCCAGCCCGTCACCCAGAGTCACGGAGCGGCCGACCGTCTGACCCGCGAGTCGGTCGGCGCGGGCGCGTTCGTTGAGTTCGGCGACGAGGGCGTTGGTGGGGGCGAGCAGGACGCTGTCGCGGCCTGCGGCGAGGTCGGTCCGCCAGGCCTGGTAGGCCATGTCGGCGGCCATCGCGTCGGCGCCGACGTGGATGCGGCGGTGGTCGAGGTAGAAGGCGATCCCGACCGGGTCGCCGGCGCGCAGGGTGAGGCTGGCCGCTGCCTCGGCGCGGCCGCGCTCGCTGTCGCCGAAGCGCACGACCTCCGACAGTGTCAACGTGTGCCGGTGTCTGGCGAGGTCGCGCAGCACACCGCCAGCCGACACCGACGCCAGTTGATGGTCATCACCGATGAGTCGCACGCTGGCTCCGCGCGCCAACGCGTGGGCGATGACGGCGTCGAGTTCAGCGGTGGAGGCCTTGCCGGCCTCGTCGATCACAACCAACGTGGAGTCGTCGATGGCGTCGAACCAGACGCGCGCCGGGTCGTCAACACCCCCTGACTGGAGCGAATTCGGATTGGAGAGTTGGACGAGTTTGGCGATGGTGTCGGTGGCCGAGCCCAGTTCCCCCGCAAGCACTTCGGCGGCAGCCGCGGTGGGCGCCAGCCCGACGATGGTGCCCCCGCTATTGCGCCATGCCGACGCCAACGCGGCGGTCGCGGTGGTCTTGCCGGTGCCGGCTGGCGCGACGGCGAGCTGAACCCGGGCACCAGACGTCGCCATTTCGCGCACCAGCGCGCGCTGTCCATCGTTGAGCGCGCGTCCGTTGGCTTCTGCTTCCAACAACGCCAGAGCGACATTGGTCTCCTCAACAGCGCGGCCGCCGTCGAGATCGGCAGCCGCCAGAATCCGGCGTTCCGAGGCCAAGACAGCGCCGCTGGAGTACACGGTTTCGCCGTGGCGGGTGTAGACGCTCGAGCCGTCTCGACGCCGCAGAACGTCCGGCTCGCCCTGCTCGCCGTCGAGTTGGCGGGCCACCGCGATGCTGTGCTCGCCCAACGCGGCGGCGACGATTCGTTCGACGGCGTCGCTGTCTGCGGCGCGGTTGGCGTAGCGGATCTGCCGCTCGGCCTCGGCGCGGACGTGGTGCGCCCGCCACGTCGAGCGTGACGCGGACACACGCTCGATCACCACCCCGGCCAAACGATCCACGGCCTTGTCGTCGAGGACAGCCGGCGTGATCGCAGTGTGGGAGGAGACCGCGGCAACCATCGCATCGACCTCCCGAACCCCGCCGAGGACTTCCGCGGCCTGAGTCCGCCACGCCTGGCGCTGCTCGCCCAGCGAACGCGGCTCATGCTTGCCCTGACGCGTGTCCAGCGTCGCCTGCTGCGACAACGCGAGGGATTCAGCCAGGGTGGGCTCGCGGCCGTGCTCGTTCTGGAAGGCCTTCGCCAACTCACCCAAACGTGTCTCGATCGCAACGCGCCGCGACGAGAACCGGGCGATCAGCTCTGTCGGTACACCGGCGATCTCACGCACGCAGCGCTTGCCGTTGCCGCGGTCCTTGCCGACGAAGCGGAACCCGAGCGTCACCAGTTCGGCTTCCATCGCGGTGTTGTAGACCTCGGAAGCGGCCACGATCTCGCGGTAGAGCGCAGCACCGTCGAGGGCCAGCCAGCGCTGCACACCGTCCGGTCCGACGGCGCAGACCTTGTTGCTCACGGTGATGTGGGTGTGCAGATTCGGGTCGCCTGCGCGCGAGTCGCGATGCTCGAACGCGGCGATGATGAGTCCGGTTGTGTTGATTTGCGCCGCCGAGCCCGGACCGATCCGGGTGAACGCGGCGTGCTCTTCGAGGTAGTCGATGGCTTTCTGCACCGAGCGTCGATGGGCCCTCTCGATCTTGCGGGAAAGGGCTCGCGGTGCCAGTGCCCACAAGATCGCGATCGTCTTGACGGGGGTGAAGGTGAGGTCGTAGCCCGCGACCGCCCGCCTCGTCGAGCGGGACTGGCGGGCGATGAAACCGGACAGCTCGCGGGCATTGAGCGGTGCGCGTCCGTGCTCCTCGGCGAACATTTCTCGTGCCAACGCTGACCGGATTCCGGCTCGGATCTCTTCAGGGATTCGCGCGAACCGGTCAGTTTCGACGGAAATGTTGTAGGCGCTGTATGCCTCGCGGAGCCGCCGCTTGAACGTGTTCTCCCCCGAATCGACGCGAAAGGGGCGGCCCAGTCGTGCCGCCTCAGTGGCAACCGCTGGCCCGTGGTCGAGCAGATACTCGGCGATTTTCTCGGCATTGGGGTGCAGTCCCTCGCCGAACAGTGACTTCATTTGGGTCTCTTCAACCTGCGAGCCCTCGGGCACCGACCAGTGCTTGGCGACCATCGGATCGTTCGGGTCGCGGCTGACTGGGCGGCCGAGGGAGGCGAGGCCGCGGCCCATCCATCGGCCGGGCGTCTCCCCCTTCGACGAGTAGTAATCGGCCAGTGTTGCGCGGCCGCGATGGGTGTCATC
>CAZHUU010000271.1:0-2798 GCA_964535335.1 uncultured Mycobacterium sp.
AACATTCTCCGGCGGGTGGCCGAGAAAAATGGAGGTGATGAGCGTGCGGAGCGCGGTGGTCTTGCCCGATCCGGTGGTGCCCGAGAGCACCCCGTGCGGGCCGTCGCCTCCCTGATTCATGTCCTTCATGTCCAGCAGAACGAGCTCGCCGGTGTCGGTGCGATTGCCGAACGGAATCCGCAGGCGCTCAGGGGAATTGATATCGGAGTGCTGCGCCCACAGCTTCGGAAAGTCGATGTGGGCGGGGTCGGTGATCCCCCAGTAGGCCAGAATGTCCCGGGGTCTGCCGATGGTCAGATCCTCCGCGACATCACCGATTTCGTAGGCCTCGGTCAACCGCCACCGGGCCATGTGCATGGCGAAGCGCTCCGCGTCCTCGCGGTACAGCTCATCGGCCAGGGCGAAAAACCTCAGGCCGTCTTCCTCGTAGGCCGCCCAGGTCTGGCCGTCGCGGGGCACGGCCTGGACCACGGCGTCCTGCCCTATCCGCAGCATCCGCGACCCGCCGCGGCACGGCGCCACTCCCCCGCGAAGATCGAAGAAGGTCACACCCTCCACGCCGAGAGCGCCGACGAGCTGCTGCCAGCCGCTGTCATCGTCGACGTCGGCGACAACCACGGTGTGCGGCATCGGTGAGACCGGTTCATGCACGGCGGCATGGCGTGGCCGGAACGCGTCGCGGCCCTTGAGCACCGCATCGAATTGGGCATTGGCGAAATCGGCGACCGAGGTGTACACCATGCGCACCGGCCCGGAGGCGTCCTCGATCTTTGGATCTCCGGCGTGCGGAAGCCATTTGACCCAGTCCCACTCCTGCTCGTCATCGGTCACGACGATCAGCCGCAGATGGTCGGGCCCGTGGGAGAACGTCAATTGGGCCAGTATTGCCCGTATCAACGCCAGTGCCTGATCGCGCTCACCGCCGAGGCGATAGCCCGGTTCGACGAGTAGGGAGATCAGCGCCGGGGTGCCGTAGCAGACACTTTGGTAGCGGACGAACTCCTGCAACGCTTTTCCGGTGGCCGGCTCCATCTCGATCTCGGTCGGCATGTCCTGCGGTTCGGAGAACACCACCGCCTCGGCCTCAGTCAGGGCGGTCATCCCCACCCCCACCCGGGCCACCCCGAACCAGGAGTCCTTGCCCGTCGGGGAGCGCTCCCACATCCGCGGACCGCCCAAGGCAGCTTCCAGAGTTTCCACCGGCGGGTGATACCACCGGTAATTGGTGTCCAGGGCATCCGCGGCGCGGCCCACCCGCCCGCGCAGATCGTCGAGCACCAACATGAATCGGGCCCGCAGCGCATCCATCTTGCCGCGGCTCATCTGTTGCCCGCCGCCGCCGAATCGGCCGCCGAACAGCATGCTCACCACGCCGAAGATGATCATCAGCGGAAAGATCGAGTAGGCCCCGTTGAAGGTTCGTGCGCCCGAGGCGAACGACACCACCACCATGCCCACGACGATGCCGACGACGCCGACCGCCACCACGACGATCCACCACGGCTTGGGTTCTGGCGGTGGAACTTTCAACGGAGCAGGAAGTCCCACCGCTTCGGGTTTGATTTCGGTCGGCGGCTTCACGCTGCCGGGCTGTGACCGCGGGAATCCCAGTTTCATTTCGGCTGCTCCAGTTTCCCACCGGCGTTGGCCGGTAACGTGTCGTGGCGCACCAAGGCACCGGCTTTCGTCAGCGCCGGACCCGGGGCGAGAAGCCGCAGGACCGACCAGGGTGCAGGCTTCGGCGGTGTGCTGAACCCCAGGGCGCGCAGGGTTTCCTCATCACGGGGAACACCGAAGCGAGCACCGGAATCCGATACCCACCACAGCGTCTCTTGGCTTGAGGCGGTCTCGTCATTGCCGGTCGTTATCACGTAATTGGCATAGTCCGGGCCGAAGAACACCTTGTTGGCTTGGGCGGGGCTGCGTTCGGCGTTGACCAGCTCCACCGCCTTGTCGGCCTGGTTCTCGGGGATAGGAATGGTCGGGGCCGAGATGATGTCAATACTGGCCCGGTCCTCGCCATCGGCCTTCTTCCACCACCAGCACGTCGCCGGATTCTCCTGGTTATCAACGATATTCAGCGGTGCCTCGGGATAACCGGACACGTCCAGGGTCGTCGCTGCCGGCAGCGCAGACAACTGCGGGCCCGCGACCACCGGCACTGCCGCACCGGCGCGGTTGGCGTTCTCCAAGATCTGCGCCACGATGGGCGAGACCTCCTGCATGCCCGCCGGGAGCACCACCGAATAGGTGGTCTGCCCGCCGACCTGCGGTGTGCTCACCACGGTGCCCACCGGGCCAGGAGCGCCCGGAAATCCCGCCGGCGTTCCGGCGCCCGGAATCACAGGAACGGTCAGCGACGGGCCCACCGGTATCGCGTCGAACAACGCCTGGCTCATCGTGCGGGCCGCGGCCAGCGCCGAGTCGGAAACCCCCAGCGCCAACAACACCGGCCGCTGAGCCGGATCCACCCGTGAGCGCCGGCCCTCCCGGATCAACCAGACGCTGTTGTCATAGCGCAGCAGAAGAGCGTCGTTGGGCTGCAAGGTTTTGCGGCGATCGGACAACTCCGGCTGGCCGTCGATCACCGTCACCGTCACCGGTTCAGGGGCGTTGACACCCAACGTCTTGGTCACCGCGTCACAAACCAGCCATGACGAGGTCGTCGGCGAGGTGGCATCCAGCATGGACGGTGCACCGGGGATGCCCACCAACGGTCCGCGCGCCATCCCGTCAATCTCGCTGCGCCGCACCCGAACCGGGTTATCGGCCTGACCGGCGATCAGCCGGGCGCTGGC
>CAZHUU010000272.1:0-2762 GCA_964535335.1 uncultured Mycobacterium sp.
AACACCTTCCCGTCCTGGCCGCTGGCGCACCCGTTCCGGCGGATCGCGCACAACGGTGAGATCAACACCGTCACCGGCAACGAGAACTGGATGCGGGCCCGCGAGGCGCTGATCAAGAGCGACGTGTTCGGCTCCCAGGAAAACCTGGAGAAGATCTTCCCGATCTGCACCCCGGGCGCGTCGGACACCGCCCGCTTCGACGAGGTGCTCGAGCTGCTGCACCTCGGCGGTCGCAGCCTCGCCCACGCGGTGCTGATGATGATCCCCGAGGCGTGGGAGCGGCAGGAGTCGATGGACCCCGCCCGGCGGGCCTTCTACGCCTATCACGCATCGCTGATGGAGCCGTGGGACGGACCGGCCTCGGTGTGCTTCTCCGACGGGACCGTCGTCGGCGCGGTCCTCGACCGCAACGGCCTGCGCCCGTCGCGGATCTGGGTGACCGAGGACGGCCTGGTGGTGATGGCCTCGGAGGCCGGTGTGCTCGATCTCGACCCGGCCACCGTGGTCAAGCGCATGCGGTTGCAGCCCGGCCGGATGTTCCTGGTGGACACCGCGCAGGGCCGCATCGTCGCCGACGAGGAGATCAAGTCCGAACTGGCCGCCGAGCACCCCTACCAGGAATGGCTCGACTCCCAGCAGTTCCACCTCGACGAGTTGCCGCAGGGTCCGTACATCCGGATGCCGCACCACCGGGTGGTGCTGCGCCAGCAGGCCTTCGGCTACACCTACGAGGAGCTCAACCTGCTGGTGGCCCCGATGGCGCGCACCGGCGCGGAGCCGATCGGTTCGATGGGCACCGACACCCCGGTGGCGGTGCTCTCGGCGCGGCCCCGGATGCTGTTCGACTACTTCCAGCAGCTGTTCGCCCAGGTGACCAACCCGCCGCTGGACGCCATCCGCGAGGAGGTGGTGACCAGCCTGCAGGCCACCATCGGACCCGAGGGTGACGTGCTCAACCCGGTGCCGGAGTCGTGTCACCAGATCGTGCTGCCGCAGCCGATCCTGCGCAACCACGAGCTGGCCAAGCTGGTGAACCTGGACCCCGACGACGATGTCCGCGGCCACAAGCACGGCATGCGATCGGCGGTCATCCGGTGTCTGTATCCGGTTGCCAAGGGCGGCGAGGGTCTGCGCCGCGCGCTCGACGACATCCGGGACGCCGCGTCCAAGGCGATCGAGGACGGCGCGCGCGTGCTGATCATCTCCGACCGCGAGTCCAACGAGAACCTGGCGCCGATCCCGTCGCTGCTCTCGGTCGCCGCCATCCACCACCACCTGGTCCGGCGGCGCACCCGCACCCAGGTCGGGCTGATCGTCGAGGCCGGTGACGCCCGCGAGGTGCACCACATGGCGATGCTGATCGGCTTCGGCGCCGCGGCCATCAACCCCTACATCGCCTTCGAGTCGATCGAGGACATGCTCAACCGCGGGGCGTTGGGCGGCATAGACCGCGAGAAGGCGCTGTCGAACTACATCAAGGCCGCCGGCAAGGGTGTGCTGAAGGTGATGTCGAAGATGGGCATCTCCACCGTCGCCTCATACACCGGCGCGCAGCTGTTCCAGGCCATCGGCATCTCGCAGGCCGTGCTCGACGAGTACTTCACCGGCCTGACCTGCCCGGTCGGCGGCATCGACCTCGACGACATCGCCGCCGACGTCGCCACCTGCCACCAGCTGGCCTACCTGGACCGCCCCGACGAGCGGGCGCACCGCGAACTCGAGGTTGGTGGGGAGTACCAGTGGCGCCGCGAGGGCGAGTACCACCTGTTCAATCCGGACACCGTGTTCAAGCTCCAGCACTCCACCCGCACCGGGCAGTACTCGGTGTTCAAGGAGTACACCGCTCTGGTCGACGACCAGAGCGAGCGGATGGCCTCGCTGCGCGGCCTGCTGAAGTTCAAGGACCCGAAGGACAGCGGCCGCAAACCCATCTCCATCGATGAGGTGGAGCCGGCCAGCGAGATCGTCAAGCGGTTCTCCACGGGCGCCATGAGCTACGGCTCGATCTCGGCCGAGGCACACGAGACCCTGGCGATCGCGATGAACCGCCTTGGCGGACGGTCGAACTCGGGTGAGGGCGGTGAGGCCAGCAGCCGGTTCGACCGGGATCCCAACGGCGACTGGCGCCGAAGCGCGATCAAGCAGGTGGCCTCCGGCCGGTTCGGGGTTACCTCGCATTACCTGACCAACTGCACCGATATCCAGATCAAGATGGCCCAGGGCGCCAAACCCGGTGAGGGCGGCCAGCTCCCGGGGCACAAGGTATACCCGTGGGTGGCCGAGGTGCGGCACTCGACGCCCGGGGTCGGGCTGATCTCGCCGCCGCCGCACCACGACATCTACTCGATCGAGGACCTGGCGCAGCTGATCCACGACCTGAAGAACTCCAACCCGCAGGCCCGCGTCCACGTGAAGCTGGTGTCGGAGAACGGGGTCGGCACCGTCGCGGCGGGCGTCTCCAAGGCGCACGCCGACGTGGTGCTGATCTCCGGACACGACGGCGGCACCGGCGCCACCCCGCTGACGTCGATGAAGCACGCCGGCGCGCCGTGGGAGCTCGGTCTGGCCGAGACCCAGCAGACGTTGCTGCTCAACGGTCTTCGTGACCGGATCGTGGTGCAGGTCGACGGCCAGCTCAAGACCGGCCGCGACGTGGTGATCGCCGCGCTGCTGGGCGCCGAGGAGTTCGGCTTCGCGACCGCCCCGCTGGTGGTGTCGGGCTGCATCATGATGCGGGTCTGCCACCTCGACACCTGCCCGGT
>CAZHUU010000273.1:0-2757 GCA_964535335.1 uncultured Mycobacterium sp.
CTACACCTCCGGAACCACCGGCACCCCCAAACCGGTAGCCATCACCCACCACAACGTCGCGGACTTGCTGGGCTCTTTGCCCGCCGAACTATCCGAGGCGGGGGTCTGGCCGCAGTGTCATTCGCTGGCGTTCGATGTTTCGGTGTGGGAGATCTTCGGGCCGCTGCTATGCGGGGGCCGGGTGGTGGTCATCCCCGAGGACGTTGTTGTCGCGCCCGATTGCTTCCATGACCTGCTGATCCAGGAACAGGTGACCGTTCTGACTCAGACGCCCTCGGCGGTTATGGCCTTGTCTTCTGAGGGTTTGGAGTCGGCGGTTCTTGTCGTAGTGGGTGAGCCGTGTGCGGGGGAGGTGGTGGATCGGTGGGCGCCGGGGCGGGTGATGCTCAACGCCTACGGCCCGACCGAGACCACGATGTGTGTCGCAATCACTCCACCGTTGCGGACGCAGTCCGCCTCCGTGCCGATCGGTTTTCCGGTTGCGGGGGCGGGGTTGTTTGTGCTCGATGGTTGGTTGCGGCCGGTGCCGCCGGGGGTGGTGGGGGAGTTGTATGTGGCTGGTGCCGGGGTGGGTGTGGGGTATGTGCATCGGGCGGGGTTGACCGGGTCGCGGTTTGTGGCGTGTCCGTTCGGGGCGGCGGGTTCGCGGATGTATCGCACCGGGGATTTGGTGCGCTGGAACGCTGCTGGTGCGTTGGAGTATGTGGGTCGGGCTGATGAGCAGGTCAAGATCCGCGGTTATCGCATCGAACTCGGTGAGGTTCGGGCCGCGCTGGCCGCGGTCGACGGGGTGGCTTCTGCGGCGGTGATCGCCCGCGAGGACCAGCCCGGCGACAAACGCCTCGTCGGGTATGTGGTGTTCGATGAGCAGGCGAGGTTGACCCGGGAGTCGGGGCGTGAGTCGCAGCTGGTTGAGCAGTGGCGGGCTGTGTATGGGGATGTGTATTCGAAAGCGATGTTCGCCGCTGATGAGCCGGCGGCGTTGGGGGAGGATTTCGGGGGTTGGAATAGTAGTTATACCGGGGCGCCGATTCCGCTTGAGGAGATGCGGCAGTGGCAGGCGGCCACGGTGGAGCGGATTCGGGGGTTGGGTCCGCGGCGGGTGTTGGAGATCGGTGTGGGTTCGGGGTTGCTGTTGGCTCAGCTAGCTCCGGATTGTCTTGAGTACTGGGGTACGGACTTCTCGGCGCCGTCGATTCAGAATCTGCAGGCGGTGGTGGCTGGTCAGCCGTGGGGCGATCGGGTGCGGTTGCGGGTGCAGCCGGCGGATGTGGCAGAGGGGTTGCCGGAGGGCCATTTTGATGTGGTGGTTCTCAATTCGGTGGTCCAGTACTTCCCGAGTGCGGGGTACCTGCTTGAGGTGCTGGGGCTGGCGATGCGGCTACTGGCGCCTGGTGGTGCGTTGTTCATCGGTGATGTGCGCAACCTGTCGTTGTTGGAGGCGTTCACCACTGCGGTGGTGTGTGCTGATGATGCGTATGGCAAGGGCGGCGCTGCGGTGGTGCGTGAGCGGATACGTCGGGAGCTCGTTGCCGAGCAGGAACTGTTGTTGGCGCCGGAGTTCTTCGTGGCGCTACCTGACTGTCTTCCCGATGTCGCGGCAGTGGATGTGCAACTCAAACGGATGCGGGTGGTCAACGAACTCAGTAGTTATCGCTATGAAGTGGTGCTGCGCAAAGCGCCGGTACGGGTGCACTCGTTGGCGCAGTTACCCGTCGAGCCCTGGGAGCGGTTCGGGAGTCTTGCCCGGTTGGGGGAGTATCTGCAATCGCAGCACCCGCCGCAGGTGCGTGTCACCGGTGTGCCGCACGCCGGGATATGGCCGGATGTGGCGTTGGCCGAGGCGTTGGAGCGGGCCGGTGATCGGGTGGTCGTCAGTGAGTTGCGCGACGGGTTATCGGTCTGGGATGCGGTGTTGCCGCATCAGTGTGAGTCCCTGGGCCAGCAGTGGGGTTACGCCGCGGCGCTGACGTGGTCGCCGGTGCCGGGTCTGGTGGATGTCATCTATACCCGGATGGGCGAGGCCTCTGATGGCGTGGCGTTGTCGGATGTGTATGTGCCCGCCACGCGGGTCGGTTCCCTGGCGGCCTATGTCAACGATCCCTCGGCGATCGAGCGATCTGCTGAGGTGCGCAGTGCGCTGGTGGATCGGTTGCCGGGCTATATGGTGCCGGCGGCGGTGGTGGTGCTCGATGCGTTGCCGTTGACGGTGAATGGGAAGTTGGATGTTGCGGGGTTGCCGGCTCCGGAGTTTGGTGGGGTGGGGCGGTATCGGGCTCCCTCGGGTGCGGTTGAGCAGTTGATCGCTGAGGTGTATGCCGAGGTGTTGGGGGTGTCGCGGGTCGGGGCTGATGATTCGTTCTTCGATCTGGGTGGGCACTCGTTGTCGGCGATGCGGCTTGTCGCCGCGCTCAACACGGCGCTGGGGGTTGAGGTTCCGATTCAGGCGGTGTTTGAGGCTTCGTCGGTGGCGCAGTTGGCTGAATGGATCGCCATCCACGCCGAGCGGCGGGTGTTGGCGCCGTTGGCGGTGTTGCCGCGTCCGGATGTGATTCCGTTGTCGTTTGCGCAGAGTCGGTTGTGGTTCATTGATCAGTTCCAGGGTCCCTCGCCGGTGTATAACATGCCGGTCGCCCTGCAGCTTCGGGGCGATCTGGATGTGGCGGCCCTGCGGGCGGCGCTGGCCGATGTGGTGGGCCGCCATGAGAGTTTGCGGACGGTTTTTGTTGCTGCGCAGGGTGTTCCGCAGCAGGTGGT
>CAZHUU010000274.1:0-1552 GCA_964535335.1 uncultured Mycobacterium sp.
CACGGCCCTCTACCGGCCCAAATCTCCAGTGCCAGAAGGCAAAAAGAACGGGCGGCCACCGCCCACTCACCTCCCGAAAGGAACCCACCATGGCTCACGAACTCGATCAGACCGCAGGCAAAGTCAGCTTCGCCGACTCGCGTACCGACGCCTGGCACCAACTCGGCCAGCAGGTCGGCCACGCTATGACCGCCCGCGAGGCTCTGCACGCCGCCCACCTGGCCAACTGGAACGTCCGCAAAATGGCGCTAGTTGTCCCCCAGGAGCCGGTGATCAGCGAAACCGGTGTCACCACACCCGCCCCGCTGGCAGTGCCCGACCAGTGGGCCACCGTGCGCACCAACCCCATCACCGGAGCCCTCGACGTGCTCGGCGTGGTCGGCAACAAGTACGAGCCGATGCAAAACGAAGCATCGTGTGACCTGCTCGACGCGCTCACCGGAGAAAGCGGTGCGGTCTACGAGACCGCCGGGGCGCTACGCGGCGGGCGCGAAACGTTCGTGACCATGAAGCTGCCCGAATCCATGGTGTTCGACGGAATCGACGGCACCAAGGACCGCACCGACTTCTACCTGGCCGCGCTGAACTCTCACGACGGGTCCAGCAAGTTCCGCTTCCTGGTGACGCCGGTGCGCATCGTATGCGCCAACACCCAAAGCGCGGCCATCGCACGCGCGGCGGCCAGCTTCGGCATCAGCCACACCGGCGGGGCCGCCGTCGCCTTGCAGGAGGCCCGACGAGCACTCAAGTTGAGCTGGCGCTACGTCGAGGCATTCGAACAGGAAGCAGCCGCCCTCTACGCCGCCCCCATGGACCTCGACCAGATGCGTCACTTCGTCGGCGAGCTCGTCGACGTCGACGGAGCCGAGTCCAAGACCACGGCCCGCAACCGTCGCGACACCGCCAACGCGATCGTCAAACTGTGGGTGTCCAGCCCCACCGTCGCCCCGATCGCCGGCACCCGGTGGGCGGCCTACAACGCGGTCACCGAGTACGTCGACCACTACAGCAAGGTCCGCGCCGCAGGAGATCCGCAGTCGGTACGGGCCCTGCGCGCAGTCACCGGCGGCAGCACCGCTCAGAACCTGAAGACCAACGCCTTCCGGATGCTGCAAACTCTCTAACCCCCGAGGGTGGTCTGGCCCGTCCCGCGGGCCAGACCACCCCATCACCCACGATCCCGAAAGGCACTGCTATGCAGGAACATCGGGCACGACGGCCACGGCTTTACCGACCCGCACCGATGCCATCGGGGAACTGCACAGGCGGAAGCGCCTGCGGCGCTGCTGAACACCGGGTCCCTGCGGGCCCCGGCGCTAGTTTATTTGCCTTCTGGCTTTCGATTATGGCCGGCGGCCCGCTGCGTGCAAGGCCACGGCCTCCGCTGCGCTCCGGGCCCAAGGGCTCGCAAATTTCTTTCGAGGCTCGCTGCGCTCGCGCGAAGAATTTTGCGCCCGGACCTTTGCACTCCACGGCCCTGATGCCGGCCCAAATCTTCAGTGCCAGAAGGCAAAAAGAACGGGCGGCCACCGCCCACTCACCCCATCGATGA
>CAZHUU010000274.1:1562-2756 GCA_964535335.1 uncultured Mycobacterium sp.
TGAAAGGTCACCATCACCATGAGCGAGAACACCACCACCGTCACCGACAACGACACCAACGCACAGGTCGCGGCGGCAGGCACCCTCGAACACCTCGACCCGCACACGTTGGAGCTGGAAACCAACGTCCGCGACGACGCCGCACTCGACGCTGATTTCGTCGCCAGCATCAAAGAGCACGGCGTGCTCAACCCCATCGCAGCGGTGCGCGGACACGACGGCGTGGTGCGGGTGCGCGCCGGACAGCGACGCACCCTGGCCGCACGCGAGGCTGGTCTGACCAGCGTCCCGGTCTACGTGCGCCCAGCCGGTGCGACCGACGACAAGGCCCAGGTGGTCGAACGGGTCTCCGAGCAGATCGTGGAAAACGACCGACGCCGCGAACTCACCGAGGCCCAGCGGGCACGCGGCATCCAGCAGATGCTCGACGCCGGAGCCTCCGTGACCAAGGTCGCCAAGAAGTTGTCCATCGGGCGTGACACGGTCAAATCCGTGGCCACCGCCGCCGGATCACAGGCCGCGATGGAGGCACTCGACGCGGGGCAGCTGTCGCTGTCAGAGGCCGCGGTGCTCAGCGAGTTCGATGACGACCCCGACGCCATCATGCGTCTGCTTGAAGTGGCCGGAACCAACCGATTCGAGCACCGGGTCGCCGAAATCCGCCAGGACCGCGCCGCCCAACAGGCCTACCAGGAAGCTGCCACCAGCTACACCGAGCAGGGATACACCGTGGTCGAGGACTTCCCCGCCTACGGGGACACGACCTGCGTGGAACTGCGCTACCTGCGCACCCCCGAGGGCGAGGCTGCCACCGACGAGCATGTCACCGACCCTGCACACTGGGCGGTCTGCCTAACCGAAGTCGAAGGCTACGTCGACACCGAGACCGGCGAACCGGTCGACGCCCACGACATCGACTGGCACGCTCGATTCAGTGCCACGGTTGCCGAGGGCAAGCGCGACCCCAGCTCGGTCACCGAAGTGGTTGTGTGGGAGGCAGATTGGCTGTGCACCGACTACGCCGCCGCCGGACTGAACAAGAACATCCAGCTCTACGGCTCGGGCTTCCTGACCGAGGGCGTGCTGGAGGCCGCGGGCCCGGCCGCCGACGGCGTGCTGACCACCATGCACTACAGCGATTCGCTGGACACCCCGCGCAACAAGACCTTCCGCCTGAACTACGCCAAGACCTTC
>CAZHUU010000275.1:0-2722 GCA_964535335.1 uncultured Mycobacterium sp.
TTGATGTCACCTGGCCGGTGCTTATTGAACAGCCGCATCGAGCCCGGGGTGGCATTGTCGCTTGCCAGGGTGATGGGACCACCTGATTGCCAGGGGGATGGGACCACCGTGGCGCGTTATTGAGGATGACTGTCGGGGTGGTCTGGGTCAAGCCGGCCGGGTCGGTTGCGTTGCCGGTAGGACGGTCCCTCGATGACGAGGGTGTGGGCGTTGGCGGTGAGTCGGTCGATCGCGGACTGGGCGAGCAGGGTGTCGGCGGTCATGGTGAGCCATTCGGCGGGGTCGCGGTTGGAGGTCACGATCGTGGTCTTGGTGCGGTGGCGTTCGACGACGATCTCGTAGAAGTCGCTGGTTTCAGTCGCGTCGAGGGGCCGTAGGGCGAAGTCGTCGATGATCAGGACGTCGATGGTGGTCAGGCGGCGGATTTCGGCCTCGACGGTGTTGTCCAGGCGGGCGGCGCGTAGCCGGGTGAACAGTTTGTCCGCGCGGGCGAACAGAACGGTGTGTCGGCGGCGAATTGCGTTGTGGCCCAGCGCTGTTGCGAGATGTGTTTTGCCGACGCCGACGGGTCCGAGGATGATCGCGGACTGGTGTTCGTCGAGGAAGCGCAGCGCGGCCAGATCGGCGAGCAGGGCGCGGTCATAGCGCAGGTTCTCCGGTGCGGTCCAGGTGTCCAGGCGCATGGCGGGGTCGAGGCCGGCTTTGGCCCCGCGCAGGGCGGCGGAACGGGATTCGCGTCGGGAGACCTCGTCGGCGAGCAGTGTCTCCAGGAAGCCGATGTGGCTGAGTTTGTGCTGGCGGGCCAGGGCGGCGCGTTCGGGCAGGGTGTCGGCCAGAGCGCCGAGCTTGAGGGCTTTGAGCAGCCGGGTCAGATCGGCGCCGACGGGCTGGGTGGCGCTGCGGTCGGTGGTGGTCATGTCAGCGGTTCTCCTCGGTGGTCATGGTGGTCGCGTTGGTTCTGGTGGTGATGAGGGTCAATGGTGTTGCGGTGGTGCGGAATTCGGCAGGGTCGCGGGAGAACCGGGTCGGTGAGCCTCCTGCTGCCCGGGGCAGCGCGGGGGCGCTGGTTTCGGTGGCCCGCTCGAGCATGGCCGCGATCTTGGTGACGGAGACGACATCAAGATCCAGCGACGCCGAGCAGGCCGCCTCGACCCGCTCGGCGCCGTATCGGCGCACCAGGCCCAACAGTCGGTAGACGGTGCGCATCCGGGTCCAGGGCAGCCGGTCATCGAGGATCCGTTCGGCGTAGATCCCGACGCTGGGCCCATGGGCGGCGCAGGCGGCGATCAGCCGGTCCAGATCCCGCAGCGCGTAGCCGAGTTTGTGCTCGGGCAAGTCCGCGGGGTCGGTACGCCGGCCGCCGGGCGGCTGGCAGGGGTGGACCTTGACCAGCACCCCGCGGTGGTAGAACTTGACCAGCTCGGAATCGGCCCGCACGTCGAGGGTGTGGCCGATCCAGCATTCGGGCAGCGAGTACAGCGCTTTTCCGACCTCGGCGTGGTAGTCGCGGTGAACCTTGACCGTTTTGAAGACCGGCACGTCGTAGGGCCCCGGAACGGCCAGCAGCCGGGGTGCTTCCTCGGCGGTGAACACCTCGGCCGGCCGCGCACAGGTGGTGCCGTGGATCCGGGTCCCTGCGGTGTTCGCACACCACGCCTGCGCGGCCCGCTGCGCATCAGCCAGGCTGGTGAATGTCTCACCGTCCCAGAAGTTTCCGCGCACGTACTGCACGGCCCGCTCCACCCGTGGCTTGTCCTTCGGCGAGCGGACTCGGGCGGGGTCGGTGGCGAACCCGGCGTGGGCGGCGTAGTCCAGCCACCCCGTAGTCAGCCGCGGGTTGACCGCATCCGCCGCGGCGATCACCGGCTTCAAATTGTCGGGGATCAACACCGCGAACACCCCGCCGAAGAACTCCCAGGCGGCCTGGCAGCCGGCGATCACCGCGGCCAGGGTCTGCGAATAGGACAACCACACGAACATGTGCCGGCTGTAGACCGCGGTGAAGATCAACGCGTACACCTTGCGGCGGCGCCCATCGGCGGTATCGGTGAGCATCCCCAGATACCCGAAATCGATCTGGCACTCGATCCCCGGCGCCCCGTCGGCGACCCGCACCGTAGTGTCCTTGCGGCCGAAACCGCAACGCTCACTGGCGAATCGGTGCAACGTCCGATACGGCACCACACACCCCTGGCGGGCCAGCAGGGTGTGGATCTTGGTCACCGTCAGCGGCCGCCGCTCCTTATCCCCGGCCACCCAATCGGTGATCTGTTTCTCGAACCCCAGCAGCTGTTCCCATGCCGCGCCGTGACCATGCGGGCGCACCGGGCGCACCGCCTCGGCGACCGCACCGATCAACTCGTCATCGAGCGCTTCCACCCCGTGGTCGCGGCGAAGCCCGGCCGCCTGGGCGGCTTCGACGTAGCGGCGCACCGTCTTGCGGTCCAGCCCGCAATGCCCGGCGATCGTGCGCAGCCCCGGTGATGGCAACCCCGCCACCACCCCCAGCCACAACCTCAGCACTTCCCTGATCTCACTCACACTGACCTCCCGAAACGCCATGCCGCCTACCTCCGTGACTCGACCCGTCACGGAGATCGAACGGACAAATGAAAAGGACCACCGACGCGGCGCGCCGGTGGTCCCATAACTGGCAATCCAGGTGGTCCCATCACCCTGGCAAAATCAGGTCAAAACGGTCCCATGCTCATGGCAGACGACA
>CAZHUU010000276.1:0-2701 GCA_964535335.1 uncultured Mycobacterium sp.
CCGACCCGGTTGGGGCCGTAGCGCATCTGCATGCGACCTAGGATCTTGCGCTCGAGCAGGATGGCTACCAACACGGTCAGCAGCAGGAACACGAAGATGCCGAGCGCCTTGATCAGGATCAGCCACCACGGGTCGTGCCCGAACACCGTCATGTCCGGATAGCTCATAGCCCGGCCTCCCGCTCGATCTGGACCACCGCTCCCGTGGTGACCGCGAGTTGCTCGTGCACCGCGCTGCCGGGCGAGTTCAGCGGCAGCCACACCACGCCGTCGGGCATCCCGGTGATCACCAGCGGAAGGCTCACCGCGCCACGGCCGCTCGACACGCTCACCACATCGCCGTCGCCCGCTCCGATCGCGGCCGCGGTGGCAGCCGAGAGCCGGGCCACCGCGGGCCGCGCGGTTCCGGCCAGGTACGGCTCGCCGTCCTGTAACCGGCCGTTGTCCAACAACATTCGCCAGCCCGCCAGAACCGCTTCGCCGGTGTCCAGCGCCGGCGCCCGTTGTGCGGGCACCTCGGGAGCCGCGGCAGGGGGTCCGTCCCAGCGGCCCAGCTCCGCGATCTCGGCGCGGGCCTGCTCGGCGGTGCGGAACCCGAGGTCGGCGCCGAGCTCGTCGGCCAGCGTCTGCAGCACCCGCAGGTCGGAGAATGCGTTGGACGTCAGTGACGGCTCGAACGGCCGCACCCGGCCCTCCCAGTCGGTGAACGACCCCGCCTTCTCGACCACCGGTGCGACGGGGAAGACCACGTCGGCCAGTGCGGTGACGGCCGACTCCCGCAACTCCAGGCTCACCACGAAGCCGGCTGCCTCGATCGCGGCCAGCGCGGTATGCGGGTCGGGCAGGTCGGCGGGGTCGACGCCGCCGACCAGCAGGGCGTCCAGGTCGCCGTCGGCCGCGGCCGCCAGGATCGCGGTCATGTCCCGGCCCGGCTGGGCGGGCAGGTCGTCGATGTGCCAGGTCGCCGAGAGGTATCGGCGGGCAGCTGGATCCGTCACGGGGCGCGCGCCGGGCAGCAGGTTGGGCAGGCACCCGGCGTCCAGGGCGCCGCGGTCCCCGGCCCGCCGCGGAACCCAGGCCAGCCGGGCTCCGGTGCGCTCGGCCAGTCGGGCGGCCGCGGACAGCGCGCCCGGGCTGGTGGCCAGCCGCTCACCGACCAGCAGGATCGCGCCGGGCTGCAGTTCGGTGTCGAGGGCGTCGAGGGCGCCGGCCTCCCCACCCGGTGCAGTGGGGATGAGCCGGGCGGACAGTTTGACCGATCCTGGCGAGGCGAACGGGGCGATCGACACCACCCGCAGTCCGCGCTTGCGCACCGCCTTGCGCAGCCGCAGGAAGACGATCGGTGACTCGTCCTCGGGCTCGAAGCCGGCCAGCGCCACCACCGGCGCCGCCTCGAGGTCGGCGTAGCTGACGTCGCGCGCTCCGGCGACCCGGGCGGCCAGGAACTGCGCCTCCTCGTCCGAGTGCGGCCGGGAACGGAAGTCGATATCGTTGGAGCGCAACACCATTCGGGCGAACTTCGAGTAGGCGTAGGCGTCCTCCCCGGTGGCCCGGCCGCCGACCAGCACGCCGGCCGGCCGGCCGTCAGTCCGGCGGCGGCCACCGCGATGGCCTCCGACCACGACGCCGCGCGCAGGCTGCCGTCGTCGTCACGCACCAGGGGAGTGGTGATCCGGTCGCCCACCCTGGCGTAGGTGAACGCCCAGCGGCCCTTGTCGCAGTTCCACTCCTCGTTGACCTCCGGGTCGTCGCCGGCCAGGCGGCGCAGCACCACGCCGCGTCGGTGGTCGGTGCGCTGGGCGCAACCCGACGCGCAGTGCTCGCAGACGCTGGGGCTCGACACCAGGTCGAAGGGACGGGCCCGGAACCGGTAGGCCGTTCCGGTCAGCGCGCCGACCGGGCAGATCTGCACGGTGTTGCCGCTGAAGTACGAGTCGAACGCCTCGCCGGGGCCGATGCCGACCTGCTGCTGGGCGCCGCGCTCCAGCAGCGAGATGAACGGGTCGCCGGCGATCTGGTCGGCGAAGCGGGTGCACCGGGCGCACAGCACGCAGCGCTCGCGGTCGAGCAGGACCTGGCTGGACAGGTTGATCGGCTTGGGGAAGGTGCGCTTGACGTCGGTGAAGCGGGTTTCGACCCTCCCGTTGGACATGGCCTGGTTCTGCAGCGGGCATTCGCCGCCCTTGTCGCAGATCGGGCAGTCCAGCGGGTGGTTGATCAGCAGCAGTTCCATGACCCCGTGCTGGGCCTTGTCGGCGGCCTCCGAGGTGTACTGGGTGCGTACCACCATGCCCTCGCTGACGGTGGTGGTGCAGCTGGCCATCGGCTTGCGCTGGCCCTCGACCTCGACCAGACACTGCCGGCAGGCGCCGACCGGGTCGAGCAGCGGGTGGTCGCAGAATCGGGGGATCTGCACGCCGAGCAGCTCGGCCGCGCGAATCACCAACGTGCCCTTGGGGACCGACAGTTCGGTGTCATCGATGACCAGGGTGACGAGTTCTTCTTTCGCGCGAGCAGACGTGAAATCCCCCATTTTCGGCCCATTTTGGGGGGTTTCGCGTCTGCTCGCGGGGGGAACCGTCACGCGCCCACTCCTTCCGGGGCATTCAGCATCGAGGCGTACGGGTCGAACGGGCAGCTGACCCCCAGGTGCGCCTCGTACTCGTCGCGGAAGTACTTGATCGAGGAGATGATCGGCGAGG
>CAZHUU010000277.1:0-2621 GCA_964535335.1 uncultured Mycobacterium sp.
GGTGGACTGGCCACCCGGAAGCCTCAACAACCAGTGACCGCTCAGCGAACCCGGCTACTGCTTGTTCGGCCGGGCTTCGCCTCGCGTTCCGCTCAGCGAACCCGGCCGCGCTCCTCGCGGTAGCGGCGCACCAGTTCGTCGGTCGAAGAGTCGGACTGCTTCGCCGGTGAACCGTCATCGGTGATCACCGGCAGTAGCGCCTTGGCCTGGGTCTTGCCCAGTTCGACACCCCACTGGTCGAACGAGTCGATGCCCCAGATCACGCCCTCGGTGAACACCTGATGCTCATAGAGCGCGATCAGCTGACCGAGCACCGACGGCGTCAAGCGATTGGCCAGGATCGACGTCGACGGCCTGTTACCCGGCATCACCTTGTGCGGCACCACTTCCGGGGGCGTACCTTCGGCGGCGATCTCCTCGGCGGTCTTGCCGAAGGCCAACACCTGGGTCTGGGCGAAGAAGTTGCTCATCAACAGGTCGTGCATGCTGCCGTCGCCGTCGGCGGTGGGCAGGTCGTCGGTCGGCTCGCTGAAACCGATGAAGTCAGCGGGCACCAGTCGGGTGCCCTGGTGCAGCAGTTGATAGAAGGCGTGCTGTCCGTTGGTTCCCGGCTCGCCCCAGAAGATCTCACCGGTGCTGGTGGTCACCGGGGTGCCGTCGGCGCGCACCGATTTGCCGTTCGACTCCATGGTCAGCTGCTGCAGATAGGCCGCGAACCGGGACAGGTCGTTGGAGTACGGCAGCACCGCACGGGTCTCGGCGCCGAAGAAGTCGCTGTACCAGAGGCCGATCAGACCCAGCAGCGCCGGCGCGTTCTCCGCGAGCGGCGCGGTGGCGAAATGCCGGTCCATGATGTGAAAGCCGGACAGGAAGTCCGCGAACGCTTCGCGTCCGATAACCGCCATCACCGACAGCCCGATCGCGGAGTCCACCGAGTAGCGGCCGCCCACCCAGTCCCAGAACCCGAACATGTTGTCGGTGTTGATCCCGAACGCGTCGACCAGCTTCTTGTTGGTCGACACCGCCACGAAATGCTTCGACACCGCGGCGTTGCCGAGCGCGTCGGTAAGCCAGCGCCGGGCGGCCGTCGCATTGGTCAGCGTCTCCAGCGTCGAGAACGTCTTGGAGGCGACGATGAAAAGCGTTGTGGCGGGTTCTAATCCGTCCAGCTTGGCGACCAGGTCGGCGGGGTCGACATTGGAGACGAACCGGGCCGAGATATCGGCGTCGGCGTAGTGACGCAGTGCCTGGTCGACCATCACCGGCCCCAGGTCCGAGCCGCCGATTCCGATGTTGACCACCGTCTTGATCCGCTCGCCGGTGGCGCCGGTCCACTCGCCGTTGCGCAGCCGGTCGGTGAAATCGCCCATCGCGTCGAGCACCTGGTGCACATCGGCCACCACGTCCTGGCCGTCGACCCGCAGCTTTGCGTCCCGGGGGAGCCGCAGCGCGGTGTGCAGCACGGCGCGGTCTTCCGAGGTGTTGATGTGCTCACCGGAGAACATCGCGTCGCGGCGCTGCTCGAGTCCCGCCGCCCGGGCCAGATCGACCAGCAGTGCCAACGTTTCCCGGGTGATGCGGTGCTTGCTGTAGTCGATGTACAGATCGCCGACGGTCAGCGCGAGCTCCCGGCCGCGGTCCGGATCCTCGGCGAAGAGCTC
Organism: uncultured Mycobacterium sp.; assembly: GCA_964535335.1. Classification (GTDB taxonomy): domain Bacteria; phylum Actinomycetota; class Actinomycetes; order Mycobacteriales; family Mycobacteriaceae; genus Mycobacterium. The sequence continues at coordinate 1,662 of CAZHUU010000277.1, forward strand.
GCGGAGGTGTTTGCCCGCGATCTCATCGTGATGGCGACGCAGCGCCTTCCATTCGGGGCCGGCGGAGATGTCTGCGGTCATTCCAAGAACCCTAGTGCGGCGAGGTGGACGAGGGTGTAGATGATTGAGGTATGAGCACCCCAGACATCGAGCGGTTGTTGGCGTCGGTTCCGACCGGCATGTGGATCGGCGGCGTGGAGCGCCCAGGCGCGTCGGCCTACGACGTGCTCGACCCGTCGAACGGCGACGTGCTGACCACGGTGGCCAACGCGACGGCCGCCGACGCCATCGCCGCGCTGGACGCCGCCTGCGCCGTCCAGGCCGAGTGGGCCGCGACCCCGCCGCGGGAGCGCGGTGAGATCCTCCGCTCGGTGTTCGAGACCATCATCGAGCGCGCCGAGGAGATCGCCACGCTGATGACCCTGGAGATGGGCAAGGTCGTCGCCGAGAGCCTGGGCGAGGTCAAGTACGGCGCGGAGTTCTTCCGCTGGTTCGCCGAGGAGGCCGTCCGTATCGGCGGCCGCTACACCCAGAGCCCGGCGGGCACCGGGCGCATCGTCGTCACCAAGTCTCCGGTCGGGCCGTGCTACGCCATCACGCCGTGGAACTTCCCGCTCGCCATGGGCACCCGCAAGATCGGCCCGGCGCTGGCGGCCGGCTGCACCATGATCGTCAAGCCCGCCCAGGAGACGCCGCTGTCGATGCTGCTGCTCGCGAAGCTGATCGACGACGCCGGCCTGCCGAAGGGCGTGCTGTCGGTGTTGCCCACCAATCAGCCGCGGGAGGTCACCACCGCGCTCATCGAGGACGGCCGGCTGCGCAAGCTCACCTTCACCGGCTCTACCGGCGTGGGCAAGGCGCTGGTGAAGCAGTCGGCCGATGCGCTGCTGCGCACCTCGATGGAACTCGGCGGCAACGCGCCGTTCGTGGTGTTCGACGACGCCGACGTCGATGCCGCGG
>CAZHUU010000278.1:0-2551 GCA_964535335.1 uncultured Mycobacterium sp.
GGTGCCGCCCGATGTTGCTCTCGGTGGGACCGAGCCGGGGATCGGGTGCAACTATCTGGGCCGCCTGGGTAGCGGCGCCGGTGAGCTCTCCGAGGAGTTGTGGCGCATCGATGCCGAGGCCGCCCCGCTCAGTGCCGCCGCGGCCGCGATCGCCATGCCCCTGATGCACACCGTGGCGCTCAACGCCGGCACGCTGGACACCGATTCCGGGCCACGGCTGCAGGCGTCGTGGACGTGGGCGACCTCGGCGATGGACGCCGAGCAGATCGACCGGCTGAGCCAGCTGTGGTTCGAGGCCCTGGGTGGCATCTGCGCGCATGTGCAGCATGGGGGCGGCGGGCTGACCCCGTCGGATCTGTTGCCCGCCAAGCTGACCCAGCCCCAGATCGACGAGTTGGCGCGGCGTCACCCGGTGGCCGACGTGTTGCCGTTGACTCCGGTTCAGCAGGGGTTGATGTTCCATTCCCTGTTCGCGCCGGGCGCCGCCGAGGACATGTACGCGGTGCAGCTGGACATCACCGTCGAGGGGGTCCTGGACCAGGATCGGTTACGGGAAGCGGTGCACACCGTCATTGGCCGCCATCCCAACCTGGCCGCCCGGTTCTCTGACCAGTTCGGTGAGCCGGTGCAGGTGTTGATGGCCGAGCCGCAAATCGCCTGGCGTTACGTGGATCTGCGCGGCGATGACTGCGACCCGAACTCTGAGATCGATCGGTTGTGCGCGACCGAACGCGCCGCGGTCTGTGATCTGTTGGGGCGCCCGACCTTCCGGGCGGCGTTGATCCGCACCGCGGCCAACGAGCACCGGTTCGTGCTCACGCTGCATCACATCGTGATCGACGGCTGGTCGCTGCCGATCATGATGCAGGAGGTGTTCGCCGGCTACTTCCGCCAGCGGCTGCCCGCGGCAGCGTCCTATCGCAGCTTCGTGACCTGGCTCGCGCGCCAGGACCGCGAGACCGCGCACGCGGCGTGGCACTCGGTGCTGGAGGGCTTCGACACCCCGACATTGGTGGCCGCACCGGCGGCACCCGGGCCGCGGGCGGTGGATTCCTACCGGCTCTCGGCGGAGACCACCCGCGCGCTCGGTGAGTTGGCCCGGTCCTGCCACACCACCGTGAGCACTGTGTTGCAGGCCGGGTGGGCGCAGGTGTTAATGATGCTGACCGGGCACCGGGATGTGGCCTTCGGCACCGCGGTGTCGGGGCGGCCCGCGGAGTTGTCGGGCGCCGACTCGATCGTCGGCCTGCTCATCAACACGGTGCCGGTGCGGGCCAAGGCCGGCCCGGGCACCACGGTGGCCGATCTGCTGGCCGAGTTGCAGCACCACCACAACGACACCCTCGAGCACGAACATGTGGCGTTGACCGAGATCCATCACCTCACCGGCCACGACCATCTGTTCGACACCTTGTTCCTCTACGAGAGCTACCCGGTCGACATCACCGCCTTCATGGGCGTGCAGGAGTTGACCGTCACCGATTTCGTCAGCCGGGAGTACAACCACTACCCGCTGTCGGTGATGGCCCTGCCGGGCGTCGAACTCGGGTTGCGGGTGGAGTACGACACCCACGCCTTCGACACCGACGACATCGCGACGGTGATGGGGCGGTTCGAGCGGGTCCTGGAGGTGATGACCGCCGACGCGTCCCGGAAGCTGTCGGCGATCGATGTGCTCGACGGTTTCGAGTGGGATCGACTGCGGGACTGGGGCAACGCGGCGGTGCTGCGGGCCAGTGAGCCGACACCGCTGTCGATCCCGGAGGTGTTCGCCGCCCAGGTGGCGCGGAACCCGAACGCGCCGGCGGTGACGTTCGAGGGCCGCTCGATGACGTACCGCGAGTTGGACGAGGCCTCGAATCGGTTGGCGCATCAGCTCGTCGAGTGCGGCGCCGGCCCGGGCGGGTTCGTGGCGTTGTTGCTGCCGCGCTCGGCCCAGGCGATCGTGGCTATGATGGCCGTGCTTAAGACCGGTGCGGCCTACCTGCCGATGGACCCGGCAGTACCTGATTCGCGCCTGGAGTTCATGCTGGGCGACGCCAGCCCGATCGCGGTGATCACAACCACCGAATTGCAGTCCCGATTAACTCGTTCTGGTATCACCGTCGTCGATGTCGACGACCGGGGCATCGATGCCCAGCCGAGTGCAGCGCTGAATACTCCGCACGCCGATGACATCGCCTACGTGATCTACACCTCGGGGACGACCGGTACCCCGAAGGGGGTTGCGATTTCGCACCGCAATCTGACTCAGGCGTTGGAAACGTTGCCGCGTGACTTGCCGGCGGGACCGGGTCGGGTTTGGTCGCAGTGGCATTCGCTGGTCTTCGACGTCTCGGTGTGGGAGATCTTCGGGGCGCTGTTGTCCGGTACGCGGTTGGTGATCGTGCCTGAGGCGGTGGCCGGCTCCCCGGCGGATCTGCACGATCTGCTGGTTGCCGAGAAGGTGGATGTGGTCTATCAGACCCCCTCGGCGGCTGGGATGTTGGACGTGCAGGGCCTGGATCGGACGGCGTTGGTGGTAGCCGGTGAGGCTTGCCCGGTCGAGGTG
>CAZHUU010000279.1:0-2513 GCA_964535335.1 uncultured Mycobacterium sp.
CCGCCGTCGGGTGGTTCAGATCCACCGCCAGAGCGGCGGCGCCGGGATGGCCGTTGATCCAGGCGACGAATTCGGTGGCACTCCCAGCGCCGGGTAGGTGCATACCCTCGACATCGAGTCGGCGTTCATGGGCGGCACCCACCGCGTACAGCACGGCGTGGTGGTGCTCGAGCAACTCCTCATGCGAAATGTGCTGTCCCACCGTGACATTGAGATAGAAGCGGAACCCGTCGCGCCGGCTCATCCGGTCGAAGAGTCCGGTGATCGCCTTGGTCTTCGGGTGATCCGGCGCCACCCCGGCGCGCACAAGTCCGTACGGGGTGGGCAGCGCGTCGAAGACATTGACCCGCACCCGGGCCTGGGTGAGCAGCTCGTCGGCGGCGTACATACCGGCCGGTCCGGACCCCACCACCGCCACCGTCAAACCGCCGCGTTCGGGGCGGGGGGCCGGCAGCACCGGTGCCAGTTTGGTGGTGGGCGGCACCTTCGCCCCATCCGGCCGTTGCGGGTAGTAGGCCGCGTTGATGTCGACGAACGGCAGCTGCGCGGCGGTGAGCCGGGTGTCGGCGACGATGGCGCCCACCGGACAGGCCGTCACGCAGGCCCCGCAGTCCACGCACGCGTCGGGGTCGATGTGCAGCATCTCGGCCGTGCCGAACCCCGGCTCGTCCGGACTGGGGTGGATGCAGTTCACCGGGCAGGCGTAGACGCACGACCCATCGCCGCAGCAGGACTGGGTGATGACGTGGGGCATGATGCCGTCTCCGCCCCGTCAGGCAGCGTTGACGATGTGGCGGCGTTGCGGTTCGCTGCGAAACCGGCTGGGCGGCCCGTCAATCTTGCAGATCCGCCAGATCAGCTTTGCCAGCGGGTTCATCAACCCGGTGTCGTGGCACAGCATCCGCACGTCGGCGAACACATCGCGCAGTAGTTGGCGCGATTCCGGTGCATCGAAGAACAGTTCCCTGCGCACCTCACGCGGAATCCCGAACTCCCGGAAAAAACTGCGCGGCGGTACCAGAATCGCCTGACACAGCACCCGCATGATGATCGGCACGTTCAGTGACAGCAGCAGCCGCTGCCCGCGCCGCAGCTGCGGCAGGCGCTTGCGCAGGTACTCGTGGGCAAACGAGATGTGCCGGGCCTCCTCGGCCACATGGATGGCCATCACCCGGGACATGATGGGATGCAGTTCCCTGCCTTCGCGCAGCACGTTCTTCTGGGTGTGGTCGATCGGTTCCTCGCCGGCCAGCACCCCGAAGAAGAACGGGATCGGCAGCGGGCCGGGCACCAGGGGGATGAGCGGGGACAGCCAGCGCAGCAGCCGCGGCATGCCCGGCACATCGGCCCCGATGCGGTTGACCATCTCCTGAAACATCAAGGTGTGGTTGCACTCTTCGACCGCCTCGTGCAGGCAGTACCGGTACTCCGGGGAGCCGTTGGGCACCCAGAACGAGTAGTTCATCAGCCCGCGGATGAGGATCGACTCGAACTGGAGTCCGACCTTGGCGACGTTGGCCTGGCGCCACTGCCCGATCTCGATCTGCTTCTCGACGGGCTGGGCCCGGTACCACGGATGCCGACCGAATGGGTCGGTGGCCGGCAGGATCCAGCGTTCGTCGCCCGGGGTCACGGCAAACTCCGGGGAGTCCCAGTCGATATCGGTGTAGGGGTTGAAGTTCCGCCGCACCGAACCCTCGGACAGCGTGGTCAGCATGTCCACGTACTCGGCGTCGTCCCGCACTTCCATGTTGCGCCGCCAACGTCGGACCATTCGGGTTCTCGCCATGGCAACCCTCCCAGGGGGTTTACATTCCGGTACGGATTGTCCAAAACGGTACCGCAGGTATCGCATACCTGTCCATACCCGGAACGTAGTTAGCTGAACCGGGCTTCTACCCTTGTCGCATGGCCGATCCCGCCCTGCTCACCATCCCCGCCGACCTCAAGCCCGCCGACGGCCGCTTCGGTTGCGGGCCCTCGAAGGTGCGACCCGAGCAGTTGACGGCGCTCAGCACCACCGCCGCCGCGCTGTTCGGCACCTCGCACCGCCAGGCCCCGGTGAAGAACCTGGTCGGCCGGGTGCGCGACGGTCTGCGCGAGCTGTTCTCGCTGCCCGACGGCTACGAGGTGATCCTGGGCAACGGCGGGGCCACCGCGTTCTGGGACGCCGCCGCGTTCGGGCTGATCGACAAGAAGTCGTTGCACCTCACCTATGGCGAGTTCAGCTCGAAGTTCGCCTCGGCCGTCGCCGCCAACCCGTTCGTCGGCGAGCCCATCGTCATCAAGGCCGACGCGGGCAGCGCACCCCGGCCGGCCTCCGACCCGTCGGTGGACGCCATCGCCTGGGCACACAACGAAACCTCGACGGGGGTGTCGGTGCCCGTCCACCGGCCGGCGGGCTCGGATGACGCCCTGGTGCTGATCGACGCCACCTCCGGTGCCGGTGGCCTGCCGGTCGACGTGACCGAGGCCGACGTCTACTACTTCGCCCCGCAGAAGAACTTCGCCGG
>CAZHUU010000280.1:0-2495 GCA_964535335.1 uncultured Mycobacterium sp.
GATGTTCTTCGGCTTCCGGGAACGAGAGCTGATCCTGACGGTCTTCGAGGCGATCACCGGCCTGCGGATGAACAACGCCTACATCCGCCCCGGCGGCGTCGCGGCGGACCTGCCCGAGGATGGCGAGCAGCGGGTGGCCGAGCTGTTGAAGATCCTGCCCGGCCGGCTGCGCGAACTCTCCGATCTGCTCACCGAGAGCTACATCTGGAAGGCCCGCACCCAGGGCATCGGCTACCTGGACCTGACCGGCTGCATGGCACTGGGCATCACCGGTCCGGTGCTGCGCTCCACCGGCCTGCCGCACGACCTGCGCAAGTCGCAACCCTATTGCGGTTACGAGACTTACGACTTCGACGTCATCACCGATACCGGCGCGGACTGCTACGGGCGCTACCTGATCCGGGTGGGCGAGATGACCGAGTCGCTCAAGATCGTCCAGCAGTGCCTCGAGCGGCTGGAGCCCGGGCCGGTGATGATCACCGACAAGAAGCTGGCGTGGCCGGCGGACCTGAAGCTGGGCCCGGACGGGCTGGGCAACTCCCCGGCGCACATCGCCAAGATCATGGGCACCTCGATGGAGGGCCTCATCCACCACTTCAAGCTCGTCACCGAAGGCATCCGGGTGCCCGCCGGTCAGGTGTACACCGCGGTGGAGTCACCGCGCGGCGAGCTCGGCGTGCACATGGTGTCCGACGGCGGCACCCGGCCGTATCGGGTGCACTACCGCGATCCGTCGTTCACGAATCTGCAAGCGGTGGCGGCGATGTGCGAGGGCGGCATGGTGGCGGACGTGATCGCCGCGGTGGCGTCGATCGATCCCGTGATGGGGGGCGTGGATAGGTGAGGGCCCGATGACGATTGAACTGACCCTCGGCCCGCGGCCCGAGGAGCCCGGGCCGCCCATCGGTGGACGGGAGTCCTACCCGGCCGATGTCGTCGACCGGTTGGCGGCCGACGCCGTCACCGTCATCGCCCGCTACCCGTCACCGCGGTCGGCGCTGCTGCCGCTGCTGCATCTGGTGCAGGCCGAGGACGGCTACCTGACCAAGGCCGGAATCGCGTTCTGCGCCAACCAGTTGGGACTCACCGACGCCGAGGTGGCCGCCGTGGCGACGTTCTACTCGATGTACCGGCGCACCGAGACCGGCCAGTACCTCATCGGCGTGTGCACCAACACGCTGTGCGCGATCATGGGTGGCGACGCCATCCTCGAGGCACTGGAGACCGACCTCGGCGTGCACGCCGGGCAGACCACCGGCGACGGGCTGATCACCCTGGAGCACATCGAGTGCAACGCGGCCTGCGACTACGCCCCGGTGGTGATGGTCAACTGGGAGTTCTTCGACAACCAAACGCCCTCCAGCGCACAGGAACTCGTCGACTCCATCCGAGCCGGCCAGACACCCCGGCCGACCCGGGGCGCGCCGGTGTGCCCGTTCAAGGAGACCGCGCGGACCCTCGCCGGGGTCGGACCGCAGACCGTCGACACCAGCGGGCCCGGTGCGGCGACGCTGGCCGGACTGCGGGTGGCCCAGGCGCTGGGCAAGGGCGGGGCCGACGCATGACGCCGCTGACTCCGGTGCTGAGCCGGTTCTGGGACGAGCCCGAGCCGTGGACGCTGCAGACCTACCTGCGCCACGACGGATACCAGGCGCTGCGCAACGCGCTGGCCATGAAGCCCGACGACGTCATCGCCACGGTCAAGGAGTCCGGCCTGCGCGGGCGCGGCGGCGCGGGCTTCCCGACCGGGACCAAGTGGTCGTTCATTCCCCAGGAGGCCACCGGTGCCGGGGCCAAGCCCAAGTACCTCGTCATCAACGCCGACGAGTCCGAACCCGGCACCTGCAAAGACATGCCGTTGATGTTCACCACACCGCACTTCCTCGTCGAGGGCGCGATCATCGCGGCCTACGCCATCCGGGCCCGGCACGCCTTCATCTACGTGCGCGGCGAGGTGGTGCCGGTGTTGCGCCGGCTGCAGAACGCCGTCGCCGAGGCCTACGAGGCCGGGTATCTGGGCACCGACATCCTCGGCTCCGGGTTCGATCTGGACCTCATCGTGCACGCCGGCGCCGGCGCGTACATCTGCGGTGAGGAGACCGCGCTGCTGGACTCGCTGGAGCGCCGACGCGGCCAGCCGCGGCTGCGCCCGCCCTTCCCGGCGGTCGCCGGCCTCTACGCCTGCCCCACCGTCGTCAACAACGTCGAGTCCATCGCCAGCGTCCCGCCCATCGTGCTCAACGGGGTGGACTGGTTCAAGTCGATGGGCTCGGAGAAGTCGCCCGGCTTCACGCTGTACTCGCTGTCCGGGCACGTCAACCGGCCCGGGCAGTACGAGGCGCCGCTGGGCATCACCCTGCGCGAACTGCTGGAGTACGCCGGCGGCATCCGGACCGGCCACGAGCTGAAGTTCTGGACTCCGGGCGGCTCGTCGACTCCCCTGCTGACCGCCGAACACCTCGACGTGCCACTGGATTACGAGGGCATGGCCTCGG
>CAZHUU010000281.1:0-2494 GCA_964535335.1 uncultured Mycobacterium sp.
GTGGTCAGCCCGGCGAGCGCACCGATCGAGATCACCTTGGCCGCCCAGTTCACCCCGTTGATCGAGAACGCGGTGGCCAGGTTGGCCTGACCGTGGGCGTTCTTGCTGGCCAACTCGGTGTAGCTGACCATGCCGGACAGCACCACCGACACCGCCACGTAGAGCAGTGTGACGATCGCCAGCGAGGCCAGGATGCCGCGCGCCACGTCGCGCTGCGGGTTCTTGGTCTCCTCGGCGGTGGTGGCCACCACGTCGAAACCGATGAACGCGAAGAACACGATCGAGGCGCCGGCCAGCAGGCCGTACCAGCCGTAGTGGCTGCTGTGCGCGCCGGTCAGCAGGGAGAACACCGACTGGTTGACGCCGCTGCCGTCGTTGCCCCCGCCGGTCTCGGCCGGCGGGATGAACGGCGTGTAGTTGGCCGCCTTGATGTAGAACGAGCCGACGATCACCACCAGGACGACGACCGCGACCTTGATGGCGGTCATCGCCGCCGAGAAGTTCGACGACAGCTTGGTGCCCAGCGCCAACAGGGTGGCGACGGCCGCGATGATCAGCAGCGCGCCCCAGTCGAAATCGAACGGGCCGAGGTCGATCACCCCGCCGGCGAAGCCGAACACCGTGCCGAGGTAGCTCGACCAGCCCTTGGCCACCACGGCGGCGCCGACCGCGAACTCCAGCACCAGGTCCCAACCGATGATCCAGGCGACGAACTCGCCGAAGGTGGCGTAGGAGAACGTGTAGGCGCTCCCGGCGACCGGAAGCGTGGAGGCGAACTCGGCGTAGCAGAGCGCGGCCAGCCCGCATGTCACCGCCGCGATGACGAACGACACCGAGATGGCCGGGCCGGTGATGTTGCCGAACGTCGATGCGGTGACGGTGAAGATGCCGGCGCCGACGACGACGGAGACGCCGAACACCGTGAGGTCCAACCAGGTGAGGTCCTTGCGCAGCCGGGTGCTGGGCTCGTCGGTGTCGAGGATGGACTGTTCCACCGATTTGGTCCGCCAGTTGCGGGTCATCGCCATGTCCCTTCCCGATTAGCCGGTGATGCAGGAGGGTACGTGGGTCGTCATCGGTGGACCGGCGAAACTGGCGAAACGACAACCGGCCGCCGCGGCGACGACGTACCCGGTGTGGACGATGGACGCGATCGGTGACCTCGCCCTGCACGGCGCCAACGGCCGGGCGCCGTGGTGGTACCGCCCGGTGGGCTCGCTGTTCGACCAGCTCCTCGGGGCGGCCGAGACCGATCCCGTTCTCGCGGAATGGTTTCTGCGTCGCTTCAGCCTGCTCGACACCCTCTACACGGTGCCGCCACCGAGCATCGTGGGCCGCACCGTACGACACAACATGCGGTTGCGGTGGGCGCAGCAGCGCGCCGCTACGGTGTCAGCGCCCGATCGAGATCCGGTTCCAGGTAGATGACCGTCGCCGCGGGTACCGCCGCACGAACGGCCGCCTCGGCGGCGTCGATGGTCGCGGCCACGGTGGCCAGATCGGTGCCCGCCCCCACCGCGATCTTGGCCGCCACCAGCATCTCCTCCGGACCCAGGTACTGGGTGCGCAGGTGGATGACGCGGTCGATCTTGTCGGCGCCCTCCAGCGCGGCCTGAATGGCCCGGCAGTCCTCGGCGGTGGCGCCCTCACCGATCAGCAGGCTGTGCATCTCGACCATCAGGATCACCGCGATCACCCCCAGCAGCGCGCCGATCAGCATGGTGCCCACACCGTCCCAGATCGGGTCGCCGGTCAGGATCGTCAGACCCACGCCGGCCAGGGCGAAGAGCAGGCCGAGCAGGGCACCGGTGTCCTCGAGCAGGACCACCGGCAGTTCGGGATTGCGCGAGCGGCGGATGAACTGCCACCAACTGCTGCGGCCCTTCAGCGGGCGGGACTCCACCATCGCGGTGCGAAAGCTGTAGGTCTCCAGGCCGATCGCCACCACCAGGATGACGATCGCCACGATCGGAGAGGTGAGCTCCTGCGGGTGGGAGATCTTGTGGTAGCCCTCGTAGAGCGCGAAGATCGCGCCCAGGGAGAACAGCACCAGCGCCACGACGAACGAGTAGAAGTAGCGGCTGCGGCCGTAGCCGAACTGATGCAGGCTGGTGGCCTCCTTGCGGGCCTGGCGCTGGCCGAACAGCAGCAGCCCCTGGTTGGAGGTGTCGGCCACCGAGTGCACGGCCTCGGCGAGCATCGACGAACTGCCGGTGATCGCGAAGCCGATGAACTTGGCCACCGCGATACCGGCATTGGCGGCCAGCGCCGCCAGAATCGCCTTGGTGCTGCCCTCGGTCGACATCCCGATGCCCTCCTGGTTAGAGGCCAACCGTAGCGCGGAACAGTTTGGTGGGCTCCTGCGCCTCCAACCGGATGGGCCCGTCGTCGGCGGCGACCCAGGCCGAGGATCCGCGCTCGATGCGGACCTCGTCGGATTTCGCCCGAACGACCACCGAACCCTGGGTGCACACCAGGATCTGCGGGCCGTCGT
>CAZHUU010000282.1:0-2492 GCA_964535335.1 uncultured Mycobacterium sp.
TCTCCGGGCGCAGGTAGTGCAGCCCCTCTTCGGTCTCGATCGGGCCGAGGTAGGTCTTGAGCATCATGTTGAAGTCGCGCGGTTCGGTCCACTGCCCCTTGGTGCCGCAGTCCGGGCAGGTGATCTCGCTCATCGGCACCTCGTCGGGACCGGCGAAGCCCTTCTTCTCCCCGCCCTTCTCGAAGAAGGCCTCCTGCATGTGGTCCTGCCGGTGCCGCTTGTGGCAATTCAGGCATTCCACCAGCGGGTCGTTGAACACCTCGACGTGACCAGAGGCCACCCACACCTCACGCGGCAGGATGATCGAGCTGTCCAGGCCGACGACGTCATCGCGGCCGGTGACCACCGAGCGCCACCACTGCCGCTTGATGTTCTCCTTGAGCTCCACGCCCAGCGGGCCGTAGTCCCAGGCCGACTTGGTGCCGCCATAGATCTCGCCGGACTGGTACACCAGGCCACGACGCTTGGCCAGGTTGACGACGGTATCGATCACGGACGCCACGCGGATGCACTCCTGTCAGGGTGAGGGGACGGCTTCACAGCCTAGCGACGCGACTTTGACATGCGTGATCGCGCATGGAACAGTTGGACCCAAGTGGAAATGATTTCCAATAGTGGTCCCGCTGCCGCAGGGGGTGACGACATGACCACGGCAACCGACGGCCGGCGTGACGCCGGGCTCCCTCCGGTGGGCGGCGACCTGCTGGACCGGGCGGGTGAGCTGTTGCGGGCGCTCGCGGCGCCGGTCCGCATCGCGATCGTGCTGCAGCTGCGCGAGTCGCATCGCTGCGTCCACGAACTGGTCGACGCCCTCGACGTGCCGCAGCCCCTGGTCAGCCAGCACCTGCGGATCCTGAAGTCCGCCGGGGTGGTGGCCGGGGAGCGCTCCGGGCGTGAGGTGATGTACCGGCTGGTGGATCACCACCTGGCCGAGATCGTCGTCGCCGCCCTCAGCCACGCCGACGAGGACCATTCGTGACCGGAGCCGAGGTGCAGCCCCGCTCGGCCGTCGCCGGGGTGCGCGCCACCCGCCAGCGGGCGGCGATCATCGCCCTGCTGGACACCGTCGACGAGTTCCGCTCCGCCCAGGAGTTGCACGACGAACTGCGGCGCCGCGGCGAGAACATCGGGCTGACGACGGTGTATCGCACCCTGCAGTCGCTGTCGGCCGCCGAGTTGGTCGACATGGTGCGCACCGACACCGGCGAATCGGTCTACCGCCGATGCGCCGCACACGACCATCACCACCACCTGGTATGCCGCAGCTGCGGATCGGCCGTCGAGGTCAGTGGCCGCGAGGTCGAAGCCTGGGCCGCCGAAGTGGCTCAGGCACATGGGTTTTCCAATGTGAGCCATACCATCGAGTTGTTCGGCACCTGCGCGGACTGCCGTCGCCGTTGATCTCGGCCGAGCGGGCCGGGGATACCCCTTGTGCCCACCTTTGAGCGACTATTGCGGGGGTGCCGCCGGAGCGATAGTCGCTCAAAGGCGGGCAAACATCTAGTCCACCAACCCTCGGCGGGCGTCGACGCCGGCGGCCAGCACCATCAGCACCAGGGTGCGCAGCGCATCGTCGCCCAGGCCGCCGCCCGGGAAGTTGTAGCGCAGCATCACGTCACCGAGCTTGCCGGTCTGCTCGACCAGCGTCACCGTGCCCAGCATCGTGGCCTGCGCCGCCGCCGCGACACGTTTGCGCAGCGCGGCGTTCACCGGCAGATCCCACGCCAAAACCTGTGTCAGCGAGACCATTTCGATGTCATCGGCGATCGACACGGTACGCAGCGAGGCGACCGTGCCATCGTGGCGCACCGTCAGGGCCCCGTCGGTGTCGACATCGACGGACAGAACTTCGGCGAGGATGCCGGCCAGCCGCGCGGACAGCTCCACCGCTACGCGCGCCCGAATCGACGGTTGCGGTTGACGTACTCCTCACACGCCGCCCACAGGTCGCGCCGGTCGTAGTCCGGCCAGAGCTTGTCCTGGAAGACGTATTCGGCGTAGGCCGCCTGCCACAGCATGAAGTTGCTCGCCCGTTGCTCCCCCGAGGTACGGATGAACAGGTCCACATCCGGGATGTCGGGACGATGCAGGTGCTCGGAGATCGTCCGCTCGTCCACCCGCTCCGGGTCGATCCGGCCTGCGGCCGCGTCCCGCGCGATCTGCCGTGCGGCTTCGGCGATTTCGGCGCGCCCACCGTAGTTGACGCAGTAGTTGACGGTGATGACGTCGTTGTCGGTCGTCATGTTCTCGGCGATGTCGAATTCCTTGATGACGCTGCGCCACATACGCGCCCGCGAGCCGACCCAGCGCATCTGCACACCCATGATGTCCAGGTTCTCCCGGCGGCGGCGCACCACCTCCCGGTTGAAGCCCATCAGGAAGCGGACTTCATCGGCGCTGCGCCGCCAGTTCTCGGTGGAGAACGCGTAGACGGTGAGGTGCTTGATGCCGATCTCGATGGCTCCACAAGTGATGTCGATGAGCACCGCCTC
>CAZHUU010000283.1:0-2396 GCA_964535335.1 uncultured Mycobacterium sp.
AGTACTTCTCCATGCTCGGCACGCGCGGCATCTGGCAGGACGGCTGGAAGGCCGCTGCACTTCATGCCCCCATCAGTGGCAGGGGAAAGTTCGACCAGGACCGCTGGGAGCTCTACCACGTCGCCGAGGACCGCTCGGAATCAACCAACGTTGCCGAGCAGCACCCGGACAAGCTCAAGGAACTCATCGACGCCTGGTTCGAGGAAGCCAAGAACAACTTCGTGCTCCCTCTCGACGACCGCGTTGCCACCGAAGTCCTGAATACGCCGCGGCCGCAGTCCGAACCGCCGCGGGACCGCTACATCTACTACCCGGACACCGCCCCGGTGCCCGAGGGTGTGGCGGCCAGCATTCGGGGCCGGTCCTACAAGATCGTGGCCAACGTTGACATGCAGCCGGATGCGCAGGGGGTGTTGTTCGCGCACGGGTCGCGATTCGGCGGCCACACGATGTTCATCAAGGACGGCCGCCTGCACTACGTGTACAACTTCCTGGGCATCAAGCCCGAACAGGATTTCGCCTCCCCGCCGCTGAGCCCGGGCAAGCATTCGCTGGGCATGGAGTTCAAGCGGGAGAAGGCTGGGGAGTACGGCGAGTCGCTCGGCACCACCACGCTGTATGTGGACGGCAAGGAGGTGGCCAAGGGACCGATGAAGGCGCAGATCGGCAAGTTCACCCTGTCCGGGGACGGTTTGTGCGTGGGCTTTGACAGCGGCGACAACGTCTCCGAGCAGTACAAGAACCCGGGCAGGTTCACCGGCGGAACCATCCAGGGGGTCGCCATCGACGTCAGCGAAAAGGCCTACGTTGACCTCCAACGAGACGCTGCCGCCGCTTTCAACATCGACTGACGACACCGACAGCAGCGGCCATCACCCCGGGCCGCCCGGTTGAGCTTGTCGCTCGGCCCCGACAGCCTTGGCGATGTCCATCGAGTGGACGCCGTCGGCGAACAGGACCGTGCCTTGCGTGTACTCCGCAGAGCGGGTCACCCGGGTGACCGGTGCGCCGAACCTTCTGCAGAACGGTGACTCCGGCGGCAGCTGCGTGCCGCAGGGGGCCACGACGGCCCGGCCGCGGCCAAACCCCACCCCTCTGGGTTCACGCCAATATGGTGCCGCCGCAGATCAGTGCTGTCCGCGATATCGCGCGCGGCTTCCGATCTGGACATTCGAGACGCGATACGAGCCGGTTGCCGGGTCTAGCCTCCACAGTATGGACCGCTTCTGGCAGTGGGCTTGGGATCGGTACGGGTCGAGGTACGTGTGGGTGATCGCGATAGTTGCGTTCATCTCGGGTCTGCCGGTCTTCCTCATTTGGTCGTGGATCGTGCTCGCGGTGGAGAAATCCAGTCGCTACGGTTCAGCGTTCGTCGTCGCCGTCGTCGCTGGGCTGGGTATGGCGCTCTTGACCAACCTGGCGGGTAGCCACCGCTTTCGTGGCGCACGGCAGTGGGCGGCCGGCGCCAAGGTCGATCGCGCGAAGGCGCTCGAGGAGACGTATGTCTGGAGCCGTTCAAACGCAGTCAGAGCGATGGTGATTGTGCCTGCTTCGGTGGTGGTGCTGATTACCGTCGTCGCTGCGATTGCCGGAGCGGGCGCGTCGCGGCTCGTGCAGTATGGCGCCCTTGGGGTCGCGGCAGGAATCTCGACGGCCCTCATCGGTGTGCACAACATGGGGGAGGGGGCGTTACGTCCAGTACGGGCTGCTCTCGCTGCGGATTCGGGGATCGGCGATTCGTTGCCGCGGTCCCGCCCGACTTTTGCCGGGTGGTTGGGATTGTCGCTCGTGGGTTCGATTTTCACGTTCTCGGCTTCGGCTGCGATGGTGGCCATGGCGCTCGACCGGGGCGCGAACGGCCCAGTAGTCGCCCTCGTGATCGCAGCTGCGCTGACACTCACCATCGGGATACCGATCACCGTCATTGCAATTCTCTCGCCGACCTTTCGGCCCATCCATGACCTCACCGAAGCAACTCACCGTGTTGCGGCGGGCGATTACAGCCAGCGCCTGCCGGTGGTGCAGGATGACGATCTCGGCGTGCTGTCGGCCTCGTTCAACCGCATGCAAGCCGGGCTGGCCGAGCGGCAACGGCTCCACGCGGCTTTCGGCACCTACGTCGATCCCGTCCTGGCCGCCCGCCTGCTCGAGCAGGGCGATGACGTGTTCACCGGGGAACGTCGAGCGGTGACGGTGATGTTCATCGATATCCGCGACTTCACCCCCTTCGCCGAGGCCAACACCGCCGAGGACACCGTCGCCCGGCTTAACGCCTTGTTCGAGATCGTGGTGCCCGCTGTCGTCGAAGCTGGGGGACATGTGAACAAGTTCCTCGGCGACGGCGCCCTGGCGGTGTTCGGCGCACCCAACGACCTGCCCGATCACGCCGATGCTGC
>CAZHUU010000284.1:0-2369 GCA_964535335.1 uncultured Mycobacterium sp.
AGATGTTGTCGATGAACAGCAGCACGTCCTGGCCCTGCTCGTCGCGGAAGAACTCGGCCATGGTCAGCGCCGAGAGGGCGACGCGCATACGGGTGCCCGGCGGCTCGTCCATCTGACCGAACACCAGCGCGGTGTCCTTGAGGACGTTGGCCTCCTTGAGCTCGACCCACAGGTCGTTGCCCTCACGGGTGCGCTCGCCGACGCCGGCGAACACCGAGGTACCGCCGAAGTTGCGGGCGATGCGGTTGATCATCTCCTGGATCAGCACCGTCTTGCCCACACCGGCACCACCGAACAGGGCGATCTTGCCACCGCGCACATAGGGCGTCAGGAGGTCGACGACCTTCAGGCCGGTCTCCAGCATCTCGGTGCGGGGCTCGAGTTCGTCGAAGGCCGGCGGCTTGCGGTGGATCGACCACTTCTCGAAATCCTTGCCGTAGCCGGGGTCGTCCAGGCAGTCGCCGAGGGCGTTGAAGACGTGCCCCTTGACGCCGTCGCCGACCGGCACCGAGATCGAGGCGCCGGTGTCGGTCACCTCGACGCCGCGAACCAATCCGTCGGTCGGCTGCATGGAGATGCAGCGCACCAGGTTCTCGCCAAGGTGCTGGGCGACCTCGAGGGTCAGCGTCTTGGCCAGCGACTCGAACGCGATCTCGGCGTGCAGAGCGTTGAACAGCTCCGGCACCGCGCCGCGGGGGAACTCAACGTCGACCACAGGGCCGGTGATGCGCACGACGCGCCCAGCGGTATCGGTGCTGCTCTTCTTCTCAGCGGTGGCAGTCATGTTGTTTCTTCGCTCCTGAGCTCTTCTGGTGGGGCCTATTTCGCATCGGCGAGAGCGTTTGCGCCGCCGACGATTTCGCTGATTTCCTGGGTGATCTGGGCCTGCCGCTCCCGGTTGGCCATCAGGGTGAGGGCCTTGATGAGATCGTCGGCGTTGTCCGAAGCCGCCTTCATCGCGCGCCGGCGGGATGCCGATTCCGACGCGCCGGCTTCGAGCAGTGCAGCGAAGATCCGGGTCGCCACATAGCGCGGCAGCAACGATTCGAACAACGTGGTGGCATCGGGCTCGAAGGAGAACAGCGTGTGCGGTCCGGTGTCCTCCTCGACGTACTCCACCACCATCGGCGCGACGCGGCGCGCCTCGGCGGTCTGGGAGAGCATCGACTTGAACTCGGTGAACACGATGTGCAGTTCGTCGACCCCGAGGACGTTGTCGGGGCCCGGATCGTCACCGGAGTCGTCGGCACCGGCCAGGAACGCCTCGACCAGGGTCGATGCGATCTCCTGGGCGTTCTCGTAGGTGGGCTGTTCGGAGAACCCCGTCCACGACTCGGTGATCTTCCAGTTGCGGAAGCTGTAGTAGCCCAAAGCCTTACGGCCGACCACGTACAGGACGGGCTCCTTGCCCTCCTCCCGCAGCAGCGAGAACAGCTCCTCCGAGCGACGCAGTACGTTGGCGTTGTAGGCGCCGCACAAGCCCCGGTCCGACGACACCACCAGGACGGCCGCCCGCCGCGGGTTGTCCCGGGCCACCAGCAGCGGATGATCCAGCGCCGATTCAGCCGCCAGATTCGTCAGCATGTTCGTGATCTCGGCGGCATACGGACGTGCCGCCTCGACCCGAGCCTGTGCCCGGGCGATACGGGACGTCGCAATGAGCTCCTGGGCCTTGGTGATCTTCTTGATCGACCCGGCGGAGCGAATGCGTCCCCGCAGTTCGCGCAGTGTCGCTGCCATACGTTTCCCAGACCCTCCGGTCTACTTCTTCTTCGGGGCCGGCTTGCGGACCTGGACGGACTCCTTCTCCACGTCCTCCTCCTCCATCGCCTCGACATGGGCGTCGGGCACCACAGAGCTGCCGTCGGAGGTGGCGAAGCCTTTCTTGAAGTCGGCCACGAGCTCGGCCAGCTTCTCCTCGGTCTCCTCGGACAGCTTCTTGGAGTCGCGAATCTCGTTGAGAAGGGCCTCATTCGAGCCCTGCACGTGCTCGAGGAACTCAGTCTCGAAGCGAGCCACATCCGCGACGGGCACCGAATCGAGGTGGCCCTTCGTGCCGAGGAAAATGGCCACCACCTCCTGCTCGACCGACAACGGGCTGTACTGCGGCTGCTTGAGCAGCTCGACCAGTCGCGCACCGCGCTCCAGCTGAGCCTTCGATGTCTCGTCGAGGTCGGAGGCGAACGCGGCGAAGGCCTCCAGTTCGCGATACTGCGACAGATCCAGACGCAGCGAGCCGGCCACTTCTTTCATCGCCTTGATCTGCGCGGCACCGCCGACGCGCGACACCGACACACCGACGTTGATGGCCGGGCGCACACCCTGGTTGAACAGGTCGGTCTCCAGGAAGCACTGACCGTCGGTGATCG
>CAZHUU010000285.1:0-2350 GCA_964535335.1 uncultured Mycobacterium sp.
TGACGCCCAGCCCGTCGAGGTGGGTCGAGACGGCATCGCGACCACCGTGGGACTTCTCGCCGGTGGACAGTCCGAGCAACTCGGCCGCGATCTCGGAGAGGCGGTAGTCGGTGATCAGGTGGGCGTCGTTGACCAGCGCCTTGGTGACGAACGTCGGGCCGCCCTTGACCGGGGTCTTACGGGCCAGCAGGTTGGTGCGGATCCACTGCCGGCGCACCGGGATCGCTGCGTCGCCGAGCTTGTTCAAGGCGATGACCATGCGGCGTGCGCGGCGGTCGGCGTCGGCTTGGGCTTCGGCGTCGACCACCTGGTCGCTGACGGGCCCGTTGCCGCTGTCCTTCAGTCCGCTCAGGGCGGGAGCCAGGGTCAGGCCGGCGGCGGTGTAGTCCAGGCAGAACCACTCGGGTTCGACGACGGTCTTCTCGACCACGCTGTCGTAGTGCCGCAGGCCTTCCTCGGCCTCGTCGTCGCGGTTCCACTTGGTGTCGTAGTCCAGGTCGTCCTCGTCGACGCGTTCGCCGGTCTCCTTGTCGAAGTAGGCGATTCCTTCGCTGAGCCATGCCGCCCAGTGCGGTCCGGGCACGACCTGCTCTTCGGTGACCTCGCCGCCCTCGGCGGTGCACAGGTAGCGCAGGCCCACGCAGGTGAGGTCGCGCCAGTTGGGGTAGGCGGTCAGGACCGTCACGCCCAGGCCCTGGTAGTGCTCGACGGCTTCGGCGTAGGCCTTGTCGGACTCGCGGTCCTTGCGCAGCTTGGACACCAGGTGGTCGAAACGGGCCGGGGGTGCCACCAACAGCTGGTCGACGGCGTCGTCGTCGTCGGCGAACTCGGCCACGATCGCGGCCTGCTCCAGGGTGGGCTGTCCCTCGCTCAGGGCGACCATGGCGGCGCGGGACTTGCTGGGCGCTTCGGCGGGCTGCACGACGGTCTTCTTGGTCGACAGCAGCTTGGCGACCTTGGTCACCGAGACCCCGGCGTCGAGCATGGCCTGGATGCCGCGTGCGCGCTGCGCCTCGGTCAGATCGGCCTTCTGATCGTTGAGCACGATCTGCTGGGCGATGCGTTCGACCTCCCACTCGCGGAAATTGGTTGCCGCGCTGGGCAGTACGTAGGCCGGGATGGTCGGCAAGCTGGCCTGCCGTGCGGCCAACGTGCGACGCTGCCCGTCGCGGACCATGACGTTGCCGTCCTCGTCGCGCACGGCGGTGATGGGCATCAGCACCCCGTGCAGGGCGATGCTGGCCAGGAAGTCCTTGTCCAGGCCGGCGTCGGTGCGGACGTTGTCTCCGATGAGCAGCGTCTGCGGGTCGAGGTGTTCCAGTTCGCCGATGGGCTGGGTGCCAGCCGTCTCGGGGGCGGTGTCGGTGGGGATGGTGTCGGTCATGGTGACCCTCTCGTCGGGGGGCTTGAACGCCCGCTCTTCTTGCCTTTCTGGCAATGACGAAGTGGGCCGGCGTGAGGACCACGCAAGCGGCAAGGCTCGGCAGTGAAAGTTTTCCGGCGAGCGCAGCGAGCGTTTCGGAAAAGTTTCACGGCCCGCAGGGCCCGGGCCTTGCGCGGGTGGTCCGCCGGCCACACTCGGAAGCCAGAAAGGGCAAGCAATAGGGCGCCGCCGGGCCCGTAGGGGTCGGCGGCGCTGCTGGGCAACGCCGGAGGCGTTTCCGCTGAACCGAAAATGTTCCCGGCCGGCTCCGCGGTGAGGCGGGAACCGGCCGGGAGACAGTCGGGAAGCTCAGTACTCGATCACGCCGTGGGTGACGGTGTGCTCGCCGCCCTTCTTGAAGTGGTGCTGGGCATTGGAGGCCACCGACTCCAGCGCCAGGGCGATCAGGCCGGGCAGTTCGGCGACCAGCGCGGTCTCGTGCTGGGCGCTGGCCAGGATGGCGTTGTCGGGGTAGCCGTCGTCTGCGGCCCGGTAGATCGAGACATTCCATCCCACCGTGATGCCGCGCCCTTCCATGGCGAGGCGTTCCTCACGGGGGGTGACACCGGCGTCGTAGTCGGAGATCCAGATGACGGCGTTGCCCTCCAGCCTGGCCTCGTAGACCATGCACCAGCCGCCGGTGTTGTAGAGCGTGAGCTCGAAGCCGAAGCGGTCCTTGATTTCTGCGACCATCTGGTCGTATCCGCGGTCCCACATTGCAGTGCTCCTCCTGGGGAGTCGTTTGTGTGTTGCGCCGGTCGGCACGTCGGGACGGGGGACCGTCCGGGGGCGGGGTCAAGGACCCAGCCGCCCGGGCCTGAAGGCGGATCTCGGCCCCTCCCGCGGCCGCGGCGCGTGAGCGCCGTTCGGCCCGGGGTGTGGGGGCCGATGATGTCCGCCGGTGCCGCGCGGCCGCGCAGCGAGACG
>CAZHUU010000286.1:0-2338 GCA_964535335.1 uncultured Mycobacterium sp.
CGTACACCGTGGCGGGGTCTTCGGTGGCGCTGAGCAGCAGGACGTGGGTGGGTATCTCGTCGCGGACCACCGCGGCGACCACCGCCAGTCCGTCGAGTTCGGGCATCCGGTAGTCCAACAGCGCCACCGCGGGCCGGTGCTCGTGGATCGCATCCAGCGCCGCGCGTCCGTCGCCGACCTCGGCGACCACCCGCACGCGGCCGCTCTCCTTCAGCGCGGCCACCACGCCGGCGCGGTACATCGGGTGATCGTCACCGACGACGACGGTGACGACGGACTGGCCTGACATGGCGGCAATGTTCTCATGCCGGGCGGAGTTAAGGTGTCAGCGTGGCCGCGACCGAACTCGACCGGATTCGTGACGCCCGCCAGCTGGACGCGTTGCGGATCGTGGCGCTGGCCCGGCTCGGAGTCGCCGCGGTCATGCTGGTGGCCTCCCATGTCGGGATGAAAGCCAAATGGCCGCAATGGGACTGGGTGCCGTGGTTCTACGCGGTCGTGGCGATCGGTGCCGCGGTGCTGCTGTTCACCTCGCTGCACGAGCGGGTGGTCGTGCCCCGAATGCAGTTGGTACTGGTCGTCATCGACGTAACGGCGATCTTCATCTACAAGGTTGCCTCGGTCGACGGGGCCTACGTGCCGCTGCTGGTGCTGACCCTGCTACCCATCATGGTGGTGCTCGACGTGTCCTGGCGCCGGGCCGCGGTGGCGCTGACGGTGATCGCGGTGACCTTCGCCGTCGAGATCTACACCGACCCGGTGATGATCTCGCAGGCCGGTTTGGTGCGGGCCACGCTGGCCACCGCGATCTTCGTGTTCCTCTGCGTCACGGTGTGGCTGGCGGTGTACGCCCAGGCGCGCCACATCGACGAGATCAGCCACCTCAGCGCCAGCCGGCAGGAACTGCTCGTCGACCTGATGGCGGCCTCCGACGAACAGCAGCGCACCATCTCGGAGTACATCCACGACGGTCCGCTGCAGTCGGTGCTGATGGCCCGCCAGGACATCACCGCCGCCCTCAAGCGGCAGCCGGACGAGGCGCTGGAGCGGGCGCTGGCCGGGTTACGCGAGGCCACCGACCAGATGCGTGAGGCGACCTTCGAACTGCACCCGGCCGTGCTGGCCGGCGCCGGGCTGGCCCGGGCGCTCACCCAGTTGGCGGCGGCCAACTCGGCCCGCTCGGGTATCGACATCGCCACCGATATCGAGCCGACGCAACCCGATCCGGTCGACCCGATGGTGTTCGCGGTGGCCCGGGAGCTGCTGTCCAACGTGGTGCGGCATTCCCTGGCCACCCGCGCCACCGTCCGGCTCGCCACCGCCGACGGCATCCGCACGCTCGACGTCATCGACGACGGGTCCGGCATGTCCGCCGACGCGGCCGCCGAACGGCTGCGGCAGGGCCACATCGGGCTGGCGTCGCAACGCGCCCGGATCGAGGCCGCCGGCGGGACGATGCAGATCCTGACCGTCCCCACCGGGGCGCATATCCGGGTCGCGGTGCCGATGCGGGGGTCAGTCCCGCCACGGTGAGCCCGGCGGCGCGGTCACCGGGGTCATCAGGTCGTTCGTGCTGGTCGGCGTGAACGAATTGGGGCTGCCGGTGGTCATCGGGGTGACGACGTGGGATGCCGCGGGCAGGCCGGTGCCGGCGTCGGTGCCGGCGAGGGTGACGGCGCCCATCGCGATGACGGCCGCGCCGCCCGCGATTACGGCGAGCCGCTGCATGGTCGAGTTCATGGTCATGTCCTTCGGTAGGAACGGGTCAGGGGCCGCAGTGCGGATCAGAACCAGATCACGGTCGTGTCCTCTCGTTGTGGATGCCGCGGCTCTCGACGGATGTCTTTGCGGCACAACACAACTATCGGCTGCGGCCGATGACGCCGGTATCCTGCGGACTACCGGGAGCGTTGATGATTCGGGATCCTCCGATCGGAGGATGCCGACGTCAGAACATGGTGGTGAAGTCGATCTCAGTGAACCGGGGCGGGCGCTTCTCCCGGTGCGCGGCCAGACCCTCCCGCACCTCGGGCCCGGCGAAACCGATGAACTCCAGCCCCAGCGACGCCTCGAACGCCGGGCCGAAGGCCCGGTACCAGTGGTTGAGGCTGCGTTTGGTCCAGCGGATCGCCGACTGCGCCCCGGCGGCGAGCTCGGTGGCGATCCGGCCGGCCTCGCCGATGACGTCCTCGTCGTCGACCGACTTGGAGACCAGCCCGATCCGATCGGCCTCCTCGCCCAGCAGGGTTTCGCAGGTCAGCAGGTAGTACTTGGCCTTGGCCATCCCGGCCAGCAGCGGCCAGCAGATCGCGGCGTGGTCGCCGGCGGCCACGCCGAG
>CAZHUU010000287.1:0-2308 GCA_964535335.1 uncultured Mycobacterium sp.
TCGCGAACCTCGTCCAACTCGCCCTGGCAGATGCCGGTGAACGCCAGCGGGAAGAACACCAGCAGCACGTTCTTCTTGCCGCGGTAGTCACTGAGCGTGACCGGCTGGCCGTTCTGGTCCTTCAGCGTGAAGTCGGGCGCCTCGCTGCCAACCGTCAGGGTCACGAATGCCGCCCGGCCGCTTTGGATTTCGGTTGAACCAGCCGACTCGCGCTCCAGTCGCCCAGGTTGGCCGACGAGGTCTGCATCAACCCGGCGGTGGGCGCCGACTCGGCGATCTCGGCCGGCAGCACGTGGCCCGGCTTACCGGTCTTCGGCGTCAGCACCCAGATGATGCCGTCGTCGGCCAGCGGTGTGATCGCATCCATCAGCCGGTCCACCAGATCACCGTCACCGTCGCGCCACCACAGCAACACCACGTCGACGACCTCGTCGGCGTCCTCGTCCAGCAGATCCCCGCCGCTGGCGTCCTCGACGTCGGCCCGGATGTCGTCGTCGGTGTCTTCATCCCAGCCCAGTTCCTGGACCACCTGGTCTTTGTGGATGCCCAGCCGCTGGGCGTAGTTCGGCCCGCTGTCACCCGCCGTGACCACCGTCGGGACCTCCTTCATCTCTGGGCCGGCTGTCTTGACCTATCGTCGCACGACACCCGAGGTTGGCTGCCGCGCGGGCGGATTCTCAGTACGTCGCGTCGCACAGCTTCAGCGCGGTCGACCTGGTGCTGTTGAGCGAATCGACCGCGTCGTTGAACTCACCGGGCGACGCGCGGCCCGCGATCGCCTTGGCCGTGGCCCGCGCACCGTCCACCCAGGCGTCGAACGCGTCCCGCATCTCGGTGGGGATCACATCGGTCATGCTGGCCGCCACCGAGTCGGCGCTGTGGTTGAGTGCGTCGACGGCCGGGCCTTCGGTGGCCGCCACATTGGTGCCGCCCTTGTTGAGGGCGTCGATGGCCGGGCCCTCGGTGGACGTCACGTTGGTGCCGCCCTCGTTGAAGGCGTCGACGTAGGCGTTCACCAGGTCGATGGCGTCCGCGCTGGTGGTGGACAGGGTCTCACAGGTGTCGTGCATGGCCTGGGTGGTCAGCGACGCCTGGCGCTGGGATTCGCGCGCGCTGGAACTCGCGGCCGACTCCGAGGCCGACACCGACATTGAGGTGCGGTAGGCGGGGGCATCGGCGGCGTTGACGGTGCCCTTTCCACCGGTGACGGTGGTACAGCCGGCCACGGCCAGGAGCACCGCGGCGGCACTGCCCGCCACCAGTCCGCCGAGACGGTACGCGCGAGCACTTCGGATCAGCACAGCCCGAGAGGTTACCGGGAAAACAGCCTGCTCGGCGCGATGGCAAAAATTCACCGTTCCCGCCTCCGGCACTACCCGCCGTCATCGGGGCAATTGCGGCACGATAGGGAGAACGGCGCAAAACCTGTGCCGGCTACTAAGGAGCTGACGTTGACCACTGAGTTCGCGCGCCAGGACCTGGCCCAAAACTCAACCAGCCCCAACGATTCCGACCGGGTTCGGGTGATCCGCGAGGGGGTCGCGTCCTATCTGCCCGATATCGATGCCGAGGAGACCAGCGAATGGCTCGAATCGTTCGATGAACTGCTGTCACGGTCGGGGCCGGCCCGGGCCCGGTATCTGATGCTGCGTCTGCTCGAGCGCGCCGGCGAGCAGCGGGTCGCGATCCCGGCATTGACCTCGACCGACTACGTCAACACCATTCCGACCGAGTTGGAGCCGTGGTTCCCGGGCGACGAGGAGGTGGAGCGCCGGTTCCGCCGCTGGATCCGGTGGAACGCGGCGATCATGGTGCACCGGGCGCAACGCCCGGGTGTCGGCGTGGGCGGGCACATCTCCACCTACGCCTCCTCGGCGTCCCTCTACGAGGTCGGCTTCAACCACTTCTTCCGCGGCAAGGCCCACCCCGGCGGTGGCGACCAGGTGTTCATCCAGGGCCACGCCTCCCCCGGCGTCTACGCCCGGGCGTTCCTGGAGGGCCGGCTCACCGCCGACCAGCTCGACGGATTCCGCCAGGAGCACAGCCACCCCGGCGGCGGCCTGCCGTCCTACCCGCACCCGCGGCTGATGCCGGAGTTCTGGGAGTTCCCGACGGTGTCGATGGGCCTGGGCCCGATGAACGCGATCTATCAGGCCCGGTTCAACCACTACCTTCATGACCGCGGCATCAAGGACACCTCCGACCAGCACGTGTGGGCATTCCTCGGCGACGGCGAGATGGACGAGCCGGAAAGCCGCGGCCTGATCCAGGTGGCGGCCAACGAGGCGCTGGACAACCTGACCTTCGT
>CAZHUU010000288.1:0-2300 GCA_964535335.1 uncultured Mycobacterium sp.
ACCGTGACCCAGCTCGGGCAGGACCTGGAAACCATTCTGCAGGTGATGGTTCCGCGCGGCCCGGCGATCCTGGTCGGGCATTCGATGGGCGGGATGACCGTGCTCTCGCACGCCCGGCAGTTCCCCGAGAAGTACGGCAAGCGCGTCGTCGGCGCGGCGCTGATCTCCTCGGCCGCCGAGGGGCTGCCGCGCTCGCCGCTGGGCGAGATCCTGCAGAACCCGGCGCTGGAGGCGGTGCGGTTCGCGGCCCGGTATGCCCCGAAGCTGGTGCTCCGCACCCGCGGCGCGGCGCGTTCGGTGCTGCGGCCCATCCTGAAGACGGCCTCCTACGGCGACGACCACATGAGTCCGAGCGTGGTGGCGTTCTCCGAGGAGATGATTCACGGCACCCCGATCGCCACGCTGGTGGAGTTCCTGCACGCCCTGGAAGTGCACGACGAGAGCGCGGCCCTGCCGGTGCTGGCCGGGATTCCGACCATGATCGCCTGCGGTGACCACGATGTGCTGACGCCGGTCATCCACTCCGAGGAGATGGCCGCGGTGTTACCGGACTCGGAGCTGGTGATCGTCCCCGGCGCGGGTCACCTGGTGCAGCTCGAGGCGCCGGATGTCATCAACGGCGCGCTGGTTCGCCTGGTCGAGCGGGCGACACCGTCGAAACTCGTTGCGTTGACCCGGCGATGGAAGGCCCGGGCCCGGCATGCGTGAACGCCTCGGCCGGGTGCGGACCGACAGCGGCACCGTGGAGTTGCCCACGGTCGACGACACCATCGCCTTCGGCGAGCGGCTGGGCAGGCAGCTGCGCGCGGGCGACGTGGTGGTGCTCTCCGGCCCGCTCGGCGCCGGAAAGACCGCCCTCACCAAGGGAATCGCGCTCGGCATGGACGTCGAAGGGCCCGTCACATCGCCCACCTTCGTGCTGGCCCGCGTGCATCGCGCCCGCGAGACCGGACGTCCGGCGCTGGTGCATGTCGATGTCTACCGGCTCCTCGACAGCAGCGGCGCCGAACTGCTCGCCGAGCTGGACTCGCTGGATCTGGACACCGATCTGCAGGACGCGGTGGTCGTGGTCGAGTGGGGGGAGGGGCTGGCGGAGCGGCTGTCGGACAACCACCTCGACATCGCGTTGCAGCGCTGCGTCGACACCGATGTCCGGACCGCGCACTGGCAGTGGAACCGCGCATGAGCCGCATCGTCCTGGCCATCGACACCGCAACCCCGGCCGTGACCGCCGCGGTGGTGCGGCGCGATGATGCCGGCATCGCGGTGGCCGGACAGCGGGTGTGTGTCGATGCGCGGGCGCATGCCGAACTGCTCACCCCCAGCGTGCTCGCGGCCGTCGCGGAGGCCGGGGTGCGGATGGCTGACCTGGACGCCGTGGTGGTGGGCTGCGGCCCGGGGCCGTTCACCGGACTGCGGGTGGGCATGGCCACCGCGGCCGCCTACGGGCATGCACTGGACGTGCCGGTGTACGGGGTGTGCAGCCTGGACGCCATCGGCGTGCTGACCACCGGTGAGGTGCTGGTGGCCACCGATGCCCGCCGCCGCGAGGTGTACTGGGCGCGCTACCGCGACGGGGTGCGGGTGGAAGGCCCCGAGGTCGGTGCCGCGGCCGACGTCCCGATCGGGGCCGCCGACCGGGTGGCCGGCCCGCCCGATGTCGCGGTCAAGGTCGGGCTGCCGGGCATCGAACCGCACTATCCCACCCCGGCCGGGCTGGTCGCCGCCGTCGGCGACTGGGCCGCCGAGCCGGGCCCGCTGCTGCCGCTGTATCTGCGTAGACCGGACGCCAAGACCCTGGCCGAGCGCGGGGTGACGCGGTGAAGGTGTCCTACGGCTCGCTGCGCAAACGCGACGCCGCGCGCTGCGCCGAACTGGAGGCGCAGCTGTTCGACGGCGACGATCCCTGGCCGGAGATCGCCTTCGTCCGCGAGCTGGCCGCCCCGCACAACCGGTACATCGCCGCCCGGGTCGACGACAAGCTGGTCGGCTATGCCGGCATCTCGCGGCTCGGGCGCACCCCGCCGTTCGAGTACGAGATCCACACCATCGGCGTGGACCCGGCGTACCAGGGCCAGGGCATCGGCCGGCGGATGATGTCCGAGCTGCTCGGCGAGCCCGCACCCGACCGCACGGTGTACCTGGAGGTCCGCACCGACAACGCCCCGGCGATCGCGCTCTACACCAGCCTCGGTTTCGTGAATGTCGCTGTCCGCAAACGCTATTACCGGGTCAGCGGCGCCGACGCCTACACCATGCGACGGGATCCGGTGTCATGATCGTTCTGGCCATCGAAACCT
>CAZHUU010000289.1:0-2291 GCA_964535335.1 uncultured Mycobacterium sp.
TGCCGTCACCGGCGACGTCGTCGGTCTTCTTGGCGACCTCCTTGACCAGCTCGGCGCCGATCTTCTCGTAAGGGTCCTCGAGCTCGATCTCCTTGGCGATGGACACACCATCGTTGGTGATCGTGGGGGCGCCCCACTTCTTCTCCAGAACGACGTTGCGACCCTTGGGGCCCAACGTGACCTTGACCGCGTCGGCGAGGGCGTTCAGGCCCCGCTCGAGGCCGCGGCGGGCCTCTTCGTCGTAAGCAATGATCTTGGACATTGCGAAGTGAATCCTCCGGTTGGGGGTTACACGCTTCTGGTCGGACGCAGTGCCCGCGACGGACGACCGCTGCTGTGTTCGGCTGCGGTCTCACCGTCCCGACCTAGCACTCGCCGGTCGCGAGTGCCAACGTCATTCTTAGCACTCGGCCATGGCGAGTGCAAGATTGTTCGCCCATGGTGTACGCGGGCCCGGACCGGCAGACTGGGTGGGGTGTCACTGATCGTGCCGCCCTACCCACCGCCCCGCTACACCGCAGCCGAACCGGAGGTCAGTGCCCGGCTCAAGAGCGGCGGCGATCCGCCCGACTATGACGCCTTCGGTCTGGTCAAGTACCACTACCTGGCCGACCAGCAGTCCACCGACGGGGACTACGGGCTGTACCGCGTCGAGATCGCCGCGCACGGGGGCGGCCCTGGCCCGCATTTCCATCGCGCCATGTCCGAGGCCTTCTTCGTCCTCTCCGGCACGATCTCGCTCTACAACGGCGCCGACTGGGTCGACGGGCAGCCGAACGACTTCCTCTACGTCCCGCCCGGTGGCATCCACGGCTTCCGTAACGAGGCCGACGAGCCGGCCTCGATCCTGATGCTGTTCGCCCCCGGCGCGCCGCGCGAGTACTACTTCGAGGGCCTGGCCAAGCTCGGCGAACTGTCCGATGACGAGCGCCACCAGTTCTTCATCCGCAACGACAATTTCTTCGTCTGATTCTTCGTCCGACGACACGCCGTATCGAAGTGCGTGGGCGGATCCGCTTGGGCTAGAGTCCATCTCGGTCAGAGAGGAGTCCCACGGGTGCGGGCATCAGATGCGCCCAGCACCCAGGCATTGCGGGGCTGGCAGCGGCGGGCGCTGGTGCGATACCTGACCAACAAGCCGCGCGACTTCCTGGCCGTGGCGACCCCCGGCGCCGGCAAGACGGCCTTCGCGCTGCGCATCATCGCCGAACTGCTCGCCGAGGGGACCGTCGAAACGGTCACCGTCGTCGTCCCCACCGAACACCTCAAGAACCAGTGGGCCGAGGCCGCCGCCCGGCTCGGCATCGCGCTCGACCCGAAGTTCTCCAACTCCAACTCCCGGACGTCGAGCGAGTACCACGGCGTCGTCGTGACCTACGCCCAGGTAGCCAGCCACCCCACCCGGCACCGGGTGCGCACCGAGAACCGCAAGACGCTCGTCGTCTTCGACGAAATCCACCACGGCGGCGACGCCAAGAGCTGGGGCGACGCCATCCGCGAGGCGTTTGATGACGCCACGCGGCGGCTGGCATTGACCGGGACCCCGTTCCGCAGCGACGACAGCGCCATCCCGTTCGTCACCTACGAGGCCGGCCCGGACGGGTTCGCCCGCTCCCGCGCCGACCACACCTACGGCTACGCCGAGGCGCTGGCCGACGGGGTGGTCCGCCCGGTGATGTTCATGGCGTACTCGGGTGAGGCCCGCTGGCGGGACAGCGCCGGCGAGGAACACGCAGCCCGCCTCGGCGAGCCGCTGACCGCCGAGCAGACCGCACGGGCCTGGAAGACCGCGCTGAACCCGGCCGGCGAGTGGATGCCCGCGGTGATCGCCGCCGCCGACACCCGGCTACGCGGGTTGCGCGAGCACGTGCCGGACGCCGGCGGCATGATCATCGCCTCCGACCAGACCGCCGCCCGCGCTTACGCCGAGCTGCTGCGCACCATCACCGGTGAGGCGCCGACGGTGGTGCTCTCCGACGACAAGGGCTCCTCGGAGCGGATCTCGAAGTTCGCCGGGGGCACCTCGCGCTGGCTGGTGGCGGTGCGGATGGTCTCCGAAGGGGTCGACGTGCCGCGGCTGGCCGTCGGCGTCTACGCCACCAGCGCGTCGACGCCGCTGTTCTTCGCTCAGGCCATCGGCCGCTTCGTGCGGTCCCGGCGCCCCGGGGAGACGGCGAGCATCTTCCTGCCGTCGGTACCGAACCTGCTGCTGCTGGCCAGCGAGATGGAGGCGCAACGCAACCACGTGCTGGGCAAGCCGCACCGGGAGACCCTAGAGGATCCCCTCGAGG
>CAZHUU010000290.1:0-2247 GCA_964535335.1 uncultured Mycobacterium sp.
CGGCAGGTTCAGCCGTTCCTGCGGGATGTCCGGCGGCGGGATCGGCGGCTGGCCGTTGATCAGCAAAGCGCCCTTGGCGCTGTTCAGCAGGGTGGCCCAACCACCGTTGCCGAGCGTGGCTCCGATGCTGCAGGCCACCTGGTGGCTGCCCGCCGTCCAGCTCGGCAGCGAGATGGTGCTGTAGATCAGGGTCAGCGTGGTGGTGCGCAACTGGATCGGGGCCAGGAACGCGTCGGTCAGCCGGGTGCAGGCGTCCTTGATGAAGGCGTCCTGGTCCTGCTCCGACGGCAGGCCGCCGGGGAATTTCTCGGCCAGGTTCACCGCGCCGGTGACCTCCATCGCGTGCGGGGCCGAGCAGTCGACGGGGACATCGGTGGGCTGGTTGGTCGACGGGTCGATGCCAAGGCAGGTGCCGGCGGGCCACACCTTGGACTGGTCGAGGTCGGCGACCTTGCCTTTGAAGGCGAGCTGCTGGTTGTCCGCGCCGGGCAGTTGCAGCCCGCACAGCATCCGCCGCTCACCGGACTGCCTCCAGGCCTTGTCGCCCGCCCACAACATGCTGATGGTGAACCGGCTGTTGGGGTCGTAGCGGTCGCCGAGGTACTGGCGGACCGCGGGCTGGCACTGCTCGATGCTGATCTGCTGGATCCGCGCCTCCGACGGCGGCGGCGCATCCGGGCCGTACTCCGCGCCGGGGAAGGTGCGCATGTCGACGGCCTCGGCGACCTCGAATCGGTGGTCGTCCTTACAGTCGACGATGGTGGCGGCGTCCGGCGATTTGTCGGGCCAGTTCAGGCAGTCGCCGCGTTTGGCGTTGGCGAAGGCGGCGCTGCCCTTGAAGCCGATGCCGACCCGCGAATCGGAGGCGCCGGCCAGCCTGCTGTTACCGCCGATCGGCAGCGCGATGATGACGCCGGCGATCAGCAGCCCGCCGAGCGCGGTCAGCAGCAGCGCGCGGCGCGTCGAGGTGGCCTGCAGCGTGCGCAGCAACGCCGGGCGCGCCGCGTCACGGGCGGGCTCATCCGGCGTCACGTTCTGGCGCTCCAACTGCAACATCGGTGTCCATTGTGTCAGGGGCGCCGAGTGCTGTGACAAGTGATGCAGTTGTAATGTTATGTGGTTGTGCTGTGCGGGCCGGGGCCCGCCACCGGGAGGGCGATCCGGGTGCGCCCGCAGGCAAAAGTAGGGTTCAGGTCGTGATCGACCTGAAACTGCTGCGCGAGGACCCCGACGTCGTGCGCCGGTCCCAGCTCAGCCGTGGCGAGGACCCGGCGCTGGTGGATGCGCTACTGGCGGCCGACGTCGCGCGCCGGGCCGCGATCTCCACCGCCGACACGTTGCGCGCCGAGCAGAAGGCCGCCAGCAAGAGGGTCGGCTCGGCCACCCCGGCGGAGCGCCCAGGCCTGCTCGAGGCGGCTAAAGAGCTTGCGGCGCAGGTGAAGAGCGCCGAAAGCGCGCAGGCCGACGCCGAGGTGGCGTTCACCGCCGCACACATGGCCATCTCCAACGTCGTCATCGACGGGGTTCCGGCCGGTGGCGAGGACGACTACGCAGTCCTGGACGTGGTCGGCGAGCCCACACAGCTGCCGGACCCGAAGGACCACCTCGAGCTCGGCGAGACGCTGGGGCTGATCGATATGGAGCGCGGCGCGAAGGTCTCCGGATCCCGCTTCTACTTCCTGACCGGTCAGGGTGCGCTGCTGCAACTGGGCCTGCTGCAGCTGGCGGTGCGGCTCGCGACCGACAACGGCTTCACGCTGATGATCCCGCCGGTGCTGGTGCGCCCCGAGGTGATGGCCGGCACCGGCTTCCCGGGCGCGCATGCCGGCGGGATCTACCGGGTCGACGACGACGACCTCTACCTGGTCGGCACCTCCGAGGTGCCGCTGGCCGGCTACCACTCCGCCGAGATCCTCGACCTGTCGGCCGGCCCGCTTCGCTACGCAGGCTGGTCGTCGTGCTTCCGCCGGGAAGCCGGCAGCTACGGAAAGGACACCCGCGGGATCATCCGGGTGCATCAGTTCGACAAGGTGGAGGCCTTCATCTACTGCAAGCCCGAGGAGGCCGAGGCCGAGCATCAGCGACTGCTGGGCTGGCAGCGGCAGATGCTCGAGCTGATCGGCGTGCCGTACCGCGTGATCGACGTCGCCGCAGGCGATCTCGGTTCGTCGGCGGCGCGCAAGTTCGACTGTGAGGCGTGGGTGCCCACCCAGCAGGCCTACCGGGAGCTGACCTCGACGTCGAACT
>CAZHUU010000291.1:0-1843 GCA_964535335.1 uncultured Mycobacterium sp.
CGTCGCTGAAGTTCGCGATGTTCTACCTCGCCGAGTACGTCAACATGACCACCGTCTCGGCGCTGGCGACCACGCTGTTCCTCGGCGGCTGGCGGGCCCCGTGGCCGCTGAGCCTGTGGGAAGGCGCGAACAGCGGATGGCTGCCGCTGATCTGGTTCATCGCGAAGGTGTGGACATTCCTGTTCGTGTTCATGTGGCTGCGCGCGACGCTGCCCCGGCTGCGTTACGACCAGTTCATGGCGCTGGGCTGGAAGCTGCTGATCCCGGTGTCGCTGGTGTGGATCGCGGTCGTCGCCATCCTGCGCTCCGCCGGCCAGCCCGGCATCGTCCCCAGCGTGCTCGCGGCGGTTGCGCTGCTACTGGCCCTGATCGCGGTGAACGCGTTGCGGCGCAGGACGATCCAGCGTAAGGCGCCGCCACCCTCGATTCCCGCCGACGCCGGGGCGTTCCCGGTGCCGCCGCTGCCCGGCACGCCGGCGCCGATCAAGGAGAAGGCGATGGAGAAAGCGGATGCCTAAGTTCCTGGACGCCGTCAAGGGTTTCGGCGTCACCTTCGGCACCATGTTCAAACGGCCGATCACCGAGCAGTACCCGGAGAAGCCGGGCCCGGTGGCGCCGCGCTACCACGGGCGGCACCAACTCAACCGGTACCCGGACGGGCTGGAGAAGTGCATCGGCTGCGAACTGTGCGCCTGGGCGTGCCCGGCCGACGCCATCTACGTCGAGGGCGCGGACAACACCGAGGCGCAGCGGTATTCGCCCGGTGAGCGCTACGGGCGGGTGTACCAGATCAACTACCTGCGCTGCATCGGCTGCGGGCTGTGCATCGAGGCCTGCCCCACCCGGGCGCTGACGATGACCAACTTCTACGAACTGGCCGACGACAACCGCGGTGACCTGATCTACGGCAAGGACAAGCTGCTCGCGCCGCTGCAGCCCGGGATGCAGGCCCCGCCGCACCCGATGGCGCCGGGCGCCACCGACGACGACTACTACCTGGGGCGCGTGTCCAAGAGTGACGAGGTGACCCGGTGATCTCCGTCCTGGCCGCCGACACCCTGGCCCACACCTCGACCTCCGAAGCGGTCGCGTTCTGGATCCTGGGCGCCATCGCCGTCGCGGGTGCCATCGGTGTCGTCGCCGCACCCAAGGCCGTCTACTCCGCGATGTTCCTGGCGTCCACCATGATCGCGCTGGCCATGATCTACGTCGCCCAGGACGCTCTGTTCCTCGGAGTGGTGCAGGTGGTGGTGTACACCGGTGCGGTGATGATGCTGTTCCTGTTCGTCCTGATGCTCATCGGTGTCGACTCGTCGGAATCGCTGGTGGAAACCCTTCGCGGGCAACGGGTCGCGGCGATCCTCGCCGGCGTCGGCTTCGGCATCCTGCTGATCGCCGGTATCGGCAGCGCGGCCACCACCGGGTTCGTCGGGCTGACCCAGGCGAACGAGGGCGGCAACGTGCAGGGGCTGGCCACGCTGATCTTCACCCGCGACCTGTGGGCCTTCGAGATCACCAGCGCATTGCTGATCACCGCCGCGCTCGGGGCGATGGTGCTGGCGCACCGCGAACGCTTCGAGCGGCGAAAGACCCAGCGGGAGATGGTGATCGAACGGTTCCGAACCGGACAGCGGGCGACTCCCCTGCCCAACCCCGGGGTGTTCGCCCGGCACAACGCCGTCGACACGTTCGCCCGGCTACCCGACGGCTCCGAGGCGGACTCCTCGGTGTCCACCATCATCCGGCGCCGAACGGTCGGCACCCCCGACGGCGGGAACGGCCAGAAGTTAACCCGGCGAACTACCTGTACCTGTCCGCGCTGCTGGTCACCATCGCCGCGGCC
>CAZHUU010000291.1:1879-2198 GCA_964535335.1 uncultured Mycobacterium sp.
TCATGCTCAACGCCTGCAACCTGGCGTTCGTCACGTTCTCGCGGATGCACGGCCACCTCGACGGCCAGGTCGTCGCATTCTTCACCATGGTGGTGGCCGCCTGCGAGGTGGTGGTCGGCCTGGCCATCATCATGACCATCTTCAGGACCCGACGCTCGGCCAACGTCGACGACGCCCACCTGCTGCGGCACTGATGACGACACTGCTCTGGTTGACCATCGCGCTGCCCCTGGCCGGGGCGGTGGTGCTGCTGTTGGGCGGCAGGGCCACCGACGCCTGGGGCCACCTGCTCGGCTGCGCCACGGTGATCGGCGCGTTC
>CAZHUU010000292.1:0-2169 GCA_964535335.1 uncultured Mycobacterium sp.
CGTCGCTGAAGTTCGCGATGTTCTACCTCGCCGAGTACGTCAACATGACCACCGTGTCGGCGCTCGCGACCACGCTGTTCCTGGGCGGCTGGCGCGCACCATGGCCGCTGAGCATCTGGGCGGGCGCCAACGCCGGGTGGGTACCGCTGGTCTGGTTCATCGCCAAGGTGTGGATGTTCCTGTTCGTGTTCATGTGGCTGCGCGCCACCCTGCCCCGGTTGCGCTACGACCAGTTCATGGCGCTGGGCTGGAAGCTGCTGATCCCGGTGTCGCTGGTGTGGATCGCGATCGTCGCGATCCTGCGCAACGCCAACCTGACCGGCATCGTGCCCAGCCTGCTCGCCGCCGCCGCACTGCTGCTGGCCCTGCTCAGCCTGAACGCGTTGCGGCAGCGATCGATTCGACGCAACACCGTGCCGCCACCCGTCCCGGCCGATACCGGATCCTTCCCGATACCTCCGCTGCCCGGCACGCCGGCCGTCCGCAAGGAGAAAGCCATGGAGAGAACAGATGCCTAAGTTCCTCGACGCCGTCAAGGGATTCGGCGTCACGTTCGGCACCATGTTCAAACGGCCGATCACCGAGGAGTATCCGGAGAAGCCGGGGCCGGTCGCCCCGCGCTACCACGGCCGCCACCAGCTCAACCGCTACCCCGACGGGCTGGAGAAGTGCATCGGCTGCGAGTTGTGCGCGTGGGCGTGCCCGGCCGACGCCATCTACGTCGAGGGCGCCGACAACACCGAGACCGAACGGTATTCCCCCGGCGAGCGCTACGGCCGGGTGTACCAGATCAACTACCTGCGCTGCATCGGCTGCGGGCTGTGCATCGAACTCGCCGACGACAACCGCGGCGACCTGATCTACGGCAAGGACAAACTGCTGGCCCCGCTGCAGCCCGGGATGGAGGCACCGCCCCATCCGATGGCACCGGGCGCGACGGACGACGACTACTACCTGGGACGGGTCTCCCCGAGCAACGAGGTGAACCAGTGATCACCCTGCTGGCGGCCGAAACCCTCACCCGCACCTCCACTCCCGAGGCGGTGGCGTTCTGGGCCCTGGGCGCCATCGCCGTCGCCGGCGCCATCGGTGTGGTGGCCGCACCGAAGGCCGTCTACTCCGCGATCTTCCTGGCCTGCACCATGATCGCGCTGGCGATGATCTACGTCGCCCAGGACGCGTTGTTCCTCGGCGTGGTGCAGGTGGTGGTCTACACCGGCGCGGTCATGATGCTGTTCCTGTTCGTCCTGATGCTGATCGGCGTCGACTCGTCGGAGTCGCTGGTGGAAACCCTTCGCGGACAACGGGTTGCCGCCGTCGTGGCCGGTCTGGGCTTCGGCATCCTGCTGATCGCGGGCATCGGCAGCGCCGCCACCACCGGGTTCGTCGGACTCACCGAGGCCAATGCGGGCGGCAACGTGGAGGGCCTGGCGACGCTGATCTTCACCCGCGACCTGTGGGCTTTCGAGATCACCAGCGCGCTGCTGATCACGGCCGCCCTCGGCGCGATGGTGCTCGCCCACCGGGAACGCTTCGAGCGGCGCAAGACCCAGCGCGAACTGGTGATCGAGCGGTTCCGCACCGGCCAGCGCGCCACTCCCCTGCCCGCACCCGCCGTCTTCGCCCGGCACAACGCCGTCGACACCTTCGCCCGGCTGCCCGACGGCTCCGACGAGGACTCCTCGGTCTCCACCATTATCCGACGACGCACGGTCACCGCCCCCGACGGCAGGAACGGCGAGAAATGAATCCGGAGAACTACCTCTACCTCTCGGCGCTGCTGTTCACCATCGGCGCCTCCGGAGTGCTGTTGCGGCGCAACGCCATCGTGATGTTCATGTGCGTGGAGCTCATGCTCAATGCCTGCAACCTCGCGTTCGTGACGTTCTCGCGGATGCACGGCCACCTCGACGGCCAGGTCGTCGCCTTCTTCACCATGGTGGTGGCGGCCTGCGAGGTGGTGGTCGGCCTGGCGATCATCATGACCATCTTCCGGACCCGACGTTCGGCCAACGTCGACGACGCCCACCTGCTGCGGCACTGATGACGACGTTGCTCTGGCTGACCATCGCGCTGCCCCTGGCCGGGGCGGTGATCCTATTGC
Organism: uncultured Mycobacterium sp.; assembly: GCA_964535335.1. GTDB lineage: Bacteria > Actinomycetota > Actinomycetes > Mycobacteriales > Mycobacteriaceae > Mycobacterium. Next base: position 2,105 of record CAZHUU010000292.1, read on the forward strand.
TGGGCGGGAAGGCCACCGACGCCTGGGGCCACCTGCTCGGCTGCGCCACGGTGATCGGCGCGTTC
>CAZHUU010000293.1:0-2162 GCA_964535335.1 uncultured Mycobacterium sp.
AAGCACGAAGAACCCCAAATGGGCCAGCGGCACCCCGATCGGGCTCGACGCCCGCTCCACATCCGCCCCGGTGATCTCCCTGAACGACGCATGCACCGTGGTCTCGGTGATGCCGTACATGTTCACCATCCGTGGGCGCCCCGGATGGCGATGCATCCACGCCGACAGCCGCGCCGGCTCCAGGGCCTCCCCACCGAAAACCACCGTCTGCAACGACAACTGCTGACCCAACTCCGGATACAACGCATCCGCGGTCTGCAACGCCTCAAACGCCGACGGTGTCTGGCTCAACATCCCGACCTGCTCGCTGACCAACAGGGCGTGCAACTCCTCCGGAGAACGCACCACCGAATCGGCGACCATCACCACCCGCCCGCCATAGAGCAACGGGCCCCAGATCTCCCACACCGAATAGTCGAATGCCAACGAATGACACTGCGTCCACACCCCGCCCAGACCCACCTCGGCATCCAACGTCGCCAGCAGTTGGGTGACGTTGCGATGCGGGATCGCCACCCCCTTCGGCGTGCCCGTCGTCCCCGACGTATAGATGATGTAAGCGATATCGTCGGCGGCCGCGCCCACCAACGGCGTCACCGCAGCCGCCGCGATCGCGGGATCGTCCACCAGTACCACCGGCATCTCCGAGCCGAGCCGATCCCGAAGTTCCGCGGTGCTCACAGCCACCACCGGAGCCGCGTCGGCCAACACGAAGGACACCCGGGCGTCCGGATGGGCCGGGTCGATCGGCAGGTAGGTGGCCCCGGTCTTGATGACCGCCAAGATCGCGACGATGGCGTCGGCGGAGCGCGGCAACAACAACGCCACATTGCGGCCTGGGCCGGCACCCTGACCAACGAGCAGATGCGCCAGCCGGTTCGAGGCCTCGTCGAGCTCGCGATAGGACCACTGCGACCCACCGCAGGTCAGCGCCACCGCATCCGGGGTGCGGGCCACCTGCGCGGCGAGCGCCTCCGGAATCGACGGCAAAACCGCCGCCTGCCGCGTCAGGACCGCACGGTTACCCCACCGGTCGAGCTGGGCATGCTCGGACTCATCGAGCACATCGATCGCCGAGAGCCGCTGCGTCGGGTCGGCGGCCATCGCCTCGAGCACGTGCTGGAACCGCTCGACCAGGGTGGTGACGGCAGAGGCGTGGAAGACGTCGGTGTCGAATTCGACCCGCAGCCCCATCTGGTCGCCAGGTGAGGCCACGAAGGACAGCGGGTAGTGGTTGTACTCGCGGCTGGTGAAGTCGGTGACCGCGAGGTCCGCGACGTTCATGAACGTGCTGGGGTCGATCGGGTAGTTCTCGTAGACCAGCAGGGTGTCGAAGAGCTGGTCGTGGCCGGTGAGGCGATGGATGTCGCCGAGGGCCAGGTGGTCGTGCTCGACGGTGTCGTTGTGGAAGCGCTGCAGTTGGCCCAGCAAGTCGGCCACCGTGGTGGTCGCGGTGGTGTTGGCCCGTACCGGGACCGTGTTGATCAGCAGGCCGACCAGCGAGTCCGCACCCGGTAGATCGACCGAACGCCCGGACACCGCGGTGCCGAACGCCACGTCCTGCTGGCCGGTCAGCGAGGTGAGCAGCTGCGCCCATGCGGCCTGCAGCACTGTGTTGATCGTGGTGCGCTGGGAGCGGGCGAGTTCGGTCACCGCGCGGGTGGTGCTCTCGGGGACTCGGAAGGTCGCGACGTCGCGGCGGCCCGCCGATGCCGGCGGGGCCACCAGTGTCGGGGTCTGGAAACCCTCGAGGACCTCGCGCCACGTCGCCTGGGCGACGTCACGATCCTGGCCGGCGAGCCAGCTGACGAAGCTGCGGTAGCCGACCGGTGCGGGCAGCCGCTGCCCGTAGTAGCTGGTGAAGATCTCCTGCAGCAGGATCGGCAGCGACCAGCCGTCGATCACGATGTGATGGATGGTCAGCACCAGGCGGTGCCGGTTGCCCGGCATGGTGATCAGCGCGGCGCGGAAGGTGGGCTGGGCGGCCAGATCGCACACCGCGGTCCGCTCGGCGGCACACAGTTGCTCGACCCGCAGCTCGACATCGTCGTCGAATTCGACTTCCCGCCAGGCGATCTGGGGCTGAGCGGGCAGCACCTGGACCGGCTCGCCGAACTGCTCGACGAACCGTGCCGCCAGGTTGGGGTGGCGGGCCACGACCG
>CAZHUU010000294.1:0-2121 GCA_964535335.1 uncultured Mycobacterium sp.
CGTCATGCGCCGCTGCGGCGAGCTGCGCACGGTGCTGCCCATCACCTTCGTCACGTTCGCGCTGGGCCACCTGGCGATCATCGGGGTGCCGCCGTTCGCCGGGTTCTTCTCCAAGGACGCCATCATCGAATCCGCCTTCAACTCCGGCGGAGTGCGCGGGTGGCTGCTCGGCGGCGTGGCGCTGCTGGGCGCCGGCATCACCGCGTTCTACATGACCCGGGTGATGCTGCTGACCTTCTTCGGCCGCGCCCGCTGGAGCGAGAAGGCCACCGAGACCTACCCGCACGAGTCACCCACGGTGATGACCTGGCCGATGATCGTGCTGGCGGTCGGCTCCGTCGGCGCCGGCGCGCTGCTGGCCGTCGGACACACCCTGCAGCGCTGGCTGGAGCCCGTCGTCGGCAGCCACGAGGCCGAACACGCCATGCCGGCCTGGATGATGACGGTGACCGCGCTGGGCGTGGTGGCGATCGGCGTCGCCGTGGCCTACCGGCAGTACGCGATGCACAACGTCCCGGTGGTCCCACCGCAGGACGTGTCGGTGCTGACCGCGGCCGCCCGCCGGGACCTCTACGGCGACGCCCTCAACGAGGCGACGTTCATGCGCGGCGGGCAGGAACTGACCAAGGCGCTGGTGGTCGTCGACAACAAGGGAATCGACGGAGCCGCCAACGGGTTGGCGCACCTGGTGGGCCGGGTCTCCGACGGGCTGCGTCAGGTGCAGACCGGGTTCGCCCGGTCGTACGCGCTGTCGATGCTCATAGGCAGCGCGCTGGTGGTCGCCGCCGTCCTTATCAAGGCGTGGGGGTGAGCCAGGAATGAGTACGGTGACGAGCTTTCCGTGGCTGACCCTGCTGTGGGCGATCCCGGTGGTGGGCGCGGCCGTCATCATCGTGCTGCCCGCCTCGCAGCGCCAACTCGCCAAGTACGCGGGACTTGTCGTCGCCCTCGCGGTGCTGGCCCTCTCGCTGGTGCTGGCGGTGCGGTTCGACCCCAAGGGTGCGCAGTTCCAGTTCGTCGAGAACCATCCGTGGATCCCCTCGTTCGGCACCGGCTACATCCTCGGCCTGGACGGCATCGCGCTGGCCCTGGTGGTGCTCACCGCGGTGCTGGTGCCGCTGCTGCTGATCGCCGGCTGGCACGACGCCGACGACCGGCCCGGCCTCGCCGGGCGCGGCCCACACAGCTACATCGCGCTGACGCTCGCGGTCGAGGGCATGGTGCTGATGTCGCTGGCCGCGCTGGACATCCTGCTGTTCTACGTGTTCTTCGAGGCGATGCTGATCCCGATGTACTTCCTCATCGGGGGTTTCGGCGGAAGCCGAGGCGAATTCGGCGAGGCGACCCAGGATGCGAGCGAAAATCGCTCGAAGGCGGCCGTGAAGTTCCTGCTGTACAACCTGTTCGGCGGGCTGGTGATGCTGGCCGCGGTCATCGGCCTGTATGTGGTGACCGGCGCCAGCGCGGCGTTCGCGGCGGGCACCTTCGACTTCCGGGCCATTGCCGACGCCGTCGCGACGGGCAGGTTCACCCTGCAACCCGGCGTCGCCAACGCCCTGTTCCTCGGCTTCATGTTCGCGTTCGCGGTCAAGGCGCCGCTGTGGCCGTTCCACCGCTGGCTGCCCGGCGCCGCCGTCGAGGCCACCCCCGCCTCGGCGGTGCTGATGATGGCGGTGGTGGACAAGGTCGGCACGTTCGGCATGCTGCGCTACTGCCTGCCGCTGTTCCCGGACGCGGCAACGTATTTCCGGCCGATGATCATCACGCTCGCCGTCATCGGCATCGTCTACGGCGCGATCCTGGCGATCGGGCAGACCGACGTGATGCGGCTGATCGCCTACACCTCAATCAGCCACTTCGGGTTCATCATCCTGGGCATCTTCGTGATGACCAGCCAGGGCCAGTCCGGTTCGACGCTCTACATGGTCAACCACGGCATCTCGACCGCGGCGCTGTTCCTGATCGCCGGGTTCCTGGTGAGCCGGCGCGGCACCCGCGTCATCGCCGACTACGGCGGGGTCCAGAAGGTCGCGCCGATACTGGCGGGCACCTTCCTGATCTCCGGCCTGGCCACCCTGTCGCTGCCCGGGCTGGCGCCGTTCATCAGCGAATTCCTGGTCC
>CAZHUU010000295.1:0-2117 GCA_964535335.1 uncultured Mycobacterium sp.
TCCGGGAACAGCGGCAGGCAGTACCGCAGCATGCCGAACGTGCCGACCTTGTCCAGCACCGCCATCATCAGCACCGCCGAGGCGGGGGTGGCCTCCACGGCGGCCCCGGGCAGCCACCGGTGGAACGGCCACAGCGGCGCCTTGACGGCGAAGGCGAACATGAAGCCGAGGAACAGGGCGTTGGCCACGCTGGGCTGCACGACGAACCTGCCGCCGGCCACCGCGTCGGCGATCTCCCGGAAGTCGAAGGTGCCCGCATCGAAGGCCTTGCTGGCCGAGGTCACTACGTACAGCCCGATCACGGCGGCCAGCATCACCAGGCCGCCGAACAGGTTGTACAGCAGGAATTTCACCGCAGCTTTCGAGCGATTCTCGTTGCCGAACCCGCCGATGAGGAAGTACATCGGGATCAGCATCGCCTCGAAGAAGACGTAGAACAGCAGGATGTCCAGCGACGCGAGCGACATCAGCACCATGCCCTCGACCGCCAGCGTCAGCGCGATGTAGCTGTGCGGCCCGCGCCCGGCTAGGCCTGGCCGGTCGTCGGCGTCGTGCCAGCCCGCGATCAGCAGCAGCGGCACCAGCACCGCGGTGAGGACCACCAGGGCCAGGGCGATGCCGTCGACCCCGAGGATGTAGCCGGTGCCGAAAGAGGGGATCCACGGGTGGTTTTCGACGAACTGGAACTGCTCACCGGCCGGGTTGAACCGTACGGCCAATCCCAGCGAGAGCACCAGCACCGCCAGGGCGACGCCCACGCCGGCGTACTTGGCGAACTGGCGAGCCGAGGCGGGCAGCACGATGATCACCGCCGCCCCGATCACCGGGATCGCCCACAGCAGGGTCAGCCAGGGAACGCTCACCGCACTCACCCCCAGGTCCGGAACAGAACGGCGGCGACCACCAGGGCGGCCCCGGCGAGCATCGACAGCGCATACGAGCGGGCGAACCCGGTCTGGACCTGGCGCAGCCCCTCGGAGACCCGGCTCACCAGATGTGCCAGCCCGTTGGCCGCCCCGTCGACGGCCTTGTCGTCGATGACCACCAGCGCCTTGGTCAGCTCCTGGCCGCCGCGCATGAAAGTGGCCTCGTTGAAGGCGTCGCCGTAGAGATCCCGTCGGGCGGCCACGGTCAGGGCGGAGACGTTCTGCGGCGGGGTCTCGGGCACCTTCTGCATCGCGTATTGCCGGTAGGCGACGGCGACGCCGATGGCGACGACGCCCAGGACCGTCACCGTCAGCACCCACGCGGGCACGGCGTGCGTTGCCTCATGGACGCCGACGACGGGCTCCAGCCAGTTCTGCAGGGTGTGCCCGATGGCGAGCAGCGCACCGGCGCCGACCGATCCGACGGCCAGCACGACCATCGGTCCGGTCATCACGGCGGGTGACTCGTGCGGATAGGTCTCGGTGGCCTTGTCGGTCCAGCGGGCGCGGCCGAAGAACGTCAGCAGCATCACCCGGGTCATGTAGAAGGCGGTGATCCCGGCGCCCAGCAGCGCGGCACCGCCGAGCAGGAAGCCCCGCAGTCCGCCTGAGTTGACGGCACTTTCGATGATGGCGTCCTTGGAGAAGAACCCCGCGAACGGCGGCACCCAGATGATGGCCAGATAGCCCAGCCCGAACGTCACGAACGTGATCGGCAGCAGCTTGCGCAGTTCGCCGTAGCGGCGCATGTCGGTCTCGTCGCCCATGGCGTGCATCACCGAACCGGCGCCCAGGAACAGCCCGGCCTTGAAGAAGCCGTGGGTGAGCAGATGCATGATGGCCACCGCGTAGCCGGCGGGCCCGAGGCCGGCCGCCAGCACCATGTAGCCGATCTGCGACATGGTCGAGGCGGCCAGCGCCTTCTTGATGTCGTCCCTGGCGCAGCCGATGATCGCGCCGAACAACAGGGTCACCGCGCCGACGATCACCACCGCGGTCTGTGCGGCCGGGGCGGCGTTGAAGATCGGGCCGGAGCGCACGATCAAATACACCCCCGCGGTGACCATCGTCGCGGCGTGGATCAGGGCGCTGACGGGGGTGGGGCCCTCCATCGCGTCACCGAGCCAGGACTGCAGCGGCACCTGGGCGCTCTTGCCGCAGGCGCCGAGCAACAGCAGCAGTCCGACGGCG
>CAZHUU010000296.1:0-2104 GCA_964535335.1 uncultured Mycobacterium sp.
GGATGCGGATGTAGTGCTGCCGCATCTTGCCGCTGATATGAGCGAGCACCTTGTGTCCGTTCTCCAGCTCAATGCGGAACATCGCATTGGGCAGAGGCTCGACCACGCGGCCCTCGACCTCGATGGCACCGTCTTTCTTTGCCATACCCTCTCAGATCCTGCTGATTGTTGACTTCTGCTCGTACCGGCCGCTTGGGCGACATGTCCGCGCAGTCGGGGCAGCAAACACCCCGACTTCCAAACGTGGGCCGGTGACCGGAAATTCCAAGACTGGACACGCAAAGAGTCGGCGCGAACACCGCACCGTCGGTTCACGATACCCGCTCCGGCGCGCTACTCCAAAACGCCGCCGACCCGGCCAACACCCTGGTGAACGGCCCGCGGCCGGATCGTGAACCCAGGCTAGCCCAACCTAATAAAAATTGGACGGGCGGCGCATACTGGTAAGCGATGACTGGACCCATCCCCCAGCCCCGCAAGCCCGTCATTCTCACCGTCGACGACGACCCCGCCGTATCCCGGGCAGTCGCCCGTGACCTGCGCCGTCATTACGGCGAGAACTACCGCATCGTGCGGGCCGAATCCGGGCCCGACGCGCTCGAGACCCTCAACGAACTCAAGCTGCGCGGTGACACCGTCGCGGTCTTCGTCGCCGACTACCGGATGCCGCAGATGAGCGGCATCGATTTCCTGGAAGAGGCGATGGACCTCTACCCGCTGGCCCGGCGGGTGCTGCTCACCGCCTACGCCGACACCCACGCCGCGATCGACGCCATCAACGTCGTCGACCTGGACCACTACCTGCTCAAGCCGTGGGACCCGCCGGAGGAGAAGCTCTACCCGGTGATCGACGCGCTGCTGGAGGCCTGGCGGGCCACCGGCGACCGCGCGGTGCCGCACACCAAGATCATCGGACACCGGTGGAACGAGCGGTCCTGGGAGGTGCGCCAGTTCCTGGCCCGCAACCAGCATTCGTTCCGCTCCTTCATGGCCGACGAGCCCAAGGGCCGCCAGCTGCTCGACGCCGCCGGACTGGATGGCTTTCAGTTGCCGGTGGTCATCACCGAGCAGGGCCATACCCTGGTCGAGCCCAGCGACGCCGAGCTCGCCGCCATGCTCGGGCTGTCCACCACTCCGCGCCTGAAGATGTACGAGCTGGCGGTCATCGGCGGCGGCCCGGCCGGGTTGGCGGCCGCGGTCTACGGCGCCTCCGAAGGGCTCAAGACCGTGCTGATCGAGGAGGCCACCACCGGCGGGCAGGCCGGGCGCAGTTCCCGCATCGAGAACTACCTCGGCTTCCCCACCGGCATCTCCGGCGCCGAGCTGACCACCTCGGCACGGCGTCAGGCCGAACGGTTCGGGGCCGAGGTCATCACCACCCGGCGGGCGGTGCGCCTGCACGCCGGCGACATCGGCTCGGCCCGCGCCATCGAATTCGAGGACGGCAGCACCGTCGGCGCCCAGGCCGTCATCCTGGCCACCGGGGTGGACTACCGCCAGCTGCGGGTCACCGGCTGCTGGGAGAACCCGGACGATCCGGCCTGCAACTACGTCGGCCGCGGCGTCTACTACGGCGCCTCGGTGTCGGACGCCTCCGAATGCGCCGGCGAGGACGTCTACATCGTCGGCGGGGCGAACTCGGCCGGGCAGGCCGCGATGTTCATGTCGAAGTCGGCCAACTCGGTGACGCTGCTGGTGCGCGGCCCGTCGCTGGAGGCGTCGATGTCGTACTACCTGATCCAGCAGATCGCCAACAATCCCAAGATCACCGTCCGCACCTGCACCGAGGTGGTCGACACGTTCGGCGAGGACGACCACCTCACCGGCCTGGTGCTGGCCGACCGGCAGACCGGTGACCAGGAGACGGTGGCGTGCACCCGGATGTGCTGCTTCATCGGCGCCGAGCCGCGCACCGACTGGCTCGATGTGGTCGCCAAGGACGACCACGGGTTCATCCTGTCCGGCCCGGACCTGCGCGATGTCGCGGGCTGGACGCTGGACCGGCCGCCACACCACCTGGAAACAAGTGTGCCGGGGGTGTTTGTTGCAGGGGACGTGCGCGCCGAATCCGCCAAACGGGTGGCTGCCGCCGTCGGCGAAGGGT
>CAZHUU010000297.1:0-2098 GCA_964535335.1 uncultured Mycobacterium sp.
CTGGACAAGGCCGACCGGCACTGGATACCGGTCCACCGCAACTGGCGGCTCAACGAGCGCCACTACGGCGCCCTGCAGGGCCTGGACAAGGCGGAGACCAAGGCCAAGTACGGCGAAGAGCAGTTCATGAAGTGGCGCCGCAGCTACGACACCCCGCCGCCGGCGATCGAGAAGGGCAGCACGTACAGCCAGGACAGCGATCCGCGCTACGCCGACATCGGCGGCGGTCCGCTGACCGAATGCCTGGCCGACGTGGTGGCCCGGTTCGTGCCGTATTTCGAGGAGACCATCGTGCCGGACCTCAAGGCCGGCAAGACGGTGCTGATCGCCGCGCACGGTAACTCGCTGCGGGCGCTGGTGAAGTACCTCGACGGCATGTCCGACGCCGACGTGGTCGGGTTGAACATCCCGACCGGGATCCCGCTGCGCTACGACCTGGACGCCGACCTCAAGCCGCTGGTGGCCGGTGGCACCTACCTCGACCCGGAGGCCGCGGCGGCGGGTGCGGCCGCGGTGGCCAACCAGGGCGCCAAGTAGCCCCTCGGCGCCCCGCCGCGGGCGAACTCCGGGTGAACAGCCGTCGAACATCTCGGCCGGTATGTGTGACGTGTCCCGAAATGGCCGCACGCTGCTGGGATGACGTTCACCCGATGCGTACGATTTTCGCGTGAGTGTTGTTTCGGTGGCACTGCTGTCCACCGTGGTAGCGCTGATAGCGCTCGCTCTCGGGGTCGGCATCGGAGCCGGCCTCGCACCCCGCATCTCCGAACGCAAACAGCGTCGAGGGATCACCCAGTCCGGCATCACCGTCTCGCAGATGCTGCAGCACGTGGTGTCGCTGGCACCGATCGGCATGATCGTGGTCGACGGCCTGCGCGACGTCGTCTTCATCAACGAGCGCGCCACGGAGCTCGGCCTGGTGCGTAACCGGCTGCTCGACGACCGGGCCTGGGAGGCCGCTCAGCACACCCTGGCCACCGGCGAGGAGACCGAGGTCGACCTGTCCCCACCTCGCCGGCCGGCCTCCGGCCGCTCCGGGCTGTCGGTGCGCGGCCATGTCCGGATCCTGAGCGACCAGGACCCCCGCTTCGCGGTGATCTACCTCGACGACCAGTCCGAGCAGGCCCGGATGGAGGCCAGCCGCCGCGACTTCGTCGCCAACGTAAGCCACGAACTCAAGACCCCGGTCGCCGCGATGGGCGTGCTGGCCGAGGCGCTGCTGGAATCCGGCGACGATCCCGAGACCGTGCAGCGATTCGGCGAGAAGATCCTCACCGAGTCGCGGCGGCTGGCCAATATGGTCGGCGAACTGATCGAGCTGTCCCGACTGCAGGGCGCCGAGCGTCTGCCGGACCTGGCCGCCGTCGACGTGGACACCGTTGTGAGCGAAGCGATTTCGCGTCACAAGGTGGCCGCCGACAATGCCGACATCACGGTGACCACCGACGCCCCGAGCGGCTTCCAGGTGTTGGGCGACCAACCCCTGCTGGTCACCGCGCTGGCCAACCTGATCTCCAACGCCATCGCGTACTCGCCGAACGGCTCCAAGGTCTCCATCAGCCGGCGCCGCCGCGGCGACAACATCGAGATCGCCGTCACCGACCGTGGCATCGGCATCGCGCGGGCCGACCAGGAGCGCGTGTTCGAACGGTTCTTCCGCGTCGACAAGGCCCGCTCCCGCGCCACCGGCGGCACCGGCCTGGGCCTGGCCATCGTCAAACACGTCGCCGCCAACCACAACGGCAGCATCCGGTTGTGGAGCCAGCCCGGCACCGGTTCGACCTTCACCCTGTCCATCCCCGCCTACGCCAACGACGACGACTCGGCCGATCGTCCAGCCGACGACCACGACAACCCTGCCGGACGACCGGCCCACAATGAGGAGGCACTACGCCAATGACCAACGTGTTGATCGTCGAGGACGAGGAGTCCCTGGCCGACCCGCTGGCCTTTCTGCTGCGCAAGGAGGGGTTCGAGGCCACCGTGGCCACCGACGGCCCCTCGGCGCTGGCCGAGTTCGACCGCGCCGGCGCCGATATCGTGCTGCTCGACCTGATGCTGCCCGGGATGACCGGGACCGACGTGTGCAAGCAGCTGC
>CAZHUU010000298.1:0-2046 GCA_964535335.1 uncultured Mycobacterium sp.
AGGTAGGAGAAGCGTGGCGGGACAAAAGATCCGCATCAGGCTCAAGGCCTACGACCATGAGGCCATTGACGCCTCGGCGCGCAAGATCGTGGAGACGGTCACCCGTACCGGCGCCAGCGTGGTCGGCCCGGTGCCGCTGCCGACTGAGAAGAACGTGTACTGCGTCATCCGCTCTCCGCACAAGTACAAGGACTCGCGGGAGCACTTCGAGATGCGGACGCACAAACGGCTCATCGACATCCTCGACCCGACGCCCAAGACCGTTGACGCCCTCATGCGCATCGATCTGCCGGCCAGCGTCGATGTGAACATCCAGTAGGAGTCGGCGAACAATGGCACGTAAAGGAATCCTGGGCACCAAGCTGGGCATGACGCAGGTGTTCGACGAGAACAACCGCGTCGTCCCCGTCACGGTCGTCAAGGCCGGCCCCAATGTGGTGACCCGCATCCGCACGCCGGAGCGTGACGGCTACAGCGCCGTCCAGCTGGCGTACGGCGAGATCAGCCCGCGCAAGGTGAACAAGCCGGTCACCGGCCAGTACACCGCCGCCGGGGTCAATCCCCGCCGCCACCTCGCCGAGCTGCGTCTCGACGACGAGGCCGCCGCCGCGAAGTACCAGGTCGGCCAGGAGCTGACCGCCGAGATCTTCGCCGACGGCAGCTATGTCGACGTCACCGGCACCAGCAAGGGCAAGGGCTTCGCCGGCACCATGAAGCGGCACGGCTTCAAGGGCCAGGGCGCCAGCCACGGCGCACAGGCGGTGCACCGCCGGCCGGGTTCGATCGGTGGCTGCGCCACCCCGGGCCGCGTCTTCAAGGGCACCCGGATGTCGGGCCGGATGGGCAACGACCGCGTCACCACGCAGAACCTGCTGGTGCACAAGGTCGATGCCGAGAACGGCGTGCTGCTGATCAAGGGTGCGATCCCCGGTCGCACGGGCGGGCTCGTGATGGTTCGCACCGCGGTCAAACGAGGTGAGAAGTAATGACTGTGAAGATCGACGTCCATACCCCGGGCGGCAAGAAGGACGGCAGTGTCGAGTTGCCGGCCGAGCTGTTCGACGTGGAGCCCAACATCGCGTTGATGCACCAGGTCGTCACCGCGCAGCTGGCCGCCAAGCGGCAGGGCACCCACGCGACCAAGACCCGCGGCGAGGTGTCCGGCGGCGGCAAGAAGCCGTACCGGCAGAAGGGCACCGGCCGCGCCCGTCAGGGTTCGACCCGCGCCCCGCAGTTCACCGGTGGCGGCGTCGTGCACGGCCCGCAGCCGCGTGACTACAGCGAGCGGACGCCCAAGAAGATGATCCGTGCTGCCCTGCGCGGCGCGTTGTCGGACCGGGCCCGCAACGACCGGATCCACGCGGTGACCGAGCTGGTGACCGGGCAGACCCCGTCGACCAAGAGCGCCAAGGCGTTCCTGGCCGGGCTGACCGGGAACAAGAAGGTGCTGATCGTGATCGGCCGGGCCGACGAGGTGGGCGCGAAGAGCGTGCGCAACCTCCCCGGTGTGCACGTGATCTCGCCCGATCAGCTCAACACCTACGACGTCCTCAACGCCGATGACGTGGTGTTCAGCGTGGAGGCCCTGGATGCCTTCATCAGCGCGAACACGAAATCTGACACCACGGAGGTGGCCTGATGGTGAACATCGTTGACCCCCGCGACATCATCCTGGCCCCGGTCATCTCCGAGAAGTCCTACGGGTTGATCGAGGACAACGTCTACACGTTCGTGGTGCATCCGGATTCGAACAAGACTCAGATCAAGATCGCGATCGAGAAGATCTTCAAGGTCAAGGTCGATTCGGTGAACACGCTGAACCGGCAGGGCAAGCGCAAGCGCACCCGCACCGGGTACGGCACCCGCAAGTCCACCAAGCGCGCGATCGTGACCCTGGCGCCCGGAAGCAAGCCGATCGACCTCTTCGGAGCACCGGCGTAGCCGGCCTCGGGAGACTGAAGAAAGACTTGAGATAAATGGCAATTCGCAAATACAAGCCGACGACCCCCGGTCGCCGCGGTGCCAGCGTCTCCGATTTCGCCGAGA
>CAZHUU010000299.1:0-2005 GCA_964535335.1 uncultured Mycobacterium sp.
TAGTGGGGGACGGCTCGGTTCCCGCCCGCAGGGCGGGGTGCGGCCCCGGCCGGGGCCGCCTTGGGGGACGGCTCCGGCCGGGGCCACGGGTGGACGCGGTTAGAGGGCCTGGACGATGAGGGCGGCCAGCTCCCTGCCGGTGGGCAGGGGGATCTGGTCGGCCGCGGCGCGGGCGCGCTCGCACTCGTCAGGTTTCCCGCAGGGGCATTCGCTGTTGTGGGCGCTGATGTCGTCGTAGGCGCTGTCGAGCGGGTGGCCGTCGAGACTGGAGGTATCGACGATCCACTTGTCGCCAGCGTCGTTGAGCCGCAAATACACCAGGGCGGTCTGCTCGATGTAGTGCCGTGGGGTGTCGCGCCAGGCGATGCGGACGTTGCCGTCCGGCCGCATGGGGACGTCGTCGTCGTCGGATTCGGTCCACGGATCGGTGGGGTCGGTGTGGGTGATGGTCATCGCGAGTGCTGCCTTTCGGGTGAAGGGGTCAAAGGAGGTGGAGACCGGCGCGCCCCCGAAGGGGCGGCCGGCGTCGGGGGCGGTCACGGTCGGTGTTCGATGAGGTCGCTGGTCGCCTGGGCGATCCACCGTAGCAGATCGAGTTCGGCCAGCTCGTATCCCGCGGCGGACTCGAGGTCCTCCGCGCTGGGGTCGTTGGCCAGGAGTTCCTCCCGGCGGGCGCGGACCCGGGCGAGTTCGTTGAGGGCGTCGGGAAGCCCTTCCTGCCGGGTTTGGCGGGTCACGTGGTCGATGGCCAGCCGCAGGAAGTGCAGGATCTCGCCGGTGGTGCCCTGCAGGGCGACGCCCTCGCCGCAGTCGGTCCACAGTCCGAGCACCCAGGGCGCGTCGATGCCGTCGACGGGGCCCGGCTCGCCGGTGCGGTCGAGTTCCGCGGCGAAGTGGAAGGCGGGGTTGAGGGTGTAGAGGGCGGTGCTGACGTCGCCCCAGATGGTGTTGGCCATGGTTGATTTCCTTTCGAGGTGGGGTGGCTCAGTGGGCGGCGAACTGGGTGTAGGTGATGTCCTGGCCGTCGCATAGGGCGCTGAAGGCGGCCTGGACGTGTTCGGGGACGGGGGTTTCGTTGCCGTTGTCATCGCCGGCGCCGAGGACGACGACGGTTCCGACGAGGAGGTTGCGACCGGCGGCTTGGGGGTCCAGGGCCCACCACAGTGCGGTGGCGAGAAGGTTTTCCGGAGCGCCGTGGAGTTTCCCGAGTTCGTTGACGTAGAGGGTGGCGGTGGGCCAGGTGTTGACCGCGCCGTCGGGTCGGCGGTAGCCGTAGACCGGCTCGAGGTAGCCGCCGACGATCTTCTGCAGGTTGGTCAGGCTGGTGCTGATGGACCGCACGCCGGAGGCGGCGGTGCCGTGGGGGTGGATGACCAGAGCCTGCATGGGGCGGTTGGACATGGTTGCTCCTTGGGGAGTCGGTGGAGGTGTGCCGGTCGGCACGGGGCCGGATAGGGCCGCGGGGGTGTCGCCCTCAAAACCGGAGCCGCGGGCTGGAGGCGACTTGGGTGGCCCGGGCCGTGGCCGGCGCGCGGAGCGCTTGCCGGGCCGGTTCCGGCGGGCCGCCCAATGTCGTCGGAGCCGCACGGCGCAGTGAGCGCGCAGCGCGACACGGAGACGGGCGAGCCCGGTCACGGCGGGGTTTTGAGCAGGGCGGCGTGATTTCCTCGCGGTCACAATCAGGGGCCTGCTGACAAGAAGAAAAAAGTGGCGCAGGCTTTTTCGCACGACCGCAGGGCGGGCATCCGGCGGTCGCGCGTGGCGCGCCGCCGAAGCGAGCACCGGAAGAAAAAGGGGGGCCCGCCGCCCCCCGAGGGGATGGGAGTCGGCGGGCCCTGGTGTCAGGTCGTGTCAGTCGTCGTTCCACTGTTCGCCGGCGTAGCTCGCGTCGAACCAGCCTGGCGGGGTATCGGAATCGGGATAGCGTCTGCGGGTCTCGGCGATCTTCGGTCCGACACGCTCCAGGTAGTCCTGCCGCACGTCGGCGGGCACGAGCGTGCCGAAC
>CAZHUU010000300.1:0-901 GCA_964535335.1 uncultured Mycobacterium sp.
GCGCCCCGGCCCGGCGGAACAGGAGCTGGTCAGGTGCGGCCGGCGGGCCCCAGAACCGGTCGTTGCGGGCGAGCAGGATCTCGTCGCGCTGCGGGTCGATGTTGTCGACCCGGAACTGGCCGCCGGTCACCGGCAGCGCCCGGATCAGCCCGGCCGGGAAGCCGCCGGGCACGTCCTTGACGATGTGCGCGGGCAACAGGTCGTTGAACAGTTCCCGCCAGGCCGGGTAGGGCTGGGAGAACGTGACGACCGCGGTCTTGCCGCCGTCGATCGACTGCACCCCGGTGATCAGGTCGTAACCGGCCGGGTCCACCACCCCGGGCTGGCTGACCATCTGCCGCCACAGGTACCAGAAGTCGTCGGCGGCGATCGGCGCGTTGTCGGTCCAGGATGCCTCGGGCCGGATCTTGTAGGTGACGGTGAACGGATCGTTGCCCGTCACGTCCGCCGAGACCAGCAGCGTCGGATCCATCTCCCAGCGCGACCCGGTCGACGTCGAGGAGTCCGGCACCGGTCGGAACGAACTGGGCAGCACCAGGGCGCTGATCGCGGCGTTGACCGGTGACTGATCCGACATCAGGTGCGGGTTGAACCCGGCACCGATCGAGTCGATGCCCATGATGATCTGGGTGGCCTTCGGCGGCGGCGGGGTCGGGCTCTGCGCGGTCTCGGTGCTCTGCGGCGCGGGCGGCGGGCTCACCGTGCAGCCCGCAGTGGACAGCAGGGCCAGCACCGTTGCGAGGGTGAGCAGGCTGCGGAACACCGGGGGCACGCCGCTCAGCGTATCGACCGCCGGGGTGATCCGGTCATCCTCGCGCCTTGGCCCGGGCCTTCGCCCGCGCCCGGCTGGTGGCGTCCAACTCGACCTTGCGCACCCGCACGATCTCGGGCGTCACCTCCA
>CAZHUU010000300.1:911-1270 GCA_964535335.1 uncultured Mycobacterium sp.
AACCGCTGAAGGTTCGTACTCACAACCGCCATAGCCTTCTGCGCCTTGGCCCGCGACCGGTGCCGACCGCGGGTGGTGGCATCCAGCTCGGCTTTGCGCACCCGCACGATCTCCGGGGTGACCTCGACGCACTCGTCCTCGGCGCAGAACTCCATCGCCTGCTCGAGCCCCAGTTCCAGCGGCCGGGCCAGCGTCTCCATCACGTCGGCGGTGGAGGAGCGCATGTTGGTCAGCTTCTTTTCCCGGGTGACGTTGATGTCGAGGTCCTCGGCCCGCGGGTTAATGCCCACCACCTGGCCCTCGTAGACCTCCTCGCCGGGGCTGACGAGCTTCGACAACGCGGTGGGATCGAAGAGGCC
>CAZHUU010000300.1:1280-1984 GCA_964535335.1 uncultured Mycobacterium sp.
GATGTCGAGGTCCGCGGCCCGCGGGTCACTGCGGACCACCGGGCCCTCGGAGGGGGCGTCGACGGGTGCGACGAAGAACGGGCCGCGGGCGGCGAGCTGAATCATCGCGAACGGGGTGACCGTGCCGCTGCGGTCGCTCACCAGCGAGCCGGTGTGCCGGGCCCGGATCTCCCCCGCCCAGGGCCGGTACCCGTCGAACACCGCGTTGGCGATGCCGGTGCCGCGGGTCAGGGTCAGGAAGTCGGTGCGGAACCCGATCAGCCCGCGGCTGGGCACGATGAAGTCCATCCGCACCCAGCCGGCGGCGTGGTTGGTCATCTCCTCCATACGGCCCTTGCGGGCGGCCATCAGCTGGGTGATGGCACCCACGAACTCCTCCGGACAGTCGATGGTCATCGCCTCGAACGGCTCGTGCAGCTTGCCGTCGACGGTGCGGGTGACGACCTGCGGCTTGCCGACGGTCAGCTCGAAACCCTCGCGGCGCATCTGCTCGACGAGCACGGCCAGCGCCAGCTCGCCGCGGCCCTGCACCTCCCAGGCATCGGGCCTGCCGATGTCGACGACCTTGATCGAGACGTTGCCGACGAGTTCGTTGTCCAGCCGCGACTTGACCATGCGCGCGGTCAGTTTGTGCCCGGACACCTTGCCGGCCAGCGGGGAGGTGTTGGTGCCGATGGTCACCGAGATGGCGGGCTCGTCGACGG
>CAZHUU010000301.1:0-1982 GCA_964535335.1 uncultured Mycobacterium sp.
CCCAGCGCGCTGATCGACTTGAGGCCCGATTACGACGCCGACTATTTCGGAGTGGACAACCTGGCGTTCGACCCGACAACGCTCATCACCACCCCCGACCAGGCGGTGACAGCGGCGAACACGATGATGCAGATGTCCGCTGTGGGCCTCGGCTCGGGTGCCGATCAGGTCTCCGACGCCGGAATCTGGGAGGCCAACACCGAGGGTCCACTCTCGGCGATGCTCTATGCCGCATCGCCGATGGGCAACAGCAAGGGGATGGACTGGGTTCTGCTGGCCGTCGATAACATGGCCAAACTCGACCCCGACGCCGACCGGTCACTGCTGAAGGAGCCGGGGTGGGCGGCGGCCGCCCACATCGTGCGCGACATTCCCTACTGGTACAACGCGCTCACCCGAACCCTCGACATGGACGCCCGTCAGCGCGACAGTATCGCCCTGACGATGCGCAAAGCCGTCGCGCCGTGGATGCGACTTGCCCTGCGCGGCAAGACATACCGGCCCTTCGACGCCACCTTTCTTGATGACCCGCAAGCTACTCTGTATGTGCTGTCCCCGCCGGAGGGGTCCATCGCCGGAGCCGCTGTCACCCTCTTGGAGCACCTCATCAAGGTGTGGCGCGCCAAAACGGCCCGCAAGGAGATGCTGCACCGCCTGCTCATCGTGATCGACGAGGCGGCCAACGTCGCACCCATGCCGGCGCTTCGTCGCCATGTCAGCGAGGGCCGCGGCCTTGGCGTGAATCTTCTTGTGGCCGTGCAGGCGTCGTCGCAATTGGACACCGTCTACGGGAACAACTACGCCCGCGAGCTGCGCGACACCTTTCCGGCTTCGCTCATCATGTTCGGCGCACCGGAGTCCGATCTGCTGCGCCGCGCCGAGGAGTGGACACTGCTCACCACGCGGCGCCAGGAGAGCTTCGATCAGGCCAGTAGCCAGAAGACGTTGTCCTCCCATGAGGGGTCCACCCTGGAGTACCGGCGGCTGCTTCCGGAGAACACCGAACATGCGAGATTACTGATACGCGGCACAGCGGGGCATCAGACCGAAATCCCGGACTGGACAGAGTTTTTGAGGCGATATGACCTCGAGAGAGAGCGACGCATAGCCCAATCGCACGCCGAGTACCGGCGACAGCTTAATGATAAGCCCGGGGCTGCGTGATGGTCAATACCGTCGGCCTGAGCGATGTCCAGAGGGAGCTTCTCGCGGCGCTGTGTGAGGCCGCGGTGCCAGTCACCGCCACGCAGCTGCGGACGCGCGTTAACGCCGGGCGGGTGCAGCCGCTGATCGCCGAGCAGGTGTATCGCCGCCTGGTGGCATTGGAGCGTCGCGGCTTGATCCGGCGGGCACCCACTACGTCCGGCCGGCGTGACACGTCATGGCAAGCCATCACCGTTGCCAGCCGAAGGGAGTACAGAGCATGAGGAAGACCCGACGAGGACCGTGGCTCAGCGGTCTGGCGGTCGCTGTCATCGGCGCGGTCTGGATGGCCGGTCAGGTGATCGGCGGCGTCATCGGCATGGTCACCGGGATTCTGCACGCCAACGACGAATTGCCGCCGGCCAGCCTGGCGGCGGCGGTCACCCACGTCGGGGGAGGACAGGTGAGCGATGCCCCTTGGTGATGCCGCGCTGCGCAGCTTCATGGCCGAACACGGCTACCTCGACCCCGCGTGGCGGGCACCGTTGGGAAGGACAATATGGGCAAGCGACCGCAGCAGGACCCCGCGCAAGGGGATCTGTTCAGCCTCTTGGAGGAAGGAGACGGCGATGAGCCGGGAGTTTCTGACCATCCTCAACGAGGTGTACCCCCGGCATCTGCAACTGCCCCCGGAGTGGACCGACCACGAGCAGCAGCGCTACCTGGTGCAGGAAGCCGAGCGGCTGAGCCAGATGGTGGCCGAATTGGCCGGTCAACTGGCCGAACAGTCGGTGACGCAGTGGAGCCGCAGCCACGGGCAGTATCCGGCCGATCTGGCC
>CAZHUU010000302.1:0-760 GCA_964535335.1 uncultured Mycobacterium sp.
GGGCGCCCAGGGCAAAGGTGAACCGGGGGGCGGCGGTGTGCCGCCCCAGCAGAGGGTGGGCGCGCCGGTGGCCGGGTCGCAGCCGACGTCGTAGCCGCTGGGCAGTTCGCACAGGATGTCGTCGCGGATGCGTTCGAGGATGCCGTCGCGGATGGTGTCGGCGTCGATCTCCTCGTCGTCGGCTTCCCAGTCGGGGAAGGCGCGGTCGCGCAGCTCGTCGTCGTCTTCGGTGAGGGCCGTGAGGATTTGGCTGGTGAAGCTGTCGGCCCACAGCAGCGGCTTGTCGATTGTGTCGGTGCCGCGGTGCAGGCTGAGCAGTTCGTCGACCTGGGCGGCGTAGGCGATCAGGCCGGTCGCGTAGCTGTCGAACATGAGGGTGTCCTTTTCGGTCAGGCCGCCGGCGGGGTGCCGGAGACGTTGGGGGTGGTGATGCCGTCGCGGCGGAGCCGCTGGTAGAGCGAGTCGAGCTGGATGCCTTCGCGGCGGGCGATGTCGTGGTCGCTGTAGCCGAGGTAGCGGAGCTCGCGGTAGAGGTCGGCGAAGCTGACCTCGGCGGCTGTGTCCTCGACGGGCCGCGGCGCCTGCACCGGCGGCAGCACCACGGCGTCCGCCATCGTCGGAAAGTGCGCCGTCATGCGCTCCAGGTCGCTCGCCACCTGCCGCATCGTCGGCCGCTCGGCCTTGCTCTTGTTGAGCAGCCGGTGAACCATGGCCGCAGCGTCGGGCGTGACCCACGGCGCCAGCTCGGCGAGCGGCGGCG
>CAZHUU010000302.1:770-1295 GCA_964535335.1 uncultured Mycobacterium sp.
GAACTCGGCGGCTGTGTCCTTGACGGGCCGCGGCGCGTCGAGGAGTGCGGTGAACTGATCGAGCTCTTCGTCGTCCCAGGCCAGCGGGACGTCCCAGCCGTTGCGGATGCCGTCGTTGCGGGCGCGTTGGTTGGGTCCCGGTGTTGCCTGCAACTCGACGAAGAGGGCTTCCATCTTGCGGGCGGTGGAGGCCAGCACACGCAGGGTGGCGGGGCTGAACAGCTTGGTGGCGTTGCCGGGTTCGATGCCCAGCCGGCTGGCGATGTAGCAGCGCGGGTAGCCGAATGCCACCAGGGCTTGGGCCCGCCGCACCGTGCCGATCGCATCGACCAGCTGCCCTGCGGCGACGCTGTGGTGGGCCACCTCGGGGACCTCCACCGCCAGGATCGCCTGGGCGGTGGAGGAGGCGACGCGCTTGCTCGGCTCGGTGTTGCGGTCACTGCGACCGTTGACCAGCGTCATCAGCGTCTTGCGGTTGACGCCGCTGAGCTCGGCGATGCGCTTGAACCCCAGGCCGCCGGCGCG
>CAZHUU010000302.1:1305-1948 GCA_964535335.1 uncultured Mycobacterium sp.
GGCACGCGCGACGGCATGGAGCGCGGCCACGTGCTGGCGCACCGGTGCGGCGTCGACGTAGCTGCACCGGTAGCCGTGGCGGGCGCGGCGCTGGGCGTCGCAGCGATGGCAGTACCCGCGGCGCAGGGGGTAGTAGTCGTGGCCGCACTTTTGGCAGGGCTTGAGTTGCGTCATCTGCGCCGCCCTCATGCCAGCCCGGCCGCGGCCAGGCGCGAGTGGATGAGGTTCAGGCTGATGTTGCGCTGGTTCTCCGGGCCGGAAACCCAGGCCCAGCGCTCCCAGCCGTCGATGATCTTCTCGACGGTCTGGAAGTCGACGTCGGGCTTGCTGATCGCGTAGGCCTGCTCGTGGTCCGCGCCGCCGGGGTTGATGACGACCGCAACGAGCTGTCCAGTGCCGTCGAAGACGGTGCCGCGCCCGCTCGCCCAGTTGCGGCGGAAACGCAGCTGGAGGTTTCGCGGATCGCCGTCGAGTTTGAAGTGCCAGGCCATCGCGTAGTCGATTTCCACGGGGAAACTCCTTCGAGAGTTGGGGGGTGGTGCCGGATGGCACGCAGAACCGACGAGAATCGGGTGGGACGCACCGGCGGGGCGGAGCCGCCGCGCTGGAGGCGAATGTCGGGCACCGCCGGGCCGGCGCGCGC
>CAZHUU010000303.1:0-1887 GCA_964535335.1 uncultured Mycobacterium sp.
CTACTACAAACTCGACCGCATGCTCGGCGGAATCGCCCGGGCCGGGGGAACCGTGCTGTGCTGCGGCACCTGCCTGGACGCCCGCGGCATCACCGAGGCCATGATCACCGAGATCGCCCGGCGCTCAACCCTCGACGAACTCGCCGACCTCACCCTCGCCGCCGACAAAACACTCGTCTTCTAACACCGCTCCGACGATCATTGAGCCGACATGACCCGCTACACCACCACCAAGTGCCTCCGGGAACCCCGAATCCCGAAATACCTGCAGAGCCTGCTCTACCTGAGATACCGGGAATGGTTTCTACCCAGGATGCAGAGGCGATACGGTGACGCCTTCGCGCTGCGCGTGCCGCCCTACGCCGACGACCTGGTCGTCTTCGCCAGTCCCGAGGCGATCGCGGAAATCTTCCGCGGCGACCCGACACTGCTCCACGCCGGAGAGGGAAACCAAATCCTCGCCGACGTGATGGGGCAGCACTCCGTGCTGCTCACCGACGAAACCGCCCACCGACGAATCAGATCACTCCTCATGCCGGCCTTCAGCGGTGCGGCACTGCGCGGATACCGGCCGATGATGACCGATCTCGCACGAACCACGGTCAACCAATGGCAACCCGACACCGACACTGCCATGCTGCCGGCGATGAATCGACTCACCCTCGACATCATCATCACCGTGGTGTTCGGCGTCACCGACCCGGCGATGAAAGCCGAACTCGTCGGACGCCTGCACATGATCACCAACATCTCACCGCTAACCTTCGCCGGACTCAAACAGCCCGCACTGCAACGCATCCCACCCTGGAAAACATTCGCCGACAACCAAAAGCGCGTCGATGAACTGCTCTACCAGGAAATCCGATCACGGCGAACAGCCACCGACCTCGCCGGCCGCAGCGATGTGCTGTCCCGGCTCTTGCACCCCGCGGCCGACTCGACCGAAGCACCCCTGACCGACGCCGAATTGCGCGATCAGCTGATCTCCCTGTTGCTGGCCGGCCACGAAACCACCGCAGCCGCCCTGGCCTGGACACTGTGGGAACTCGCCGGCCACCCCGAAATCCAGTCAACAGCAAGGGCCGCCGCTACCACCGGCGACGACACATACCTCGACGCCGTCTTCAAAGAAGGCCTGCGCCGGCACTCCGTCATCGTCTCCACCGCACGCAAACTGACCCAACCTGCGGTCATCGGCGGTCACCAACTACCTGCCTCCACCGTGGTCAACACATCAATCCTGCTGGCGCACAACGACCCCCGAAACCATCCACACCCCCAGGAATTCCGGCCGCAACGCTTCCTGGACACCAACCCACCACCGAACACCTGGCTCCCGTTCGGCGGCGGAGTGCGCCGCTGCATCGGCGCCGGATTTGCCCAAGCAGAAGCAGCCATCATCCTGGCCGAAGTCCTCACCCGCTGGAAGCTCAACCCAACTCGAACAACCGAACCAATCCACGTCCGCAACATCACCACAACGCCGCGCCACCAAGCCGTCCTCCGCCTTGCCCCCGCCTAACAGATCAGCAATAGACGAGTCGGAATGGGTGACCCCCCGGCTATCGCAGCGCGGGCATAAGGCGCCAATCCCGAACAACCGTACGGTTCTCAGATTCGCCACGAAACCGGAAACACCCGTTTGCCAAGTTGGGCGGAAAAGCCGCAAACGCACAGTTCAACAAACCGCCGTGCTGAATTGAGCATGTAATCAGTCGGTGTGGAGTTGCGGTGAGCTGGTCCGGTCGAATCGTTTCCGCAGGGCCAGGGATACGTAGACCAGGGCGACCAGGACGGGTACTTCGATGAGGGGTCCGACGACACCGGCCAGTGCTTGGCCGGAGGTGGCGCCGTAGGTGGCGATCGCGACGGCGATGGCCAGTTCGA
>CAZHUU010000304.1:0-1593 GCA_964535335.1 uncultured Mycobacterium sp.
AGTGTCCATGGGGCTTTGAGCCATTGGGCGCTGAGCCGTTTGATCGAGTCGTACTTGTCCTCGGTCAGGAACTCCGACTCAATGCACAGGTTGCGGCGCAACTCATCGAGTAGGACGTGCATGATTGCTGCGCGGGTCGCCGGTTCGGCGGAGGCCAGCGGCTCAATGGTGTTCTGCCACTTGGCTTCATCGGCGGCGACTGCGTCGATGCCGGTGTAGGTGAGGCTGAGCTGGCCGGTCTGTTCCAGGTTGGGCATGGTGATGCGCCAGCCGCGTTTGAGGTCGGCCCACACCCGGTAGGAGACGACGTCACGCAGGGTGCTGTTGATCTTCTTGGCCGCGACAGCCTCGTGCGCGGTGGCGGGGTCGCGGGCGAAGTGTCGGAGGTCACCGCCGAGGGCTTTGACGATCTCTCGGCCGATGTCCTCATCGGTCAGGGGCTCGTCGGGATCGCGTTCCTGCTGTCGCAGCGCGGCGTGGTAGAGCGCCGAACGCACCAATCCGACGAGGACAAAGTCGTTGAAATGACCGGCCTGCAGGCTGGCATCCTGTCGATTGTCAGTGAAGGCGAGGAACTTTCGGGCATCGTCGTCGAGATCGTTCTGGGTGCGCAGCACCCGTACCACCGATTGAGTCAACACCGTCACGGCGCTGGCTCGGCCCTCGGTTCCCAGGCTGGCAACCCGGGAGAACTCCGACTGCTGTGAGCTTTCGTAGCTGGTCTTACAAGAGGGGCAGAAGTCCAGGCGAGCGAAGAATGCCACCGCAAGGGCGTCGGCGTCGTCGAGGACGGTTCCGTACTGGTCGACCCGGAAGGCGGTCGGTAGCCGGGTTTCACGACCCTTGTCGAAGGTGCGGGTGCCGTCGTCGACGATGATCCAGTCGTCGGGAACTCGTTCCAGCAGTGCGGGGCTGGAGGAGTCGGGCCAGTCCCCGTCGGACAGATAGAGCAGCCCGGTGGCCTCGGCCTGCTCACCGCGGGTGTCGTTGAGCGGGCGGGGGCTGAACTTCTCCCCACCCTTGTCGAGGCTGACGACCAGGAAGTCCTGGCCGCACTCGCGGCAGAACGCCAGCGGGAACAGCGGGCGGCCGAGCGGTTCGATGGGTGCACTGCGCTGGTACTGGGTGGTCAGGTAGCGGGTGGCGGCCGGTTCCAAGGTGGTGTAGACGGTGTCGCCCTTGCCGATGAACTGGTGCAGCTTGAAAGCGAAGAGCGGCCGGCCGCCCGGGTCGCGCACCTTTGAGCCGGTCAGCAACAAGTCGCGCAACTGGACGCGGCACGTATCTTCGTCGACACCGGTCAGCTGGTGCAGGTCGGTGACCGCCGCACTGAGTTTCTTCGGCGACTGGCGAGCGAGCCGCCCCTCGTCGTCTTTGTCCAGTCCGAACGTCTCCTCGACCCACACCGCCAGCGGGTCTCGGTGCAGCTCCTCCCACGTCCGCGGGGTCGGAGCGTGTAGACGCGTGGTGAGGGCGGCGGTGTCGACGTCGCCGGTGGTGGCGCGGCGCAGGGTCTCACCGATGACGTTGCCCGGTGCGATGGGGGTGCCGAAAATCCGGGTAGCCAGGTCGGCCACCTGCTGGCGTTGCTCT
>CAZHUU010000304.1:1603-1847 GCA_964535335.1 uncultured Mycobacterium sp.
CACGGCTCCGCGCAGCCGCCGCACCAGCATCGCCACGTCGGCTCCCTGCCGGCCGCGATAGGTGTGCAGCTCGTCGAGCACCAGGAAGGACAGGTTGGTGGCCCCGGTTATTAATGCCGCACGTTCCAGCGGGCGGGTGAGCATGAGTTCGAGCATCACGTAATTGGTGAGAAGGATGGCCGGCGGGTTGGCCAGGATGTGTTCGCGTTTGGTCCGGTCCTCCTGACCTGTGTACCGCTCGAAG
>CAZHUU010000305.1:0-1828 GCA_964535335.1 uncultured Mycobacterium sp.
TGAGCAGGGGCGACAGGACTTGAACCTGCAACCTGCGGTTTTGGAGACCGCTGCTCTGCCAGTTGAGCTACGCCCCTCTGTTCCGTGCGGCAGGCCAGCCTGCGCATGGGATCCCCACATGATTCGCGCGCTCCCCGTTCGGTCAACCCGAACCGACGGACAGCGCGCTTATCTGGGAAAACCCCGAGGTCCGAGTGTACAACGGCGCGCGGGGCAGGTGTTAATCCGCGGCGTCGTCGTCCCGGTTGGCCGGCTTGCGCAGCACCTGCCCGGTTTCCGGGTCCCAACCTGCCGAGATGGAGTTGTCGCCCTCGTGGCCCATCAGAGTGGTGAACGACTCCATGACCACCTCGCCGGTGCGCTCGTCGGTGAGCACGTTGTGGGAGGTGACGATGTCGGCGCCGAACCGCTCGGCGACGGACTCGATGTACATGGTCCCGCGCAGTTCGTCACCTTCGATGATCGGACGGTGGAACTTGAACCGCTGATCCACCTGGACGATCTGCATGGTCTCGAAACCCACATCGACGTGCTGGAAGAAATGCCGCTGGATCATCACCGCGAAGATCGACATGAACGTCAGCGGGGCGACCAGGCCCTTGTGGCCGAGTTCGGCCGCCGCGTCCACGTCGACGCTGCCGGGATCGGTGGCCTTCACGGAGTTCGCGTACTGGCGGATCTGCTCGCGGGCCACGGTGAAGGTGTCCGGATACTCCCAGACCATGCCCAGGATGTCGGTTTTCAGTGCCATGGGTCAGGCCAACTTCGCGATCGCGATGGCACGGCCGAAGATCTTCTTCCCGCCGGTGGTGGCGGTCAACGCCAGCGTCACCGTCTTGTTCTCCGGGTCGGCCGACTTGACCCGGCCCTTCAACTCGATCTCGGCGCCGACGCCGTCGTTGGGCACCGGCACGATGGCGGTGAAGCGCACGTTGTACTCGGTCACCGCGCCCGGGTCGCCGACCCATTCGGTGACGTAGCCGCCGCCGAGGCCCATGGTCAGCATGCCGTGGGCGATCGCGGTGTCCAGGCCGACCTGCTTGGCGATCTCGTCGTCCCAGTGGATCGGGTTCAGGTCACCGGAAACGCCGGCGTAGTTGACCAGGTCCGCCCGGGTCAGGTGGATAATCCGCTCGGGCATCTCCTCGCCCACCTTGACCGAACTGAACTCACGCAGTGCCATCGTTGAAGCCACTCTCTCCGTTTTCCTCACTCCGCCCGGCCAGCGTCGTGTAGGTCTCCTGTACTACCTTGCCGTTCTGGTTGGTGATCACGTTTTTGGTGACAATCAGGTCGGTGCCGTGCGCCTGGCGGACCGAATCCACGGAAACATCGCAGAACAGATGATCGCCGGTCTGGATCGGGTTCAGGAACTTGAACTCCTGATCCACCTGCACGATCTTGCTGTCGGTCAGGTTGATGTGCGCGTGGTCGAAGAACGCCCGCTGCGCGGCATAGCTGAAGACGGCGGTGAAGGTCAGCGGCGAGGGCAGCCCGTCGTAGCCGAGTTCGGCGGCGGCCTCCTCGGAGCGGAACACCGGGTCGTCGTTCTGGATCGCGGTGGCGTACTCGCGGATCTTCTCGCGCTCGACCACGTAGTGGTCGGGGTAGCGGTAATGCTTACCCACGATGTCGGTCGACAAAGCCACGTTGAGAACCTACCTAGTACGCCTTCACACATTTCACCGCGCGTCCTGAGGACGCCGGTGGGATCAGCGCGACTCTTTGTGCGGCTGGTGCGTCCCGCAGTTCGGGCAGAACTTCTTCAGCTCCAGCCGGTCGGGGTCGTTGCGGCGGTTCTTCTTGGTGATGTAGTTGCGGTGCTTGC
>CAZHUU010000306.1:0-1825 GCA_964535335.1 uncultured Mycobacterium sp.
ACGCCGGCGTCTGGGGCGGCATGAGCGAGGACGAGCGCCGCGCGCTCAAGCGCCGCAACGCGCGCACCCGCGCCCGCAGCGGAGTCTGAGCGCCACCAGAGCAGCACCATAAAGTCACGGCCCCGCAAATTCCGGGGCCGTGACTTTTTTTGCCGGCGTGCTTTAGGTCACATGTTTGCTATTGCGGCACCCTGGCCGCACTTCGGCGCCCAATCGGCACCCGCAGCACCACATCGGTGCCCCCGCCGGGAACGTCGTGCATTCCCAGCGAGCCGTCGAGTTCGGCCGATACCAGCGTCCGCACGATCTGCAATCCGAGTTGATCGGACTTCTCCAGGCTGAACCCCGCGGGCAGCCCGCGGCCGTCGTCGTGCACCACGATGTCGAGCCAGCGGGCCGAGCGTTCGGCGCGGATGGTCACGCAGCCCTGCTTGGCCGTCGGGTCGAAGGCATGCTCGATGGCGTTCTGCACCAGTTCGGTGACCACCATGACCAGGGCGGTCGCCCGGTCGGCGTCCAGCACCCCCAGCGCCCCCTCCCTGCGGATCCGGATGGGCGTGTCGACGCGGGCCACGTCGTTCATGATCGGCAGGATCCGGTCGATCACCTCGTCGAGGTTGACCTCCTCGTCGACTGACATCGACAGCGCCTCGTGTACCTGGGCGATCGAGGCGACCCGGCGCACCGACTCCATCAGCGCCTCCCTACCCTCGACGTTGTTGGTCCGCCGGGCCTGCAGACGCAGCAACGCGGCGACGGTCTGCAGGTTGTTCTTCACCCGGTGGTGGATCTCCCGGATGGTGGCGTCCTTGGACAGCAGCGCCCGGTCCCGCCGCTTGACCTCGGTGACGTCGCGGATCAGCAGCGCCGCCCCGGCCGGCGCGCCGTGCGTCACCAGCGGCATGGTCCGGAACAGCACGGCCGCTCCCCCCGCGTCGACCTCCATGCGCATGCTGGCACCGCCGGTCAGCGATTCCCGGATGTGCTCGGCCAGTTCCTGCGCCTCGAACGGGTCGGAGATCAGCGGGCGGGTGACGGCGACCAGGTTGTGGCCCTCGAGCTCCGAGGTCAGCCCCATCCGGTGATACGCCGACAGCGCGTTGGGGCTGGCGAACACCACCACCCCGTCGACGTCGAGGCGGATGAAACCGTCGCCGACCCGCGGACTGGATCGCGACGTCGCCAGGTCGCCGATGTTGGGAAACGTCCCCTCGGTAAGCATGTGCTGCAGGTTGGCGGCGCAGTCCAGGTAGGCCCGCTCCAGCGGGGAGGACGTGCGCCGCTCGGCCAGGGCGGTCTGGTGGGTCAGCACCGCCACGATCTGGTTGCCGTACCGGACCGGGACGGCCTCGACATTCAGCCCGCGCTCATGCAGCGCCGGGTCGCTCTCGCCACGGCCGATCGTCCCGGAGCTGAAGGCGGACGTCACCAGCGGCAGTTCCCCTCCGGGGACCAGGGTGCCGACGGCGTCGGTGATCAGCACGGTCGGGGCGGTGTTGGGCCGGCACTGCGCGACGCACACCAGGGCGCCGTCGTCGCGGGCCACCCACATCAGGTAGTCGGCGAAGGACAGGTCGGCCAGCAGTTGCCACTCGCCCACCACCGCGTGCAGGTGGTCCACGGCGTTGCCGGGCAACATCGTGTGCTCGGCCAGGAGTTCACCGAGGGTGGACACTCCAGCTAGTCGATGACCGCGATGAGGTCGCCGGCCTGGATCACATCACCCACCGAGACGCTGACCTCGGTGACCGTGCCCGACACCTCGGCCAGCACCGGGATCTCCATCTTCATCGATTCGAGCAGCACCAGGGTGTCACCCTGGCCG
>CAZHUU010000307.1:0-1821 GCA_964535335.1 uncultured Mycobacterium sp.
GCCATGTCCGCGCAGGGGAGCGAAGCGAGGCAAGCCATGTCCTTGAACTTGCACCGTGGCCGGGGCCGTTTACTGTCGCAGCATGGCTATCGGTGGAGTGCTCTTCGACATCGATGGCGTGCTGGTGACGTCCTGGCAACCCATCCCCGGCGCCGCCGCGGCGCTGCAGGTGCTGGCCGACAACCAGATTGCCGCGGCCTATCTGACCAACACCACCACCCGCACCCGCGGGCAGATCGCCGCGGCGCTGACCACCGCCGGGATGACCGTGCGGCCCGACGAGGTGATCACCGCGGCCGCGCTGACCGCCGACTACGTGCGCACCAACTACCCCGACGCCCGGTGTTTCCTGGTCAACAACGGCGACATCACCGACGACATGCCTGGCATCGACATCGTCGACTCGCTGGCCTTCACCGACGGGCGGGTGCCGGAGACCCCGGACGTGGTGCTGCTGGGCGGGGCGGGCCCCGAATACGGCCACCTGACGCTGAGCCGGGTCTACGAGTGGATGGCACAGGGCGTGCCGGTGGTGGCCATGCACCGCAGCACCGCGTGGACCACCACCGAGGGATTGCGGATCGACACCGGGATGTACCTGATCGGCATGGAGCAGACCTCGGGCCGCAAGGCCACCGCCGTGGGCAAACCGGCGCCCGCCGGGTTCCTCACCGCCGCCGCGCGTCTTGGCGTCGACCCCGAGGAGATGTACATGGTCGGCGACGACCTCAACAATGACGTGCTGGCCGCGCAGGTGGTCGGCATGACCGGGGTTCTCGTGCGCACCGGCAAGTTCCGTCAGGACACCCTGGACCGGTGGGCCGCCGACGAGTTCGCGATGCAGCCCAACCACGTGCTGGACTCCGTCGCCGACCTGCCGAGGTTGTTGGGGCTGTTGCGCTGAGTCGCGATGATTTCTGCGGCGCACCGCGGTCTGTCCCGACATGACTGAGAACCTGATAGTGACCAGCACCGTCGACGCGCCCGGCGGCGCGGTGTTCACGGTGCTGGCCGATCCGAGCACCCACAAGGACATCGACGGCACCGGCTGGCTGCGGGAGGCACTCGACGCCGAGCCGCTGACCGAGGTCGGCCAGATCTTCCGGATCGCGATGTACCACGACAACCATCCCGACAAGCACTACGAGATGGCCAACAAGGTCATCGCGCTCGAACCCGACCGGGTGATCGCCTGGGAGCCGGGATCGGAGGCCGAGGACGGCAGCCTGGAGTTCGGCGGCTGGACGTGGCGCTACGACCTGCGGCCCGCCGGCGACGACCGGACCGAGGTCACGCTGACCTACGACTGGTCCAACGTCCCGGCTGAGACCCGCGAGCACATCCCGTTTCCGCCGTTCCCGGTGAGCCACGTGGAGAACTCGCTGGCGAACCTCGCCCAGTTGGCGGTGGTCAGGACGTGAGGTCGCGTACCGCCTCGATGCGTGCGCTGAGCTGATCGCGGGTGGCGGCCGCCACCGGCGGGCCGCCGCAGATCCGGCGCAGCTCGTTGTGGATCCAGCCGTGCGAGCGCCCGGTGCGGTGGTGGGCCATCGACACCAGGGCGTTGAGCTGGCTGCGCAGTTCGCGGAGTTGGCCGTGCGTCGAGATGCGCGGCGTCTCCCCGGAGGCGGTGCGCTTGGTGAGCTGCTCCTCCTGGCGGCGGCGCAGCAGGTCGCGCATCGACGCGGCGTCGAGCAGGCCCGGGATGCCGAGGTAGTCGGCCTCCTCGTCGCTGCCGGCCGGGGTGGCGGTGCCGAACGAGGCGCCGTCGAAGATCACCTGGTCCAGCTCGGCGTCGGCGCTCAGGTATTCGATCTTGCC
>CAZHUU010000308.1:0-1818 GCA_964535335.1 uncultured Mycobacterium sp.
GCGCGCGGCCCTGACCGCGGGCACCGCCGGTGATGTAGGCGACCTTGCCCTCCAGGGGGCGAGCGGCCGGGCCGGTCATGCGGGCATCGCCGCGGCGGCGACGGTCGGTGCCGCGGCGATGGGCCGGATGGTGAAGGTGTAGTCGGCGAGCGGCGATGTGCGGCTGAATCGCCGAGCGGCGGTGATGGTTTCGGGTCGGTGGTACACGGTCTGCCCCTGTGAGTTGACGAAATAGGTGTTGAGTCCGGGATTGCAGTCCGTCAGGTAGAGCCGGACGGCCCGGCCCTGACGCTCCAGCTTTCGGTTGCGGCGCTCGAACGCCCCGCTGGTGATCTCGGCGGCGGCGGCTCCGCGCCTTCGGGTTTCGTCGATGATGCGCACCGCGTGGGTGGTCACCATCTCCAGGTAGTCGAACCAGGCGAAGCCGACGAACCCCAGCGGGCCGACGAGTTCCCACCGGTTCGGCAGGCCGGGGTAGGCGGTGCCGGCGTAGCTCTGCAGACCGTGGGTGCGGTACTGCTCGGCCAGGTCGATACCGTCGCGTCCGATGACGGTGCCGGGCCGGTAGGTCTCCGGGTCGGTCCACAGTTCGTAGCCGGTGGCGGCGACGATCAGGTCCGCGGGCCGTTCGCGACCGTCGGTGGTGCGCACGCCGGCCGCTGTGATCCGCTCGATGGGCGTGGTGACCAGCGATGTGTTGGGCCGGTTGAAGATCTGCAGGAATGAGCTCGAGATCACCGGGCGTTTGGCCAGGATGCCGTAGCGGGGCAGCAGCTCGGCCCGGGTGTGTTTGTCGCGCACAGTGAATCGGAGGTAGAGCCGGTACAGCGCACGGCAGTAGGCGTCGTAAAGCGGCATCAGCCGGACCAGCACGCGTTCCGGCAGCCGGGCCCACAGGTGGCAGAGCGGGCCGACCAGGGTGAGGTCCATCAGCAGTCGTCCGGCCCAGTCGATGCCCGGTAGCACTCCGGGTAGGCGGAGCAGGGACTGCAGCCGCGGGGTGATTTCGAAGTCGACCTTGGGCAGCACCCAGGCCGGGGTGCGCTGGTAGACGTCGAGCCGAGCCGCCAGTGGCGCCAGCGCCGCGGCGATCTGCACGCCGCTGGAGCCTGTGCCGATGACGGCGATCCGCTTGCCGCGCACGTCGTAGTCATCGTCCCAGTCGTTGGGCCGCATGATCCGGCCGGTGAAGTCGTCGATGCCGTCGATCGGCACGTCGGGCTTGGCGTTGATGTAGCCGCCGACCGCGCTGATCAGGAACCGTGCGCTGAACACCCGGCCGTCGGCCAGTTCCAGCCGCCACACGGCGCGGTCGTCGTCCCACAACTGGCGGATGACGTCGGCGTGGGTGTGCAGGTGTGGGTAGACGCCGACCTCGTGGGCCACCGTGCGCAGATAGCTGTGGATCTCCGCGCCCGGCGCGAACAGCCGCGACCAGTTCGGGTCACGGGCGAACGGGAACTGGTACCACAGCGAAGGGATGTCGACGGCCAGGCCCGGGTAGTGGTTGTCGCGCCAGGTGCCGCCGACGTCTCCGGCGCGTTCGAGGATCACGAAGTCCTCGATGCCCTTCTGCGCCAGCAGATACGCGGTGGTGATGCCGCCGGGTCCGGCGCCGATGACGGCCACGTCGTGGATGTGCTCGGTCTCCTCGGACGGCGGTGCGGCCACGGCGCCACCCTACGTCGGTCGCCGGGCCGGTTGACCGGAATGCGGTATGTCGGTTCGGGCCCCTCAGCCCGGCCCGAACCGGTCTTGGCCGTTGTCCGGATCGTGGTACCAGCCGCCCGCGGCCTGGGTCCCGCCGTCGACGTGGAT
>CAZHUU010000309.1:0-1753 GCA_964535335.1 uncultured Mycobacterium sp.
GAGAGCAGTGACGGCAAGGCCGCCTACGTCCAGCTCAACCTCGCCGGCGACCAGGGCAGCACCGAGGGCAACCACTCGGTGGACGCCGTCCGGAAGATCATCGACCAAACCCCGCCGCCCGCCGGCCTGCACGCGTATGTCACCGGCCCGGCACCGCTGACCACCGACTCGCTGGAGACCGGCGACAAAAGCATGATCAAGATGACCGTCACCACGATGATCGTCATCACCATCATGCTGGCGCTGGTCTACCGATCGGTCAGCACCGTGCTGCTGATTCTCGCCATCGTCGGCATCGAGATGGGTTCTGCGCGCGGCGCGGTGGCGGTGGTCGGACACCTCGGCGTGATGGACTTCTCGACATTCTCGGTGCCGTTGATGACGGCCCTGTCGATCGCCGCGGGCACCGACTACGCGATCTTCCTCATCGGCCGGTATCACGAGGCGCGGCAGAACGGCGAGGATCCGGAGTCCGCCTACTACAGCGCATTCCACGGCGTCGGACACGTCATCCTCGGCTCGGGGCTGACCATCGCGGGCGCCATGCTCACCCTGCGACTGACCCGGCTGTCGTACTTCAACTCACTGGCCTATCCGTCGGCCCTGGCCCTCATCATCGTCGTCGCGGCGGCCATGACGGTCGCGCCGGCCATCCTGGTCGTGGGCAGCCGGTTCGGCCTGCTGGATCCCAAGCGGATGATGAAGACCCGCGGGTGGCGCAAAGTGGGCACCGCGACGGTCCGGTGGCCCAAACCCATTCTGGCGGCGGCGACCAGTGTCGTACTACTCGGCCTGCTGGCCATGATCGGCTACAAGACCAGCTACGACGACCGGCGGTACATCCCGGCGGATGTGCCGGCCAACGTGGGCTACACCGCGGCCGAAAAACACTTCAGCACAGCGCGACTCAACCCGGACATCATGACCATCCAGTCCGACCACGACATGCGCAACCCCACCGACATGATCGTGTTGGACCGGATCGCCAAGGCACTATTCCGGATCAAGGGCATCGCGATGGTGCAGAGCATCACCCGTCCACTCGGGTCACCCATCGCGCACAGTTCGATCCCCTACCAGGTGAGCATGTCGTCGGTGCCCATCACCCAGAACCTGCAGTTCCTCTCCCAACGCGTCGGCGACATCAGCAAGATGTCCGACGATATGGGCGGCATGATCGCGTCGATGACCCAGATGCAGGCGCTGATGGTCAAGTTCTCCGAGGCCATGCACACCACGGTCGGCTCGGCCAACGGCATGGTGGACTCGGCGCACCGCAGCGTCGCCGACATGAACACCATGAAGACAACGCTGGACCAGATGCGAGACCACATCGCCGATTTCGATGACGCGGTGCACGGGATCCGCAACTACTTCTACTGGGACGAGCACTGTTTCAACATCCCGGCGTGCTGGGGCGTGCGCTCGGCGTTCGACGCCCTGGACGGTGTGAACACGTTCAGCGACAACATGGCCGCCCTGCAGACCGACATGACGGCGATGGTCGACGGCATGGACAAGATGGTCAACGGTATGGGCGACATCGACGCCCTGGTCCCGCGGATGGTCGAGCAGTTCCCGCCGATCATCGCGACGGCCACCGCCATGCAGAACACCCTCCAGACCATTCACAGCAGTTTCGACGGTCTCATCGTGCAGATGCAGCAGATGACCGACACCGCCACCGCGATGGGCGAGGCGTTCGACGCCTCCAAGAGCGACGACTACTTCTACCTGCCGCCGGAGGTGTTCG
>CAZHUU010000310.1:0-1740 GCA_964535335.1 uncultured Mycobacterium sp.
GACAGCATGTCCGCCACCATCGACTTCTATAACGAACAGGTCGACGCCTACCAGCGTGCAGTCGCCGCCAACCCCGAACTCGCTGTCGAGGACGCTGTCGCCTACGATGAAGCCAAAATCAGCTGGTCTTCCGGCCTGCTCCCTAAAGTGCAACGCGGACAACGTATCAGCTACCAGCCGACTCATCGGCGCTTGGCGATGTACCGGCCGTTCTGCAAGATGCACGTCTATTTCGACGACGACCTCAACGACCGCCGCGGCCGACTGCACTACCTCTTCCCTCGCGAGGACCTGAACTTCGGGTTCTTCGTTCCTAACCCCGGGAACCTGGCGCCACCGTTCCTCAGCCTAATGACCGACGCGCTCCCAGATCTCGGCGCCGCCGGCATTAGCGCCGTCAACTTCTACCCACGCTGGACCTATCAGACCCGCGCCGGTGGCGGCCAACTAACACTTGACGACTCAGCACAGGCTGACACCGAATACCGACGCGTTGACACCATCAGCCCGCAGGCGCTCGCCACCTACCGCACCGCCCTCGGCGACGACATCAGCACCGAGGCCATCGCGCTGTCCCGGCTGGGCTGGGCCGCGCTGGCGGTGGGCACCTCGCACGCGGTGCTCGACTACGTCGTCCCCTACGTCAAGGAACGCCAGGCGTTCGGCGAGCCGATCGCGCGCCGCCAGGCGGTGGCGTTCATGTGCGCCAACATCGCGATCGAACTCGACGGCCTGCGGCTGATCACCTGGCGGGGCGCGGCACGCGCCGAGCAGGGTCTGCCGTTCGCGCGGGAGGCCGCACTGGCCAAGAAGCTCGGCACCGACAAAGGCATGCAGATCGGACTGGACGGCGTCCAGCTGCTCGGCGGCCACGGCTACACCAAGGAACACCCGGTCGAACGCTGGTACCGCGATCTGCGGGTCCTCGGCGTCGCCGAGGGTGTCCTGGTCCTCTGAGATCCCTTAGACGAACGGAAAGTCCTGTCATGGCAATCAATCTCGAAATGCCGCGCAAGCTGGAAGCCGTCATCGAGAAGGCGCACCAGGGTGCCGCGGAGATGCTTCGGCCGATCTCGCGCAAGTACGACCTCAACGAGCACGCCTACCCCGTCGAGCTCGACACGCTGGCCACGCTGTTCGAGGGCCTCTCCGAGGCCAACACCATGTCCTTCGCGGGCACCGAGGCGTTCCGCGACAGCTCCGACGGGCCGAAGGGAAACATCAACGGCGGCAACATGTCCGCGTTGCTCAACGCCCTGGAAATCGCCTGGGGCGACATCGCCCTGCTGCTGTCGGTCCCCCGCCAGGGCCTGGGCAACGCCGCGATCGCCGGTGTGGCCACCGACGAACAGCTCGAGCGGCTCGGCAAGAACGTGTGGGCGGCGATGGCGATCACCGAGCCGTCGTTCGGCTCCGACTCGGCGGCGGTGTCGACCACCGCGGTGCTCGACGGCGACGAGTACGTGATCAACGGCGAGAAGATCTACGTCACCGCCGGTTCGCGGGCCACCCACATCGTGGTGTGGGCGACGCTGGACAAGTCCAAGGGCCGCGCGGCGATCAAGTCGTTCATCGTGCCGCGCGAGTACCCCGGCGTGACCGTCGAGCGCCTGGAGCACAAGCTGGGCATCAAGGCCTCCGACACCGCGGCGATCCGTTTCGACAACGTCCGCATCCCCAAGGACAACCTGCTCGGCAGCCCGGAGATCGAGGTGGAGAAGGGCTTCGCCGGGGTGATGG
>CAZHUU010000311.1:0-1726 GCA_964535335.1 uncultured Mycobacterium sp.
CTCGAAGTCTTCGGTGGCCGCCCGGTCGGTGTCGTTGTCGGGGACGACGTGCAGTGGGGCGCGGTGCGCGGCGGTCATGATGCGGTGGCCCCCCAGATCAGCAGGGCATACCACCAGGTCAGGGCGCTGGCTTGGTCGGTAGTGGTGGCGGTGGGCAAAGCGGCGTGCACGGCGGCGGCCAGCTCGGCGGGGCTGGGGTGGGTACCGGCCTGGCTCAGGGCGTGATGGCGCAGTGTCTCCAGAACATGCTGATCGGGTGCGGTGGGCAGCTCGACTCCGGCCAGCTGTGCGGCTTCGCGCCAGAGTGTGCCAGCGGTGAACCAGCAGTGCCCTTCGGCGCGGGCGGCGGTGAGGACCGCCAGCGGGTAGCGCGCTCCGGGGTCGGTGTCGGACCCGTGGTGCCAGGTGTCGTGGTGGTCGGTGATCCATCGCTGCGCGGCGACGGCGGCGTGGTAGGTGGCGGTCTCGCTGGCTTCGTGACCGGCAGGGGCGATGGTGGCGTGTCCCGTGTGATGCGGCCTGGTGGCGCGGCTGTCGGGTTCGGCCAGGGCGAGCAGCTCGTAGCGGGTGGTGTCGGGGTGCGTGGGCAGCGGCCGCAGGTAGTAGTCGGCGCCGATGACGTAGTTGATGAGGCTGCGGTGAGCGTCGTCGCGGTCGGGGTGGTCGGTGGTGGTGACCGACCGGCCATGGTGGTCGATGGATAGCTGGTACATCGTGGGTCTCCTGTCGCGGTCAAAGGTGATCAGGCGCTCAGCGGGTGGGCTTTGCTGACCTCAGCTATGCGGTCGGGCCGGAAACCGGACCAGTGCTGTCCGCCGGCCACCACGACGGGGGCCTGCAGGTAGCCCAGTCCCATCACGTAGTCGCGGGCGTCGCTGTCGACGGTGATGTCGACTTTCGCGTAATCCACACCTGCTTTGTCCAATGCGCGGAAGGTCGCGTTGCATTGCACACAGGCGGGCTTTGTGTAGACGGTGATGGCGGTCATTTCTCACTCCTTAAGGGTTGTCACGAATTGCTGTTATCTATTTCGATTATATCGGCATTTCGGCGTGTCAGGCAACATTTATCGGGCTATTTGTGGGTAAGCTGTGACCTTTTTTGACCGGGCGAAAACCAGCGCGTAATTACGCTGAAGGCAACCCGTTCCGCCGGTATGGCTCTGGCCGGTATCGGACCCTCGAATCGGTCGTAACATGCGTCCGCACAATCCTGTTCAGCTGTGGTGCTGCCTGTTCTTTGGCGCTTTCTCGCATCAATGTCATGGCCGGCGTAGGGCCCCGCGCAGTGCACAGGTCCGGACGGAAAGTTTTCCCCGTGAGCGTCTTTTGCGAGCGGATTCGTGGAAAAGTTTCCGGGCCGTTAGGCCGTATCCGTGGCCTTGCGCGGAGCGGGCCGCCGGCCACAATTGAGAAAAGAGAAAGCGGTCAGAAAAATAATTCAGTAGCGCCGTCAGGCGCTTCCGCTGCACTGGTCGCGGCGATGTCGATTTCGTGGATGAAATGCGCGACCATGGTCCTGCTGATGGCGGTCCCGAGCGGGAGGTGGGACCGGCGCTGACCGGCCCCACCTCCCGACGCGGGGGCTAGTCGTCCTCGGCGGGCTCGGACTGCTCGGTCAGCGAGTCATAGAGTGCATCGGCGGTTTGCTCGCCGAGGATGACGCGCTCAATGTCGGCCAGCGGGTAGCCGGTGTCGGCCAGGCATCGCCGGAGCTCGGCGGCGCC
>CAZHUU010000312.1:0-1706 GCA_964535335.1 uncultured Mycobacterium sp.
GATGTGTTCGTCGAGCAGAGTGTGGCCCGGTTGGCCGCGGTGGTCAAGGTTTCCGGCGGTGAGGCCGGTGTGGTCGACCAGGGTGTGGGTCCGGTGGTGGCCACCCCGATCATGCGCTGGCTGCATGACGTGGATGGCCCGGTGGAGGAGTTCAATCAGACCCTGGTGCTGCAGGCGCCGGCGGGGGTGGGCGAGGCCGACGTCACGACGGTCCTGCAGGCGGTGCTGGATCGCCATGGCTCGCTGCGGTTGCGGGTGGAGGACGACGGCGCCGGCGGCTGGTCGCTGAATGTGCCCGAGGCGGGTTCGGTGCCCGCTGCGGACTGCGTGTCGACGGTTGCGGCCTTGTCCGACGAGGCGGTGGTGGCGGCCCGCTCGCGGCTCAACCCGGCTGCCGGTGTGATGTTGCGCGCGGTCTGGGCCGCCGATACCAGCCAGCTGGCGTTGGTCATCCACCACCTGGCCGTGGACGGGGTGTCGTGGCGAATCCTGTTGGAGGACATCAATATCGCCTGGGCACAGCATCAGAGCGGGCAGGAGATCGCGCTGCCGGCCGGGGGCACCTCGTTCGCCCGGTGGTCTTCGGTGCTCGAGGAGTATGCGCACAGCGCCGGTGTGCTCGAGGCGGCCGAGGTGTGGCGTCAGGTGGTGCGGACCCCGGCGGCGTTGCCGGCGGTTCAGCCTGAGCGGGACACCTTCGCCACCGCCGGACGCTGCTCGGTGTCGCTGGACACCGAGATCACCCGCCAGGTGCTCGGCGAGGTGCCTGCGGCGTTTCACGCCGGTGTGCAGGACATCCTGCTCATCGCGTTCGGGCTGGCCTGGGCGGAGTTCCTGGGCACCGGTGCCGCGCCCATCGGCATCGATGTGGAGGGCCACGGCCGTGACGAGGAGATCGCGGGCGACGATGTCGACCTGTCCCGCACGGTCGGCTGGTTCACCACGAAGTACCCGATCGCGCTGAGCCTGGGGCGGGTCTCCTGGGAACAGGTGCGCACCGGTGATGCCGCGCTGGGCGCGGTGATCAAGGACGCCAAGGAACAACTTCGCGCGCTGCCCGAGGGGGCCACCTACGGTCTGCTGCGGTATTTGAATCCGGGTGTGGACCTCGGTGGGGCCGAGCCGGGGATCGGGTTCAACTACCTGGGTCGCCTCGGGGCCGGTGCGGGTGATCTGTCCGAGGAGTTGTGGCGGATCGGTGAGGGCAGCCTGGCGCTGAGTGCGGCGGCCACGGCCATCGATATGCCGTTGATGCACACCGTGGAACTCAACGCCGGCACCATGGACACCGAGGCCGGCCCGCAGCTGCAGGCGTCGTGGACCTGGGCGCCCTCGGCGGTGGACGCCGAGCAGATCGACCGGTTGAGTCGGCTGTGGTTCGAGGCGCTGGGCGGGATCTGCGCGCACGTGTCCTGCGGTGGCGGCGGGTTGACCCCGTCGGATCTGTTGCCCGCCCAGCTTTCCCAGCCCGAGATCGATGAGCTCAGCGCCCAGTACGCGGTCGCCGACGTGTTGCCGCTGACCCCGCTGCAGCAGGGCCTGCTCTTCCACACCGAGACCGCTCAGGGCACCGAGGAGCTATACTCGGTGCAACTCGACATCGAACTGGTGGGCCAGCTGGACACCGAGCGGCTGCGCGAGGCGGTGCACACGGTCGTGGCCCGCCACCCCAACCTGGCGGCACGGTTCGTCGAGCAGTTCGGCGA
>CAZHUU010000313.1:0-1425 GCA_964535335.1 uncultured Mycobacterium sp.
CGAAGGTCACCTTGGGGTTGACGCTGCCCAGGAATTTCTCCAGTTCGTTGAGCTGACTGTTGGCCAGGGCGTTCATCGGATAGACGACGATGGCTCGCACCCCGCGGCCTGATCCGTCTCGCAGGACCCGGTCAACGATCGGGACGATGTAGGACAGCGACTTGCCCGATCCGGTGCCCGTGGTCAGAACGTAGGACTCGCGGCGGTTGGCTACCTCGATCGCGTCGACCTGATGGCGGTGAAAGGCAAGTTCGGTTCCCGGGTCATGCTCACCGGTACGGAAGCGGAAGATGTCGCGTGCGGCGGGTGCCAGCACACCGTTGTCGACCAGTCGGCCGACAGTCCCGCCGGATTCGAAGGCGGGGTTGAGCGCCAGCCACGGCTCCGGCCAGAGCAAGCCGTCTTCAATCTCGGCGTCGACCTTGGCTTTGACTCGCTCGTCCTGAATGTTGAGGAACCCCTCGACGAACGACTGGTAGTCGCCCAGCACTTCGTCGAGCACCCCGAACGCGTCCACACCCACCCCATTTCCTGGACGGCGGCCAACCCCTACAGTGCCGAATCTCTAGACGGTGAGGCTACCTATAGGGGGCGTCGGGGCCGGGGTTTAAGTGAGCAAGCCTGGGATGGAGGGGGCGGTCGGTTGGGATGACCGCTCGAAGGTGTAATGGTCTGTGCTTCCGTGAGGTCTACAGGCTGGCTCCGAGATCCGTGCCGGACGTCGCCCGCCCGGTGTCGCGGGCGGCGACGGGGCCGGCAAGGTTGCGGTAGACGCCGATGAGGTTGTCGCGGCGAGTCAGCAGTGCAGCCGCTTGGCGGTGGGTTTCGTCCTCCGGCAGCGCGGTGTGACTGCGAAGGTGGATCGCTGCCCGCGACAACGCACTCTCGCTGGCCGCACTCGTATCTCCGATCTGTTGCGACCAAGGCAGGGTGTCGGCCAGTGCTGCGGTGAGATGGCGGGTGGGGCCGGGCGCGGCCGTGGTGCTGGTGACGAGGAGGAGTTTGGTGTTGGTGGAGCCGGCGTAGCTGGCCAGCCGCCGCAGTTGGGCATCGTCGAGGTGGTCGGCGTCATCGGCAATGAGCAGCGTTCCCGGCGGTGGTGCCCATTGGCCGTTGGTGAGTTTGTCGATGGCCTCGGCGGGGGTGGTGGTGGCGTGGGAGTAGCGGTGCTGGCGGGCGTGATGGGCGGCGGCAGGACTGGCCGGGATGGCCAGCACTTTGGCGTCGCTGTGATGCGCTGCTAGGGCGACGGCGCGGATGACCGCGGCTTTCTCGGGGCTGCCGCCGATCTGGAGCAGTTGCACCGCTATGTCGCTGTCGACGATGTGGCTGACGACCGTCTGCGCCGCGGCGGACAACTCGGCTGCAACCTCAGCGGGGCAGTCGGCGTAGACCGTGGCCGGGGAGCGCAGGCCGGCCGATTCC
>CAZHUU010000313.1:1435-1678 GCA_964535335.1 uncultured Mycobacterium sp.
ACCAGCTCGATTTCTTCGCGCATCTGATCGAGTTCGCGGGAGAGGTCGAAGTCGCCGCGCGGCTGTTTGGCGAAGGCCCGGGCTGCGGCGGCCTCGACGCGGTAGACCTGGTTGTCCAGGTTCCGGGCATGGATGCGGGCGCGCTGCAGCGCGGCGATGTCGGCGTCGACGGCCGCTCGACGTGTGGCGTCCAGATCATGGTCGGTGACGACTCCATCGGGGCCGCCGGCAATGTCGAGCAGG
>CAZHUU010000314.1:0-1645 GCA_964535335.1 uncultured Mycobacterium sp.
CGATGGCCGTCCTGCAGTCAAAGCTGCTGCAGAAGCAGCGCGAGGAGGAGAGGGCCAAGATGGATGCGCTCAAGGGCGACTCGGCTGGCTCCTGGGGCAACCAGATGCGGTCCTACGTTCTGCACCCCTACCAAATGGTCAAGGATCTACGGACCGACTACGAGGTCGGCAATCCGACGGCGGTACTGGATGGGGACATCGACGGGTTCCTGGAGGCGGGAATCCGGTGGCGCAATCGACGTGATGACGAAGACTGAATTCGTGGCCTCCGCCACGAGGACTGATTTCCTGGCGTTCTCCTTCGCCGGCCGCTGGCACGACTTCTGGCACGGCACCATCGGCGAATGGATCCTGACCCGTGGCCTGCGTATCGCGCTGCTGCTGATCGGCGGCCTGCTGGCGGCCCGGTTCATCAACTGGGCGGCGCAGCGGATCAGCCGCCGCATCGACGCCGACTTCCGGCAGAGCGACGCCTTGGTGCGCAGCGAGAGCGCCAAGCACCGGCAGGCCGTCGCATCGGTGATCTCCTACGTGGCGATCGCCCTGCTGGCGGTGATGGTGGCCGTGGAGGTCACCGACATCCTGGCGATCCCGGTCAGCTCGCTGGTGGCGCCTGCGGCCGTGCTGGGCGCCGCCCTGGGCTTCGGCGCCCAGCGCATCGTCCAGGACTTGCTGTCCGGGTTCTTCATCATCACCGAGAAGCAGTACGGGTTCGGTGACCTGGTGGAGCTGACGCTGGGCTCGTCGAACGACGCGATGGGCACCGTCGAGGACGTCACCCTGCGGGTCACCAAACTCCGCACGGCCGAGGGCGAGATGTACACCATCCCCAACGGCCAGATCATGAAGTCGCTGAACCTGTCCAAGGACTGGGCCCGCGCCGTGATCGACATCCCGGTGCCCACGACCGCCGACCTGAACAAGGTCAACGAGGTGCTGCACACCGTGTGCGACAAGGCGATGGACGATGCCGAGCTCAAGGAGTTGCTGCTGGACAAGCCGCAGCTGATGGGCGTGGAGAGCATCGAACTGGAGACCGTGAACCTGCGGATGGTCGCCCGCACCCTGCCCGGCAAGCAGTTCGAGGCGGG
This sequence comes from uncultured Mycobacterium sp., assembly GCA_964535335.1. Classification (GTDB taxonomy): domain Bacteria; phylum Actinomycetota; class Actinomycetes; order Mycobacteriales; family Mycobacteriaceae; genus Mycobacterium. The sequence continues at coordinate 1,092 of CAZHUU010000314.1, forward strand.
CCGGCGGTTGCGGCTGTTGGTGGTCGCCGCGCTGCTGCGGGCCGGCATCGTCACCCCCGCCGACAACCCGCCGATGGTCGAGGCGATCGTGCACCCGGCCACCGCGGGCGGCGCCGAGGAGGAGACCCAGGGGCCGGTGCAGAAATGAAGCTGACCACCAAAGAGGGCCGCGGCTGGCCCAACTACATCCTGTGGGGCCGGGTCCGGACGTCCACCGCCGCGCTGATCGTCGCGTTCATCGGCATCTGGTGGTTGTACGCGACCTACCAGCCGGCGCCCCCGCCGCCGGAGCCGGCCACCCAGGTGGTGCCGCCGGGCTTCATTCCCGACCCGTCCTACACCTGGGTGCCGCGCACCCAGGTGCAACCGCGCACCACCACGACCACGCCGACGACCACTGAGACCACGCCGGAGACGACAACCCCCCCGCCGGGGGAAACGCCGACCTCGCCGACCTCGCCGACCTCACCGACCTCACCGACCTCACCGGCCCCGGCCACGACACCCCCCGCGACCGCCCCGGCACCGCCGGGACTGCCCCCGCTGCCCGGTTC
>CAZHUU010000315.1:0-1626 GCA_964535335.1 uncultured Mycobacterium sp.
TGTTCCCGCTGACGATGTTCGCCATCGGCGGCATGATGCTGTTCCCGGCGGCCGGGGACTTCCTGACCATGTTCGTCGCGCTGGAGGTCCTGTCGCTTCCGCTGTATCTGATGTGCGGGCTGGCCCGGCGGAGTCGGCTGCTGTCCCAGGAAGCGGCGCTGACATACTTTCTGCTGGGCGCCTTCTCGTCGGCGTTCTTCCTGTTCGGCATCGCGATGCTGTACGGCTTCGCCGGCACGATGAGCCTGACCGGGGTCGCCGAGGCGATCGCCGCCAAACCCGACGACAGAACGCTGGCGCTGATCGGCACCGGCCTGGTCACCGTCGGCCTGCTGTTCAAGGTCGGCGCGGTGCCGTTCCACTCGTGGGTGCCCGACGTGTATCAGGGCGCGCCCACGCCGATCACCGGGTTCATGGCCGCCGCCACCAAGGTGGCGGCGTTCGGAGCGATGCTGCGGGTGTTCTACGTCGCGGTGCCCGCGCTGAGCCACGAGTGGCGGCCGGTGCTGTGGGTGGTGGCCATCCTGACCATGGTGGTCGGCACGGTGACGGCGGTGACCCAGACCGATGTCAAACGGATGCTGGCGTATTCGGCGGTGGCGCATGCCGGTTTCATCCTGACCGGCGTGATCGCGGGCAACCGTCCCGGGCTCTCGGCCACGCTGTTCTACCTGTTCGCCTATGCGTTCTCCACGCTGGGCGCCTTCGCGGTGGTCAGCGTGGTCCGCAACGCCGACGGCGCCGAGGAGACCGCGATGGCCCGCTGGGCCGGGCTCGGTCGGCGCTATCCCCTGGTGGGCGTGGTGTTCTCGCTGTTCCTGCTGGCGTTCGCCGGCATCCCGCTCACCAGTGGGTTCGTCAGCAAGTTCGCGGTGTTCAAGGCCGCGGGCCAGGGCGGGGCCATCCCGCTGGTGATCGTCGGCGTGCTGGCCTCGGCGATCGCGGCGTACTTCTATGTGCGGGTGATCGTGCTGATGTTCTTCACCGATCCGCCCGAGGACGCGCCCGAGGTCATCACCCCGAGCTCACTGAGCGTCGCGACCATCACGCTGACCGCGGCGATCACCTTCGCACTCGGTGCGCTGCCGCAACCGCTGCTGGACCTGGCCGACAACGCGGCGAGATTCCTGCCCTGATGGTCCTGCTCAGCGAGGACCACGGCGCGGTCCGGGTCCTGACGATGAACCGTCCCGAGGCGCGAAACGCGTTGAGCACCGAGCTGTTCGAGGCGTTGTATGCCGCGCTGGGTGCGGCTGGCGCCGACGACGCCGTGCGGGCGGTGGTGCTCACCGGCGCCGACCCGGCGTTCTGCGCCGGGGTGGACCTCAAGCAGGCCCAGCAGCTGGGCATGGGCTATTTCGGTCGGTTCGACAAGATGAACTGCATGGACGCCCTCGTCGCGTTGCGCAAGCCGGTGATCGGCGCGGTCAACGGCGCGACGTTCACCGGCGGCCTGGAGATCGCGCTGGCGTGCGACTTCCTGATCGCCTCGGAGCGCGCGGTGTTCGCCGACACCCATGCCAGGGTGGGCATCCTGCCCGGCGGCGGGATGACGGCACGGCTGCCCCGACTGGTGGGCTCCGGGATGGCGCGGCGGCTGTCGATGACCGGTGAGGTGGTCGACGC
>CAZHUU010000316.1:0-1603 GCA_964535335.1 uncultured Mycobacterium sp.
GACTTGGCCGGCTACAGCGTGCTCACCGAGGCCTGCGGCGACCGGGAGGCCGCGTGGTTGGCGGCGCGGCTGGCCGACCTCGCCCACGCCGCCGTCGGGCCCGGGGTGCAGGTGGTGAAGACGATTGGGGATGCGGTCATGCTGGCCGCCGCCACCCCCAGCCAGATGATGGCCACGATCACCGTCCTGGCCGACCGGGTGGCCGCTGCCGACGGATTTCTGCCGATACGGGCCGGCAGCCACCACGGGCCCGCCATCGGTCGCGGCGGCGATTTCTTTGGGCATGCGGTCAATAGCGCCGCCCGCATCACCGCCCTGGCCGGCGCCGGCGACGCGGTGGTGACCGACGCGATCGTGCCGGCGGCCACCGGGATCGGGTTGCCCACCACACCGATCGGTGCGCCGGTGCTGCGCAATATCACCACCGCGGTCCCACTGCACCGGATCGCGCTGGCCGCGGCCCGTTATCCGCGTGACCCGGTCTGCGGCATGCGTATCGACCCGGCGACCGCACCCGCTCACCGCCACCACGGCGGCCGGGATTGGTGGTTCTGCTCGGCCGACTGCGCCGACCGATACGCCAGCACCCCACGCCTCTACACATCACCCGCCGCGATCATCACCGGTGAACGGCTGCGGACATGACCGCAGGCTGGAGCCGCAACCGGCTCAAATTCGCTCTCGCGGGGCCGCTGTTCGAAGCCGGTAACCGGTTCATCCCCGGGCGTCCGCACGATCGGCTGGCCCAACTGGTCGCCGACCAGCACCCGCGGCGGGTGCCCGCACTGTGCGGCGGCCCCGGGTCCGCCGCCCGCCTCCTCGCCGACACGCCCCCGGCCACCCCGGTGGACTCGCCCGACATCTCCCCGGAAATGCTGGCCGTGGGCTGCCGCCGCCTCACCCGCGCGGGGATCGGCACTGTGGTGCTGCATCACGGCGACGCCGCGGCATTACCGTTCGGCGACAGCACTTTCGATGTGGTGATGAGCGTGTTCGGCTGGCACGAACTGCCTACCGAGACCCGCCACCGCGCCCTCGATGAAACCCGCCGCGTGCTACGCCCGGGCGGCCAGGTCATCGCCGTCGACCTCGACCCGCCACCCACCGCCCGCGCCGTCTTCGATCGCTATATGCGGTTCGCCGAGCGACCCCACGCCCGCGACGTGCTGGGCACCGGCCTGGCCGACGCGTTCACCGCCCACGGCCTGACCGTCACCAGCGGCCAGCCCGCCCGCAGCTGGGCCCGACCCTTCCAAATCGTTCACGCCCAGAAAGGGGCATATTGAATGGCGCGCATCAGCCGTATCTTGCTCACCGCGTTCCTCATCGCCGCCATGGCGATCGGTGTGCTGGTCTACCTGTCGGTGCGTGACCGCGGCGCGGCCGGCTCGGCGCTGCCCGACCCCGGCGCGGTGGGGCAGGTGGTGCGCGAAAACAGTCACCGGCTGAACTCGGTGCCCGACAGCCAGGTGACGTTTGTGGAGTTCCTCGACTTCGAATGCGAGGGCTGCCGGGCGGTCTACCCGGCGATCGAACAGGCTCGGGCCGAGTACGGGGACCGGGTGAACTTCGTCATCCGCTACTTCCCGCTGCAAGCCCACGT
>CAZHUU010000317.1:0-1579 GCA_964535335.1 uncultured Mycobacterium sp.
AATTCGCGGCCCAATTTAAAATTGACGTATACGGCTCACCGCTCACCATTTTAGGAGAACAGATCATGACCAACATTACGGTTTATACAAAACCGGCCTGCGTGCAATGCGAGGCGACCACACGGGCGCTCAAGAAACTGGGCGTGGAGTTCGCCACGATCGACATCAGCCTTGACGAGCAGGCCCGTGACTACGTCATGTCCCTCGGGCACCTCCAGGCCCCCGTCGTGGTCACCCCCACCGATTCCTGGTCGGGCTTCCGCCCCGACCGCATCAGCCGGCTCGCCGCCTGACTCAGCCACACCGCGAAAGGCACGAACGACCATGAACGTCACCAACCTCTTCGACCAGCTGCACGACCCCTACGCCGATCACGACGACGCCGTGAGCGCCAAGCGCGCTGAACTACTCACCCACCTGACCTACGGCATCCGAGTGATGGAACACGCCGCCGAACTCCTCGACGATCTCCGCAGCGCAGCTGCAGAGGACGTCGAACTCGTCGACGGCCGCGACGGCAGAGACTGCGCCGCGCACCTGGACGCAGCTGTCCGCACAGCCCGAGCCGCTTACGCCGTCCTGCACGTCGTCTTCGAGAAAGAACGCCCGTAATGAACGCCGCCGCACCACGATTCGAGGTCCTGCCCGGAGGCCGCGCCGACCAGGCGGCCGAAGGCGACACCAGCTGGCTGGACGCCGAGCCAACCGGTGCGGACCACTCGCCGACCTCCCCCTGGGACCCCGAACACCAACTGGTCGGCTCCCTGATGTGGCTGCCGTCAGACACCGTGAGCCGCATCGCAACACTGGTTCCGCCGGCCGCTATCGAGCGACCCATCACCCGATGGGCCTACGAACTCATCACCGCCCTGGCCGAGGCCGGACAAAAGCCCGACCCCGTCCTCGTGCTGGCCAGCGCCAAACACCGGGCGGGCAGCATCGCCGCGGACCCCGCGGCGCCCCCCACCGCACACCGCCACCACCAACTGTCGGTGTACCTGGCACGGGCCTACACCGAGACGGTCTGCCCCGACAACGCCGGCAGTTACGCCCGGGAAGTCTTGGACAACGCCTACCGGCGTGCCTTCACCGCCGCCGGACAGCGCATGCAGGCCATCGGCGAAAGCGATTCGGACCGAGCCGAACTCACCGAACAATTCGCCGGCGTGCGCGAGGAACTCCTCGACTGGTGGCGTCGGGCCGAAGCAGCCGCCCAACCGGGGTGGGCAGACCGGTGAGTCGGCCCGACCCCCGCGAAACCGCAATCGTCGGCCAGGCCGCCTAGCACCTCGCCGGACTGCGGTTCACCCGGCCGGGCAGCGCCCCCGCCGCCGCGGCACGGCTCATCGACGAGATCCGCCACCGCAACCTGCTCAAAGCCGAACGCGCCGTGTGCCGGCCATGAACCGCGGCGCGCTCACAACCGGTGTGGCCGCTGTTCTCATCGCGGCCTCCCCCGCCCCCGCCCAGGCCGTCGCCACCTCCGTCAGCGCCGGCGAACGCATCCACACCGCCAACGCGATCTGCAGCCTGGCCTACACCTTCCGCAGCCGCACCGACGGACACACCTACGGAATCA
>CAZHUU010000318.1:0-1561 GCA_964535335.1 uncultured Mycobacterium sp.
CATCGGGGTCGTCGGCATCCTGGGCACCACCTACACCGGGGAACTCGAGCCGATCGCCGAGATCTGCGCGGCGCTGGACCAACTCGAAAAGGACAAGGGACTCGACATCCCGGTGCACGTGGATGCCGCCAGTGGCGGGTTCGTGGTGCCGTTCCTGCACCCGGAACTGGAGTGGGACTTCCGGCTACCGCGGGTGGCGTCGATCAATGTCAGCGGCCACAAGTTCGGGCTGACCTACCCGGGCATCGGGTTCGTGGTGTGGCGCAACGCCGATGCGCTGCCGGAGGACCTGGTGTTCCGGGTCAACTACCTCGGCGGCGACATGCCGACCTTCACCCTGAACTTCTCCCGGCCGGGCAACCAGGTGGTGGGGCAGTACTACAACTTCCTGCGCCTGGGCCGCGCCGGATACACCCACGTCATGCGCTGCCTGTCGGACACCGCGCGCTGGTTCTCCGACCAGTTGGAGGGCTGCCACCACTTCGACGTCATCTCCGACGGCTCGGACATCCCGGTGGTGGCGTTCAAGCTGTCCGGGGACTTCGGCTACACCGAGTTCGACGTGTCGGCCGCATTGCGCTCCTACGGCTGGCAGGTGCCCGCCTACACCATGCCCGACGGGGCCGAGGACGTGGCGGTGCTGCGGGTGGTGGTGCGGGAGGGCTTCTCCGCCGACCTGGCCCGCTCACTGTGGGAGGACCTGAACGCGGTGCTGGGCCACCTGGATGCGATCAAGCCGGCCGGCCACTTCGACGAGGCGCACTTCGCGCACTAGTGCTCGTGCCTCGGCGGCATCGTCGACTCGGCTAGCGAATGCGTACGTTGGCCGGGTCGTAGATCGCCTTGAGCGACACGGTGATCGGGTGGATCTCGCCGCCGACGTTCACCGCATAGCTACCGGAGCGCATCCACTCGGGGGTGACGACGGTGTCGTCACCGGCACGCAGGTAGGCCAGACCGACGCAGGCGCCGATGGTGGCGCCCCACGCCGCCGAGGTCACCTGCCCGGCCACCGCGCCGTCGCGCAGGATCAACTCGCCGCCCCACAGCATCGGGTCGGGGGAGTCGAGTGCGAAGCTCACCAGCCGCTTGCGCGGCCCGTCGGTCCTGGCCTGCTCCACCGCCGCGCGGCCGAGGAAGTCGACGTCGGTCTTGAGCTTGCAGGCGAACAGCAGACCGGCCTCGACCGGGTTCTCGCTGGGTGTCAGCTCGCGCCCGAAGGCGCGGTAGCCCTTTTCCAGCCGCATCGACTCGATGGCGTAGTAGCCGCCGCGGCACACGGCGAAGCGTTCCCCGGCCTTCAGCAGATCCTCGTACACCCCGACGGCGAACTCGGTGGGAACGTAGAGCTCCCAACCCAGTTCGCCGACGTAGGTGATCCGGGTCGCCCGCACCGTGGCGTAGCCCAGCGCGATCGTCCGGCTGGTGCCGAACGGGAACGCCGCATCGGACAGGTCGGTGTCGGTGAGGGTGCTCAACAGGTCGCGGGATTTCGGCCCCATCACGCCGAACACCGCCAGCGCCGAGGTCACATCAACCAGTTCGGCCCGCGCCGCGAGCC
>CAZHUU010000319.1:0-1558 GCA_964535335.1 uncultured Mycobacterium sp.
CCGCGGTGGCGCTGCACCCCACTCGGGCGAACGCCCTGACCGACGCCGCGCGCGCCGAGATCGAAGCGCTGGCCGCACACCCCCGGGTCGTCGCGATCGGCGAGACCGGCATGGACCTCTACTGGCCCGGCCGCCTCGACGGCTGCGCGCCCCCGGCCGAGCAACGGCAATCCTTCGCCTGGCACATCGAGCTGGCCAAGCGCACCGGCAAGCCGCTGATGATCCACAACCGCGACGCCGACGCCGCGGTGCTCGACGTCCTGGCGGCCGAGGGCGCTCCCGAGACCGTGATCTTCCACTGCTTCTCGTCGGGCCCGGAGATGGCGCGCACCTGCGTGGACGCCGGCTGGGTGCTGAGCCTGTCCGGCACGGTCAGCTTCCGCAATGCGCACCAGCTGCGCGAAGCCGCCACCCTGGTCCCGCCCGGGCAGCTGCTGGTGGAGACCGATGCCCCCTTCCTCACCCCGCACCCCTACCGCGGCGCACCCAACGAGCCGTACTGCCTGCCCTACACCGTTCGGGCGCTTGCCGAGGTAGTGGATCGCCCCGCCGAACAGGTCGCCGCGCAGTCCACGGCCACCGCCCGACGGGTGTACGGACTGGGCTGACCAGCAAACAAATGATCTCTAAGGGTCTGTTGAGACCGTCCGGGCCGGGTTGCCCGGACCCGGTACGGTTCGTTACCGTCTTGTGATCGAAGGGGGGCGCCGGCCCCCTGATTGTTTTTTAGCTCGCTTTTGTCGGGAGAGTCGGGACTAAGCATCTTGAACGCGTTGATCAAGCTTCAGCATTCGTCGTCACCTGTTTTCCGCATCCTGGTCGCCGCCCTGCTGCTGACGCTGGCCGGAGCCGGTGCCTACGCCGTCACGGCCCGCAAGACCGTGACCCTCGACGTGGACGGCACCCAACTGAAGGTCACCACGATGAAGTCGCGGGTCCTAGACATCGTCCAGGAGAACGGCTTCTCGGTCGCCGACCGCGACGACCTCTTCCCCGCGGGCGATCAGTCCGTGGACGACGCGCAGACCATCGTGCTGCGGCGCAGCCGTCCGCTGCAGATATCGCTGGACGGTCAGGACGCCAAGCAGGTGTGGACCACCGCCTCCACCGTCGACGAGGCGCTGGCCCAGTTGTCGATGACCGACACCGCCCCGGCCGCCGCCTCCCGCGGTAGCCGCCTGCCGCTGGAGGGGATGGCGCTGCCGGTCGTGAGCGCGAAGACCGTGCAGATCAACGACGGTGGAGCCGTCAGCACGGTGCATCTCGCCGCGCCCAACGTCGGGGCGCTGCTGGCCGCCGCCGGCGTGCCGCTCGAGCAGAGCGACGCCGTGGTGCCGACGGCGGCGTCGCCGGTGATCGCGGGCATGCAGATCCAGGTGACCCGGATCCGCATCGAGAAGGTGACCCAGCAGGTGCCGCTGGCGCCGGTCGCCCGCCGCATCGAGGACCCGACGATGAACATGAGCCGGCAGGTCGTCGAGGATCCCGGAACACCCGGCCTGCAGGACATGACCTTTGCTGTGGCGAAGGTCAACGGCGTGGAAACCGGTCGGCTGCC
>CAZHUU010000320.1:0-1552 GCA_964535335.1 uncultured Mycobacterium sp.
AGCGGCACCGGCGGTGCTCAGCGCCGCGGCCGCGATCGCCGCACTGGTCGCGAGCGCGATCCCATATCCTTTGAGGCGCTTCATTTTTCAATCCTCTTCTGTACTGGATTTGCTGGCTTACGTGCTCGAAACTACGAGCACCCACCTACGGCTGTCGCGCTTGTGCGCACAACCCGCGCAACGGTCGTAATCCATGTTTTTCGCATTGTGCTCATGGCGGCCGGCGGCTACGGTCATGGCCATGGATTCCTTCAAGGCACTGCTGGCCCGCCAGGACGGCGATCAGATCACCACGGCGATCGAGACCCTCGAGCCCACCGAACTCGGGGACGGCGACGTCACGATCCGGGTCGCCTATTCCAGCGTCAACTTCAAGGACGCACTGGCGCTCACCCCGCGCGGCGGCGTCGTCCGGGAGTACCCGGTGGTGCCGGGCATCGACCTCACCGGGGAGGTCGTCGAATCGTCGTCGCCCGACTTCGCCGTCGGCGACCGGGTGCTGGCGCACGGCTACGAGATCGGCACCGGCCGTCACGGCGGTTATGGCGAGTATGTACGGTTGCCCGCCGATCAGGTGGTGGCTCTCGGCACGCTGACCCCGCACGAGGGGGCCGCCATCGGCACCGCCGGCTTCACCGCCGCGATGAGCGTTGAGGCCCTCGTCAAGTACGGGATTCGGCCCGGGGACGGCCCGATCGTGGTGACCGGGGCCACCGGCGGCGTCGGATCGGTCAGCGTGGACCTGCTGTCGGCCGCGGGTTACGAGGTGGTGGCCTCGACCGGCAAGCCGGAAGCCGCCGAGCATCTGCGGGCGCTGGGCGCCGCCGAAGTGATCGGCCGGCTGCCCGAGGACCCGGACGCCAAGCCGCGGCCGCTGGCCAAGACCCGCTGGGCCGGCGCGGTGGACTGCGTCGGCGGCGCGACGCTGGCCGATGTGCTCAGCACGCTGAAGTACGGCGGCGCAGTGGCCGCCAGCGGCCTCACCGGCGGCGCCGGCCTGAACACGACCGTGATGCCGTTCATTCTGCGCGGCGTGGCGCTACTGGGCATCGACTCGGTGCAGATGCCGATCGGGCCGCGCCGCGCGCTCTGGGAGCGCCTGGGCGCAGCCCTGAAACCACAACACCTGGCCGATGTCACCCATGACGTCGACATCAAGGATGTCGTCACGGTGATCGACCAGGTGCGGGATGGAAAGTATTCGGGCCGAGCGGTGGTGCGGGTCGCCGGCGGTTTCTAGCCGGCGACCCGCACCCCGAAATCTCAGGCCGCGCCGAGGACGCGCTGCAGGTCGGGCTTCATCGCCTGCAGCTCCCGGCCCCAATACGCCCAGTTGTGCGTGCCGTTGTCCGGGAAGTTGAACACGCCGTTGGTGCCACCGGCCGCGAGGTAGTTGTCGCGGAAGGTGATGTTGGTCTTGATGGTCAGGCCCTCCAGGAAGGTGGCGGGCAGATCGCCGCCGCCCAGCTCGTTGGGCTTGCCGTTACCGCAGTAGACCCAGATGCGGGTGTTGTTGGCGACGATCTTGGGGATCTGCACCATCGGGTCGTTG
>CAZHUU010000321.1:0-1545 GCA_964535335.1 uncultured Mycobacterium sp.
CCGGCCGGGTGTCGGAGAAGCCGAATCCGTCGGTGCCCAGCGTCACGTAGGTGTTGGGCACCCAGGGGCGGATCTGTTCGGGGACGGCCCGCATCCAGTCGCTGACCGCGACGGCCGGCCCTGCCGTCTTGGCGAGCACCTCGGTGACGTACGGGACCGGGGCGGGCCGGTCAGGGTGCCGAAGGATCTCCCGCTCCGCGGCGATGCCGTCCCGGTTGAGCTCACCCCAGCTGGTCACCGACCAGACGTCGGCGGCCACGTCCCAGCGCTCGGCCAGCAGGTCGGCCGCCCGCAGCGCCTCCGGCATCGCCACCCCCGAGACCAGGATCTGGGCCACGTTCGAGCGCTTCTCGGCCGCCGCGCGGTAGCGGTAGATCCCGCGCAGCAGGCCCGCCGGGTCGAAGTTCTCCGGCTCGGGTGGCTGGGCGTAGGGCTCGTTGTAGATGGTGATGTAGAAGTAGACGTTCTCCGGGTGCTCACCGAACATCCGGGCCAGCCCGCTCTCGACGATGTAGGCGATCTCGAAGGCGAACGCCGGGTCATAGGCCACCACCGCCGGATTGGTGGCCGCCAGCAGCAGCGAGTGGCCGTCGGCGTGCTGCAGGCCCTCGCCGACCAGCGTGGTGCGTCCCGCCGTCGCGCCCAGCACGAAGCCGCGGGCCATCTGGTCCGCGGCGGCCCAGAACCCGTCGCCGGTGCGCTGGAAGCCGAACATCGAATAGAAGATGTAGAGCGGGATCATCGGCTCGTTGTGCGTCGAGTACGACGTGCCGACCGCGGTGAACGACGCCGTCGAGCCGGCCTCGTTGATCCCCTCGTGCAGGATCTGGCCGATCTCGCTCTCCTTGTAGGCCAGCATCAGCTCGGCGTCGACCGCAGTGTAGAGCTGGCCGTTGCGATTGTAGATCTTCAGGCTCGGGAACCAGGAGTCCATCCCGAAGGTGCGCGCCTCGTCGGGGATGATCGGGACGATCCGGTGCCCGATCTCCTTGTCGCGCAACAGTTCCTTGAAGGTGCGCACCATCGCCATGGTGGTGGCGACATGCTGCTGGCCCGAACCCTTCTTCAGCGGTGCGTACACGTCGCGCGGCGGCAGCGCCAGCACCTTGGCCTTGTTACGCCGCTCGGGCACGAACCCGCCCAGCGCGCGGCGCCGGTCGAGCAGGTAGCGGATCTCCGGCGCCTCCGGTCCGGGGTGGTAGTACGGCGGCAGATAGGGGTTCTCCTCCAGTTGCTCGTCGCTGATCGGGATCCGGATGGCATCCCGGAAGTACTTGAGATCTTGCAGCGCAAGCTTTTTCATCTGGTGGGTGGCGTTGCGGCCCTGGAAGTGAGCGCCCAGGGTGTAGCCCTTGATGGTCTTGGCCAGGATCACCGTGGGCTGGCCCTTGTGCTCCATCGCCGCGCGGTAGGCGGCGTACACCTTGCGGTAGTCGTGTCCGCCGCGCTTGAGGTTCCAGATCTCGCTGTCCTTCATCTCGGCCACCAGCGCCTTGGTGCGCGGGTCGCGGCCGAAGAAGTGGTCGCGCACATAGGCGCCGTCGT
>CAZHUU010000322.1:0-1532 GCA_964535335.1 uncultured Mycobacterium sp.
GCGTGGCCGGCCATCCGGATCGCCTGGAGCGACGACGAGCAGTAGCGGTTGACGGTCACGCCCGGCACGTTCGGCATGTCGGACAGCACCGCAACGACGCGGGCGAGGTTCACGCCGGACTCACCGGCGGGCTGACCGCACCCCATGATCAGGTCGTCGATCTCGCGTGGGTCCAGCGCGGGGACCTTGTCGAGTGCGGCGCGCACCATCTGCGTGGCCAGGTCGTCGGGCCGCATGTCGACCAGCGACCCCTTCATGGCACGGCCGATCGGAGAGCGGGCGGTGGAAACGATGACGGCTTCGGACATGACGACTCCTGTTCGCGGCGACAAGCTGGTATCGAACCTAGCTGGCCGTCACCACGATCGGAGCGGGCACCCCGGTGGTGCGGCGGCGCAGCAGCCGGGTCAGCGGCCGCAACCGCGCGGCCAGCGGCCGGCCATCCGAGAGCGCCGCCCAGGGCAGGTCGGGCACCGTCGCGCCGGTCCACTCCCCGAGGGCGTGGCACAGCGCGGGCAGCAACTGGTTGGCCGCCAGCGCATATCCGGCGGCGGACGGGTGGTAGCGGTCCTCGGAGAACATCGACTCCGGGTCCTGCAGAAAATTCGGTGTCAGCAGATCGGCGAGCGGCACCGGGATACCGCCGGCGCTGCGGACCGCGGCCGCCTGCGCGCGGGCCAGCTGCAGTCCCCGCGACCGGGCGGTCCAGCGCAGCGGCTGTGGGATCGCGGTGATGACGCCGAAGTCGGGGCAGGTGCCCACGACCACGACGGCTCCACTGGCGCGAAGGCGCTGGACCGCGGCGCCCAGGCGGCGGGCCGACGCGCCGATCCCGTTCAGCGCGGTGATGTCGTTGGCCCCGATCATGATGACCGCGGCGTCCGGCTGCGGCCCCGCCACGAACATGGCGTCGACCTGTCCGGACAGTCCCTTCGAGGTGGCGCCCACGATCGCCTTGGTCGAGAGCCGAATCAGCTTCCCGGACTCCTCGGCCAGCCCGCGGGCGACCAGCACGCCGGGAACCTCGTCGGCGTCGCGGCAGCCGTAGCCGGTGGCGGTGGAGTCGCCGAACACCATCAGATGCAGGTCGAAGGGGGTGTTGCGATCCCAGCGACGTACCGGTCCGCCACCAGGGGCGTAGACGCCGTCGGCCCGCGGCGGCACATCCCAGGCCTTCGGGATCACGCTGCGCGCCCGTTCGGCCTGGATGTTGAGCAGATTGCGGGCACCGACCACGGCGGTGCCGGTGGATGCGATCACCCCCGCCACCGTGAGCACCGTCGCCGAACCGCGCGGCGGGCGTATGGCCACGGGATTCAGTCTAGGTAAGCAAACAAAGGGAATGCCGACGCCACGGTGGCCACCGGATTACAGACAGGTATCACTTGTGGCAAGAAAACAGATCGTTAGTTGTTGTATGCAATGCAGCTGTCAAGCTGAGTTTCCCAGAGATCGCTGAAGCTCCGGGAGACACGACGCTACAACGGCGTAGGGAGTGTTGACGATGACCGCACCCAGTAAGGTCCGGGCCT